>JABMOY010000115.1 GCA_013203955.1 Rhodospirillales bacterium | reverse complement strand
CTTGAGGATTTTTTCGCGGCCCAAAATATCCGGGTTCGGCACCGTCACTTGGCGGTCAAAACGACCGGGCCTGAGCAACGCCGGATCGAGAACGTCGGGACGGTTGGTGGCGGCGATCAGGATGACGCCTTCGTTGGACTCAAACCCGTCCATTTCCACCAGCAACTGATTCAAGGTTTGCTCGCGTTCATCGTTGCCGCCGCCAAGACCGGCGCCGCGATGGCGACCGACGGCGTCAATTTCATCGATGAAGATGATGCAAGGGGCGTTTTTCTTGCCCTGTTCGAACATGTCACGCACGCGCGACGCGCCGACACCGACAAACATTTCGACGAAGTCGGAACCGGAAATGGTGAAGAACGGAACGTTGGCTTCACCGGCGATAGCACGAGCGAGCAAGGTTTTGCCGGTGCCCGGCGGGCCGACCAACAAGCAGCCCTTGGGGATTTTGCCGCCGAGGCGCTGAAATTTATGCGGGTCCTTCAGGAATTCGACGATTTCTTCCAGTTCCTGCTTGGCCTCGTCAATCCCGGCAACGTCTTCGAACGTCACCCGGTTGGAATTTTCGGTCAACAACCGGGCCTTTGACTTGCCAAATCCCATGGCCTTGCCACCGCCCGACTGCATTTGCCGCATGAAGAAAATCCAGACCCCAATCAGCAACAGCATCGGGAACCAGGAAATAAGGATACTAAACAACGTCGGCGTACCCTCGTCGCTGGGCAGCGCGCTGATGCGCACACCCCGCTTGGTCAACGTCTGCACGAGATTGGAGCCCTCGGGCACAAAGGTCGAGAAATTGCGCCCATCGCGGTAATGGCCGGAAACGGTTTCGCCTTGGATGGTGACATCGCGGACATCGCCGGCTTCGACGGAGGTCAGGAAATCGGAAAAGGCCAGCGACGTCATCTGGCCGCGCTGCGACGTCCCCTGAAACAGGTTGAACATGGCAAAGACAAGGAGGGCGACAACGACCCACAGGGCCATATTTCGGCTGAAATTCAAGTTATTTATCCTCCTTAGGCGTGCTTATTACTTCGGCGACGGGTGATTTTCCGCTGCCTTGCCCTAATGAGATAGTAGGTTAGGGGGAAAACGCAAGAAAAACCCGACGTTTGACAAGGTATTAGGGGGGCAAAAACGGACATCCGAAAACGCCAAACTCTGACTTTCATCCATAACTGGCGACAAATTACCCACCGGGGAGCGCGTGAAACCCAAGTGAGGCACGGAAAGAACACCAAAATCATCGAATAAAGCCGGCAGGGAACCTCGAACCGGTGCCGGGACCGGGCTTTGGCGCAATTCGGGGCTGGTTTGGACGATTTCCGACCATCCATCGGCTCCCAAAGGCGACAAAAGGCCTTGGCCCTCCCCCCGAAAACCGACCGAAAAACGACCGTCCCAGGTAAGCCTTAGTCCGGGATAGACCTCTACCGGTTCGGGAAGGTTTCTGTTTTCACGGCAGACGAGAATTCCATTTCCCTCAGCCACTACCCGGCAGCCGCCCAGAGTACCGGAAAATTCTCCGTGGCTTTCCGACAGCCCGCGGTGAAGGCGTTCCAACTTATTAAGCCGGGGTCCGTAACCACGACCGCCGACGGCGCTCATCACCCGACCCAAAGCCCGAAGGGAAACTTCTTCCGGGGCCGTATGCAGAAAAGCAGAATCCAGCCGAACAAAACCGGCCGGGTGGACTTTGGAAAAGCGAGCCAGAATTTTCGCCGCCGCCTCCTCCAAAGCCGTTCTGGCACGCCCGAAACGGCTGGCCGCCAAAAACAAATCCTCGGGCTCCATCCCACCGGTTGCCATGGCCTGCCTAATCCGGGCCCTGGCAAAGGCAATATCCTGGTTGGAGGGGTCCTCAATCCAATTCTGCCGACGCAATTTCAAATCCGCCACCAACGATGACTTGCGAACGCCGAGAAGCGGCCTCAACAACCGGACATCCGGGGTTTCAACCACCGCCGACATCGCCGCCAAGCCATCGTTGCCACTGCCCGAACCGAGCCTGAGAAGCAGGGTTTCGGCTTGATCGTCCATGGTGTGAGCCAACAAGAGGTGTAGCGCGCCGGCGTTCCGGCACCACGATGACATCAGCCGGTAACGCGCCTTTCGGGCTTCCGCCTGGATAGCGGCTTGGGGTTTCGGTCCCTGCCAAGTAAGAACGTGGTGGGCAATGCCCAGGGGCTTTAACCAGCGGCCGACTTTTTGCGCTTCTTTTGCGGCTTCGGGGCGCAAGCCGTGATCCACCGTCAGCGCCGACACGCGCCCGCCCCGTTTTTCGACCCATCTCGCCGTCAGCAACGCCAGGCAAAGGCTGTCGGCGCCCCCGGAAACGGCAACACAGACGTGCGGCGCGGCCTCAAACGGGCCCAAATCCGCCATCAGGGCCTGGAAGGCCTCGTCGGATAAAGGAATTTCCGGGGATAAGTCCGGATATGGGGAATTTCGATCAACCACGGGAATAAAGAACCTTTTGGGAAAGCCGCTTATTTCTTACAGCCGTTTTTTTGCTTTTCCCGGGCAACGGTATTTTTGACCCCGGGGGAAACGTCGGGGAAATCCTTTATCAGTTTATTGAACGCGGCACAGGCTTCGCGCTTTTTCTCAAGCCCGCCCAAGGACATCCCAAGCTTCAAAAGCGAATCGGGCGCCTTCAGGCCTTTCGGGTCTGATTGATAACTCTCAAGGAAGACTTCGGCGGCCTGCACAAAGGCCGCGCGCACGTAATATGTTTCCCCCAACCAATAGCGAGCATTGCTGGCCAGGGTTTCCTTCGGGTAGCGCTTGACGAATTCCTGCAGCGCCAGCTCCGCCTTATCATAATTGGCCTGACGAAGAAGCCCGAAAGCATAGTTGTATTGTTCTTTGGGCGTCCCTTTCGGCAGAACGCTGGTGGCCCTAGGCGGCGCCAGAATGGGTTTGGGGGACGAGGCGCTGCTAACCCCAGACCTAACTCTAGGCGCTTTGGGAGCTTTGCTGTCCTTGGGTTCCGCCTGAGAAGGCGGCCTGATCGCCGCAACGGCTTTTTCAGAAACGATGCCCAAGTTTCCCGGTTGTTGGGCGAATCCCGTTTCCTGACCCGGAATTATTTTCTGCACGGGCGGAGGCGAAGGGGCTGCGGTTAGGCGGGGCGGTGCCTGATTACGAGTTGATGTGCGGTTCTGATTACGAGCCGGGGCTTTGCCCTGCCCCTGGGCTCCGGGCGCGCGGCCTTCCAACGCCCCTAATCTGTAGTCGATGTCAGTCACCAACTTATCCAGGCGCTGGCGGATTTCCCCGATCTGATAACCGATATCTTCCAAGGCCCCGGTCGTCGAGCGCAAATCGTTTTCCAAACCGGAAATCCGGACACTCATGCGAGCCAATCCGGAACCGCTTACGTTCTTCGCTCCTTCTCCGGCACCGGTCGCAGCCGGCGGGGCAATGGGTTGCGGAGCCGATTGGAGAGTTGGGGCTGGAGGGCGTCCCCGGGATAGCTGCAGGTTGAGGGTGCGGATGTCCCTTTCCAGGCGCTGCATCCGATCGAGCATCACATTAAAATCTTCAGATTTTTGCGCTTGCGCCTGCACCTCCGGTGCCAACATCAGGCAAGCCAAAACGGTCGCAATTACCGCTCCGCAGGTGCGATGCCATGGCTTGCGAAGGAAAGGCAAATGACCTTGCCGCCATGGAGAATAAAAAAATTCAGATTTCATTTTTTAAATAAACGCTTCTTTTATTGGGGAATACCCTATCTCATTCCCCCTACAGTCATACCGTGAACCTAATTCTAGGCAAAATTATGGCGCTTGCCCATCCCGACAGCGCCGGTTGGACAAGCGCCAAATCTTTACCCGATGGTGTGGTTCGGCGGCTAGCTGCCTGCGCCGGTAACCTTTGTCACACTACGACGGTTTTGCTTCCAAGCCGCTTCGTTCGAACCGGTGGCAACGGGGCGTTCCTTGCCATAAGAAATGGTATCGACACGGGACGGATTGACGCCCAGGGAACCAAGATAATCCTTAACCGAGTTGGCGCGCCTGTCGCCCAAGGCCAAGTTGTATTCGCGTGTGCCGCGTTCATCGGCATGGCCTGCGACTTGAACGGTAACGGAAGGATTAGCTTTCATCCAAGCCGCCTGCTTCTCGAGGGATTTGCGGGCAGCACCGTCCAAATTGTATTTGTCGAAGTCGAAAAATACACGGTCGCCGACATTGACCACCAAGTCCTGTTGCGTACCGGACTTAACGATCGGGGAAGTGAAGCTTTGGCTTTTTGCACTTCCGGCGCCACCGGCGCCTCCGCTCGATGCGGTTTCGCAAGCGGAAAGAAGTGCCACAGCCGCAAATAGGCTCAAAATCTTATAGCGCATTTAGTTCTCCATCACCGGGATAAGTGAAACAAAAAGAATCCGCGATTTAAAGCGGACAAAACTATATTGGCTGAAAGAGCCACTAATTACATTGTATTAAAGAGTAAAATAGCTAATTCCAAGCTTTTTTTGTCTGAAAGCGGATTTTTACACATTTATTAATATGCCGCCTATCGAATGATCGGGGACCACGCGGGGTCCGAGGCGTCAACCGGCGTAACCATCTCGCGCTCGTTATGGCCTGTCAAATCAATGGAATAAAGGCGGGACCGCCCACCTTTGCCGTCCTTGGTTGTCTTTTGCTGGCGAAAAAACATCAAAACCCGGCCGTTCGGCGCCCAGGTCGGCGCCTCGACTAGGAAGTCCTCCGCCAATAACCTTTCTCCGCTCCCGTCGGTGCGCATGACGCCGATATAAAATCTGCCGCTGAGGATTTTCGTAAACGCGATCAAATCGCCACGAGGCGACCATACCGGTGTCGCGTAACGCCCTTTCCCGGAACTGATGCGCCGGATTCGGCTGCCGCCGGCGTTCATAACATAAAGTTTTTGGCTGCCGCCGCGGTCTGAATTAAAAACGATCTGCTTGCCATCAGGAGAAAAACTGGGGGATGTATCGATCCCCGAATGCTTCGTCAGTCTTTTGACCTCCCTGGTCCTGAGGTCCATGAGATAGATATCGGAATTACCCGCCTGAGCCATGCTCATGATGACTTTTTGGCCGTCCGGCGAAAACCGGGGCGCAAAGGTCATGCCCGGAAAATCACCCAAGACTTCCTGGCGGCCGGTATCGATGTTGAAGATGTAGACCCGAGGCTGATCCTGATAGTATGAAAGGTACGTAATTTCCTGCAGCGTTGGGGAAAACCGCGGCGTCAAAACAAGCGAGCCTCCATCCGTCAGAAATTTATGGTTCTCCCCATCCTGATCCATGATCGCCAAGCGCTTGATGCGCCGTTGCTGGGGACCCGTTTCCGAGATGTAAACGATGCGGGTATTGAAATAGCCCTCTTCACCGGTGATCCGCTTATAGATGGCGTCCGAAATGATATGGGCGACTTGGCGCCAATTGTCGGTAACGGTGACGTACGCCAACCCCACCATTTGTTGCTCGGCGAAGACATCCCAAAGCCGGAATTCAACACGCAACTGACCGCCTTGGACGAATTGCGTACGCCCTTGAACCATGGCCTGGACGTTAATAACCCGCCAGTCGCCAAACCGCGGCAACGTTTGCAGCGCGATGTCGGTCTGAATGAAAGCCCGATGGTCAATGGGGCGGAACAGGCCCGACCGTTCCAGGTCGGCCGAAATAACGCCCGAAATATCCTTCCCATATTGGATTTCATCGGTGGTTATGCCGACGAAGTTGGTGATGGCGACGGGCAGCGGTTCGACCTTGCCTTGGGTAATATCGATCCTAAGCTCGGCCGCCGCCGGCCAAGTTGCGACCAATCCCAAAAACAAGGCCAACAAGCCCCGAAGCCGGGCCTTTAAAAAATATCCCTTGAACGCCGCCATGCTTAGAACATTTGGCTGGGATCGAAGACGAGGATCATGTTTTGCCATTGTTGATATTTTTCCGGTGGTAGCTTGAGGGGATTACAACGGGGATTCAAGACCGCCCTTAGGGCGCTTTCGGCTGCGGCACGAAAAAAAGGATCACCTTGCAGGCGGCTTTGGTCAAGGATTCTGGCTTGGCGGACGGTTCCGTCGGGGTTCATAACCATCCTGATTTCAATGCTCAGGTTCTGGGCTTCCTTAGCGCCTGACGGCAGGTTCCAGCACTCCCTGATCTGCTGACGGACCAAATCAATCTCGCTGATGGCCAAGGGGCGAAGCGGGTTGTGCTTGGCGTCCCTCGACGTCAAGGCCTTGGCCATCTGCTGTTCGAAGGTTTCTTTTTTCTTTGGTTTTTTTTCTTCCTTTTTCTTTTCGGGCGGCTGTTCTTTCAACTTCTCGACGGTCTTTAAAACCGAAGCGAAGGCATCGGGGGGGGGCGGTTTGCGCCGGGGTTTGGCCTTGGCCAGCCTGGGCTTGGGCTTCTGTTTTTCTTCGGCTTTTGGTTTCGGTTTCGGCTTTTCCTTAAGGACCGGCAAGGCCGCAACTTCTTCCTTTTCCTCCACCTTCGGCGGCGGCGGGGGAGGTGCCGCCGTCTTAATTACCTTCTTGGGCGGCGGCGGTTTTTTCTTGTCCTCGGTTTTTTTTGGCGGTTTCGGTTTCGGCGCAGGCGCATTGGTCACTTCATCGACATTGACGATTTCAACCATTATCGGGGTATCGGTCAACAAAGGGGCGCGTTGAATATAAGGCAGCCCGAAATACCCGACCACCAGGACCGCGGCATGAAACAGAACCGAATAGAAAAACCCATCACGCATTAAAACCGTCTTTGGGGACTAGCGGCGCTTTTTCTTTGTGCGCCGGCGTTTCTTTATTTGCTGGGTAACCAGCGCCACTTTCCGGTAGCCGGCGGCGTTGATCGTTCCCATCACCTCCATGACCCGGCCGTAATTGATCGAAGCATCGCCGCGCACGAAAATACGCACGTCCGGGTTATTGGACGTGATGGCGGCAAGGCGCGGGACTAAACCTTGAAGGTCGATTTCCGTTTCCTGTAGATAAATTTGGCCCTTGGCGTCAACGCTGATCGCCAACGGTTCATCCTGTCCTTGGATGATAGAGGCCTTGGTCTTGGGCAAGTCGACCTGCACGCCCACCGTCAACAGCGGCGCCGTCACCATGAAGATAATCAACAACACCAACATCACGTCGACCATCGGCGTGACATTTATTTCCGACATCGGGGGGGGGCGAGCCCGGCCTCTTTGGCGTCCGTTAGAGCGGTGAAGGAAGTACGCCATTAATCACCGCCCTCCATCTCGCGCGACAGGATCGCTGAAAATTCACCGGCAAAACTGTCCAAACGACCGGCATAGCGGTCCATGGACTTATTCAGTTTGTTGAAGGCGACAACCGCCGGTATAGCCGCCAACAGCCCCAAGGCCGTTGCGAAAAGAGCTTCTGCGATCCCCGGGGCGACCACGGCTAAGCTGGTGTTCTTGGAAATAGCAATCGATTGAAAGCTGTTCATGATGCCCCAAACGGTTCCGAATAAGCCGATGAAAGGCGCCGTCGATCCGGTCGTCGCCAGGACGGTGATGTTTTTTTCTGCCCTGTCCATTTCCCGGGCGACCGTAATCTGCATGACCCGATCGATTCGATCAGCCAAGCCGACCCGGGAATCCGTTTTCCCGTTTTCACGCGCCGGCGTTCTTCGCCATTCGCGCATGGCGGCGACGAAAACCGCCGACATCGGATCGCGGGGCTGGCTGGCGATCCTCTCGTACAGGTCGTCCAGAGAATTTCCGGACCAAAAGGCTTGTTCGAATTCGGACGACCGGGAGCTGAGGCGACGAAGACTGATGCTTTTTTCAAAGATGATCGCCCAACACCAGATCGATGCCGCCAACAACAGCACGATCACCGACTTGACGATCAAGTCGGCCCTGAGGAAAAGCGACCACACCGAAAAATCCAGATTACCGACCGAACCGCCCAGTGTTGCCGCTTCAATGACTTGGTTTTCCATCAATTAGCCCTACTTCTTTCTACGTTGTTTTGATTGCCCCTGATATCCAAAGGCTTGGAGACGGGATTTTATTTCCGCCGGCAGACGCGCCGCCCGCCCATCCAAGGACATACAGGCAAGTTTCATTTCCATGCGGACAAGGTCGGCGGCTTTCAGTTTCACCCGTTGATCGGCAACCACCGACGCGCCGCCGATTTTCATCAACCTGGTTTCCACCGACAGCATGTCGTCGAGCCGCGCCGGCTTGATGAAGTCCACCGAACATTTCCTGACGGCAAAAGTCAGGCCCGACTTTTCCATCAAGGCTTCGCTTTCGATGCTGAGATCGCGGAGCATCTCGGTCCGCGCGCGCTCGGCGAATTTCAAATAATTGGCGTAATAGACGATCCCGGCAGCGTCGGTATCTTCGTAATAAACGCGGATGGGGAACGTGTGAACGCCACCCATGGATTGCGACGCATGGGTGGTCTTAATCATCTTCCGCATCCACGTCTTGGTCGGCATCTTTGATCAATTCCAATTGGGTGAACCCTTCGGGTTCCTTGAGCCCAAGGTGGCGGAACGCCTCGCCGGCCAAGGCCCGGCCTCGGGGTGTACGCATCAAGAAACCCTGTTGAATGAGGTAAGGCTCGATCACTTCTTCGATGGTGTCGCGTTGTTCGGAAAGCGCGGCGGCCAGGGTTTCGACCCCAACCGGCCCACCGCCGAAATTATCGGCGATACAATTCAGGTACCGCCGGTCCATGGCGTCCAACCCGCAGGCATCGACTTCCAGCCGATTCAACGCCCCATCGGCGATTTTGGCGTCGACCTGTCCCGATCCGTCAACGGCGGCAAAGTCACGGACCCGGCGCAAAAGCCTGCCGGCGACCCGGGGCGTGCCCCGCGAACGCTTGGCGATTTCAACGGCGCCGTCGGCTGTCAAGTTCATGCCCAACAATCCGGCACCGCGAACGATGATGCGCTGCAATTCGTCGACCGAATAAAAATTGACCCTGAGGGGAATGCCGAACCGTTCGCGCAACGGCGACGTCAGGAGCCCCGAGCGCGTCGTCGCCCCGACCAGGGTGAACGGCGGCAGATCGATGCGCACGGAGCGCGCCGCCGGGCCTTCGCCAATGATCAGATCAAGTTGGAAATCCTCCATCGCCGGATAGAGAATTTCCTCGACCACCGGACTGAGTCGATGGATTTCATCGATAAAAAGAACGTCCCGGGGTTGCAGGTTGGTCAGGATCGCCGCCAAGTCACCAGCCTTGGCGATCACCGGTCCCGAGGTGGCGCGAAAGCCGACACCCAGCTCATGGGCGACGATCTGCGCCAGCGTCGTCTTGCCGAGCCCGGGCGGCCCGTAAAACAGAACATGGTCCAGGGATTCCGAACGCTTGGCCGCGGCGGCGACGAACACGCGTAGGTTTTCACGGATTTGTTCCTGACCGACAAAATCATCGAGGCTAACCGGACGGAGACCCATGTCCGGGGCGTCGTCTTCGGCGATTGCGGTGGCGAGGATACGGCTGTCGTCACTCATAACCTAGGCGCTCCCCGTTTTCGCGCTCAAGCCTTCGCCAAGGCTTTCACCAGAAGCCAACTCGCCCAATCCGGCGCGGATCAAAGCTTCGATGCCGGCATCATCGCCCAGCCGGGCGGCGGCGCGGCTAACCGCGCCCAAGGCTTGCGAGCGTTGATATCCCAAGTTGACCAAGGCCGAAGCCGCATCTCTGATAGGGCCACCCACACCCCCTTGGCCGATGCCGAAATCCGCCGCTTGCATTCCGCCCGGCCCACCCGCCAAGGCAAAATCGCCGACCTTATCTTTCAGCTCACTCAAAATACGGGTCGCCAGTTTCGGGCCGACGCCCGGCGCCTGGGTGATCGCCGCCTTGTCGGCGGCGGCAATCGCCTGCAACAGGTCATCGGGGCTGAGCACGGATAATAGGGCCAGCGCCACCTTGGCGCCGACGCCTTGGACCGTCGTCAGCAATTGAAACCAATCGCGCTCGGTCGCGTCTATGAAACCGTAAAGGTGGATGTGGTCTTCGCGGACATGGGTTTCGACCAGCACCTCGGCGACGTCGCCGGCACCCAACCGGCCCAGCGTTCGCCCGGATGCGAACACCAAATAACCGACGCCGCCGACGTCGATAACGGTCCAGCCGTCGCCGACGCTGTCGATAAGGCCTTTAAGCTTGGCAATCATGAGGCTTGGGCCTCCACCGCCCGTTCCGCCATTGCTTGCGGGCTGGTGCGGTGATGGGCGTGACAAATCGCCACGGCCAGCGCGTCCGCCGCATCAGCGCTGTTCAGGGTGGCGCCCGGCAGCAAGGTCTTGACCATCATTTGTATCTGTCCTTTGGCGGCATGGCCGGCGCCGACAACGGATTTCTTGATCAGGTTCGGCGAATATTCGGCGACGCTTAAACCCGCGTTGGCCGGCACTAATAAGGCTATAGCGCGGGCTTGCCCCAGTTTCAGGGTCGAGACTGCGTTTTTATTGACGAAAGTCTCCTCGACGGCGGCTTCATCCGGACGGTGGACTTCGATGACCCGGACAAGGCCATCCTGCAACTGCACCAGACGGGCGGCCAGCGGCAGGGCGCCGTCCGATTTGACGACCCCGTCGGCAACATGGCTGAGCCTATTGCCGACGATATCGATGATACCCCAGCCGGTGTTGCGGAGCCCGGGATCAATGCCGATCAGTCGAATGACTTTCTCCATTTCCGTTACGGCCTCTTCAGGTGCTCAGGCGCTCAAGCACGTCGTCGTCAACTTCGAAGTTGGACGCCACCCGCTGGACATCGTCGTTGTCATCCAAAACGTCCAAAAGCTTCAACAAGGTGTCGGCGGCGTGTTCGTCAACGGGAACGCTTGTTTGTGGTTTCCAGTCAAGCCGGGCAACCTCGGCGTCGCCGAACTTTTTTTCCAGGGCATCGCGAACGATGGAAAAATCATCGGGATCGCACGTCACTTCGTGCGCGGCGTCGGACGACTCAACATCGCTTGCCCCTGCTTCCAGAGCGGCTTCAAACATATCCTCAGGCCCGGCGGATGCGGCCCCATAAACGATCAACCCAACGCGGTCGAACATGAAATTGACCGAGCCCGTTTCGCCTAAGTTGCCACCGAATTTGGTTAATGCGGCGCGCACTTCGCTGGCGGTGCGATTGCGGTTGTCGGTCAGGGCTTCGATGATGAGGGCGGTGCCTCCGGGTCCGTAACCTTCATAACGGACTTCCTCGTAATTGGTATCGTCGTCCCCGCCGCTACCCTTCTTGATCGCCCGGTTCATGGTATCGCCCGGCATGTTGGCCGCCTTGGCGGCGGCGATGGCGGAGCGCAGGCGTGGGTTCATTTCCGGTTCGGGAAGCCCGGTTTTGGCGGCGACGGTCAATTCCCTGATAAGCTTCGTAAAAACCTTTGCCCGCTTGGCGTCCTGGCGGCCCTTGCGGTGCATAATGTTCTTGAATTTGGAATGACCGGCCATATTCCGATTCTTCCCCCTACATACTGAATTTGTTGTTGCGCGTTATACCATATGTAGTAGGTGAACGCACGGCTGTCGTCCACCTTAATGTCAGACCAATATGTCAATAATTGGGCGGCGAATCCGCAGTTTCAGAGGAGCGCTACAGACCCGTGTTTCAGACCCGTGTTTCAGACGGGCCACTCTTCTTTCAAAGTGCCGCCGAGCCGGAGCGCCCCGATATGCTGGGCAAGGCCCGTCCGATCATTGGTTTCCACATAGACAGCACATAGCGTCGCTTCGCCTTCCGCCGGCTCCAGGCGCCCCTGCGGCATTTTGGTGGTGAAGCGGCTGGTCGCTAAGTCCTTTTTCATACCGATCACGGAATCATAATCGCCGGTCATTCCGAGGTCGGACTGATAGGCGGTGCCGCCGGGCATAATTTGCGCATCAGCCGTCGGTACATGGGTATGGGTGCCGACCACCGCCGAAACCCGGCCGTCGAGAAAATGGCCCATGGCCTGCTTCTCGCTGGTCGCTTCGGCATGGATATCGACGATGATGGCGTCCACCGACTGGCCGAGGCGATGGTTTCTGAGCGCTTCCTCGACGGCGGCGAAAGGATCGTCCAGGGGCTCCATGTAAAGGCGGCCCATGGGATGGACGACCATCACCTTGCGTCCTTCGGAGGTTTTAAAAATCCCGGTGCCGGCCCCTGGTGTGCCTTCGGGATAGTTCATCGGGCGCAACAGTTTTTCATCGCCGCCGATGTAGTTGATGATCTCGCGCTGGTCCCAGACATGGTTTCCGGTGGTGATAACATCGGCACCGGCGGCATAAAACGCGGCACATATTTTATCGGTAATGCCGAAACCGTGGGCGGCGTTTTCACCGTTGACGATAACGAAATCCAATTCCAGCCGCTGCCGAATATCCGGAAGGTTGTCTTCGATCGCCCGACGGCCGGCCTTGCCGACGACATCGCCGCAAATAAGGATTTTCATGTCAGCTTATCTCCAGGACATCACGGTCGGTGATGATCCAATCCAAGGCCTCGTCATGGGAATCTTTCGGCACCCGGTCAACTTTTTGCCCCGAATAAGCGACGCCGACCGCCAGAACGGTACCCGCCGCCCTAAGTTCAGCAAGGGTGCGGTCGTAAAACCCACCGCCCCAGCCCAGCCGGAACCCTTGTGCATCAAAAGCCAGTAGGGGCACGAGAAGAATTCCCGGGATAATTTCCGGCGCCTCGGGGCCCGGGTGGTGTGTGCCGAAGCCGCCTTCTTCCAATTCCATGCCCGGCACCCATCGGCGGAAAATCAAGGGCTTGGCGGCACCAGCAACAACCGGCAAAGCGACGGCGCGGTCTTGGCCGTGAAGTTCCTTCATCAGCGGTCTGACGTCGATTTCATTAGCCATCGGCCAATAGGCGGCAACGGCAGAGTCCGTCTGCGGAAAAGAGGAAGCGGCGTGGATAAAATTTCCGACAAGCCGGACGGCGGCTTCGGACCCGGCGTCGGCGACCGCTTGCGAACGCTTTTCCTTGGCCCTGAGGCGAAGGTCCTGCTTGTCGTCATTTATCGTCATGCCGGAAATTCGCCGAATTGAGGGAGCCAATAAAGAGTTAGGACGGCTCCACGCCAGCCGTTGGCGGGGAATCCTCTGTGGCCTGCTAGTGCAGGTGGGCGCCATATACCAAGCCCACGAGCTTGGCAGGGACAGCTCCCGAGGTATCGAAAGCCCCAGGGATAACGTAGCCTGACGGACAGGGTAGAAACCGCCCTAGAGGTGAATCTAAGCCTGTTCTAGCCGTTCGGCAATGTTCTCTATGCGAATAGCTAAATCTTCCATATTGGCGCTCAGGCTTTCTTCGGCGCTCATCATGGCGGCGACCCCTTCGTCGGCGGCCCGGGCGGCATCCAATTCGGCATAGGCATCGGACAATTCGTCGGCCAACAACAGCGAAACCATCACCAGAAGCCGGGCGTCATCGACCTTCCCCACCGCCGCGACCAATTCATCGGCTCTTTTGTCGACATAAGTGCCAAGGCGCGAAAGATGAGCTTCCTGGCCGTCATCGCAAACGACTTGGTAACTCCGCTCGTTGATGGTGACGGTCACTTGGGCCATGGCCGTTGCTCCTGTTCTTAGCTCTAGTCTTCGATTACCGATTTGATGCGCCCGATGGCGGCATCCAAGCGCACTGAGACGGTTTCATTGAGGGCTTTCAAACGCACATTTTCGTCCCGAAGCCCTTCCAATTTATGGATCAAGTCGTCGGGTGGCGCAGCCCCTGAAGGCGCATCTTCCCGGCGCTGGTTGGCCACGGCTTCCAACCTGGCGACGGCGCCATCAAGATGGGCCTTGGCGCGCTCCACTTTGGACGGTTTTTGCAGATTTGGCTTCTTCACCGTAATCCCTTTTGCACCGTTTGGATTTCCCCCGCTTGAACTTTCCAAAGGCTATTTTTTTGCCCTGTTTTTGAAAAGGACCTGTCGGCAGAGTATGACGCCCCCTTGAACAAGGTCAATCGATACTGCAGGGAAATTTTGCAACCATTTAATATTGCATACTAAAAACAGCATCAGGGGGGTATGCCTTTATCTATCACATAATATAAAGCACCCCCCTTGACCTGCAGGGCCTTTCCCTTGATGGTGCGGACAAAGAAAAACTGAATTGCCGTTGGGCCCTAAAATTGGGACACCGAAGGAAGCTTTTCGGAAATTAGAGGCGGAAACATTTTGGGAGAATTTGGACTTAATGTTTTTGAGGGAGGCTCGATATGGCAGTACGTTTAGGTATTAATGGTTTTGGCCGGATTGGTCGCTTGGTCATGCGCGGTATCATGGAATCCCAGCGCACCGACGTTGAAATCGTCGGCATCAACGATCTCGGCTCTGTGGAAATCAACGCTCATTTGCTGAAATACGATTCCGTTCACGGCACCATTCCGAACGACATCGTCATCGACAACGGCACCATTGATGCCGGCACCGGCCCGATCAGGGTAACGGCGGAACGCGACCCCGCCAATTTGCCGTGGAAAGAACTGGGCGTCGATGTCGCGTTGGAATGCACCGGTTTTTTCACCGACCGAGCTTCGGCCTCCAAGCACCTGGACGCCGGCGCCGCAAAAGTCTTGATCTCGGCCCCGGGCAAGGAAGTTGATCTGACGGTCGTTTACGGCGTCAATCACGACAAACTGGAAGCCCACCACACCGTGGTATCCAATGCGTCGTGCACGACCAACTGCCTAGCCCCGGTCGCCGATGTCTTGAATAAAACAGTCGGCATCGAAAAAGGGTTCATGACCACCATCCATGCCTATACCGGCGACCAACGACCGCTCGACACCTTGCACAGTGACCCGAGACGGGCCCGGGCTTGCGGCGTTTCGCTGATCCCGACGTCAACGGGGGCGGCGAAGGCGGTCGGCTTGGTGCTGCCGGAACTGGACGGCAAATTGAGCGGAACCTCCATCCGGGTGCCGACGCCGAACGTTTCCTTAATCGATTTGACCTTCACCGCCGGACGCGAAACAACCGTCGAAGAGATCAATAACGCGCTCAAGGAAGCTTCCGAAGGCAGCCTCAAGGGTATTCTTGGTTACGTGACGGATGATTTGGTGTCTATCGACTTCAACCATAATCCGGCCAGTTCAACCTTCGATGCGACACAGACACAGGTCATCGAGGGTAACTTCGTGCGCGTTCTAAGCTGGTATGACAACGAATGGGGATTTTCCAGCCGCATGCCCGACACCGCCGTCGCCATGCACAAACTTACTTAGAAGACGCGCCCCCCAAGCGTATAACCGGTTTCAGGGCAAGTCCCCGAATTAGCCTTCAAACGACGTAATCTCGATTGAGATTTCGACGCGTCTGTTCTTGGACTGGTTTTCCGGTGAATTGTTCTTCACCAGCGGGCGGCTGTCGGCGAACCCTTGGGCGGTGATCCTGGACGATTTGATGCCGGCCTTGTTCATCAGGTAATGGACAACGGTCACGGCGCGGGCCGATGACAGGTCCCAGTTGGACCGGAATTGCGCCGTCGAAATAGGTGAATTGTCGGAGTGCCCGGAAACCACAATCTGGCCCTTTGTCGCCCTAAGGATGCTGGCGATGCGGTCCAGAGTCGGCCCGATGTCCTTCGCCATTTCGGCGCTGCCTGGGACGAAAGAGGTGGCGCCGGGAAAGCGGATGATGATGCGGTCGCCTTTATCGATAAGAAGGATCCGCGATTCCGCCAGTTCCCGTTCCATGGACCGCCGGAATTGAAAAAGGAAACTTCGCTTGGCTTTGACGCTATTGTCGAACTGAACGACCCGGGCCGTCGAGCGGGTTCGAATATGTTCCTGGGTCTTGCCCTTGCCGGGCCCCGCCTCGCCGGGCTGGATCGAGGGCTGAGAGGTGGTGCGCATCATCTTTGGCCCCTTGCCGAAAGCGTCACGCATGGGACCGGCATTTTGGGTAAAGCTGGCGTTGTCAACTTTGGAAAACGACAACAACAAAACAAACATGGCGAACAGCAAAGACATCAAGTCCGCGAACGTCACCATCCATCGGGGGGCGCCTTCGATCTTTCGGCGTTCAAGCGCGGATATTTTCATTATTTATCCGTCGCCCGTCTGGTTTTCGGCCCGTCGTCTCCGTCGTCTTCTCCCCTATCGCCTTGGGTGCGCTGCTTTTCAGGCAGATAAGCTTCCAAGATGTCGAGTACGGCGGTTGGATTATTGCGTTCGTGGATTTGCATGATGGCTTCGATGATCAAGACCCTGTTGGCCTTTTCAATCTCGTTCTTGGCCTCAAGTTTGTCCGAAATAGGAAGCGCGATCAGTTGCGCAACCAAAACCCCGTAAAGCGTCGTCAACAACGCCACGGCCATGGCACGACCGATGGTCGTCGGGTCGTCCATGGAACTCAACATCTGCACCAGCCCGACCAAGGTCCCGACCATACCGAAGGCCGGCGCCGATTCGCCGATGGCCCGGAAGACTTTTTCCCCGACTTCCTGACGCTGAATGGCCAGTTCCATTTCACTGGTCAGCAGTTTGCGGATGACGGCGCCTTCTCGACCATCGACGCAAAGCTGAATGCCTTTCTTGAAAAAGGTGTTCTTGACGCTGATTCTTTCCAAACCCAGAAGCCCCGCCTTGCGCGCCCGCTTGACCATACGCATGGTCAGGTCGATGATTTCGCGGGGGCTTTCGCGCTCGTTGATGAACGCCGCCTTGATGCCGACGAAAAAAGCGACAAAGACGCCCGAGAGCGGGAACTTGATCAACGTCGCCGCGAAGGTGCCGCCGAGCACGATAAGAAACCCGGGCAAATTGAGAAAAATAGACAACTCGGACCCGGTCATGATGGCCAGGGTCACAACCGAAACGCCGATAAACAAACCCAGTAGTGTCGCTATATCCAAGAGCCGTCTCCGAAGTCTAGGTCCCCCGAGAAAAAAGGAACAAGGAACCGGGGGACCATAAACTAATTAAGACTATGTTTTTGAGCAAAATTTTCAGTTTTTATAATAATTTTCTTTTATTGAACCGTCTGTGCATGCAATCACACGGCACGAAATAAGGTTTAATATCGAATTTTAGGTTAATTGGCGGGAGCTTTCATGTCCGATCGCCCGATTATCATTCACTGCCTTGATGACGCCAAGGCGGCGCTTGCCGTCGCCGGGGAACTTGATGTCCCGGTGACACTCAGGAGCGCGCCGGGTGCCGCCCGCTACCTGGGCGCCCAGGTTTTTAGGGACATGATCGAAGAAGCCGCCGGTTCCTACCCACATCTCCGCATTACGTCAGTTTTCGATTGCGGCGACGATCCCGGGCTGGCCTTGGGGGCCATGCGCCATGGATTAAAGGTCATCAAGACCAGCGTTTCCGGCGAGGCCCTGAAAAGTCTGGCCGATATCGCTAAGCAATCCGGGGCACGGCTGGATGAAGGCGGGCCGGAGGGACAGGAACCGGCACTTGACCTTTTGGATATGGAAGATACGAAAACCGCCGTTCGGAAATGGCTGACGGATGGAAAATAACGTGGACGAAGAACGGTGCCGACTCTATCTGATTACGCCGCCGGAAATAGACCCAATAAAGTTTTCGGGGGCCCTGGCCGAAGCCCTGAACAGTGGCGACGTCGCCGCCTTGCAATTGCGGTTGAAAAATGCCGATGACGACGCCATCCGCCGGGCCGTCGCGGTTTTGTTGCCGCTGTGCCGGGAAAAGGATGTTCCCTTGATCCTCAATGACCGCCCGGACTTGGCCGCCGAATGCGGTTGTGACGGCGTCCATATCGGTCAGCATGACGCATCATATGCCGAGGCCCGCAAGGCTTTAGGCGCCGACGGCATCATCGGCGTTACCTGTCACGATTCACGGCACTTAGCCATTGAGGCAGCGGAACAAGGCGCCGAATACGTTGCTTTCGGTGCTTTTTTCCCGACCGCCACCAAAGATGCCAAGACCGACGCCTCCATTGATATCCTGGAATGGTGGTCGGAACTGATGGTGGTGCCCGCCGTCGCCATCGGCGGCATTACGCCGGAAAACTGCACGCCGCTGGTCCGGGCGGGGGCCGATTTTCTGGCGGTCGTTTCGGCCGTTTGGGACCATCCGGAAGGTCCGGCGGCGGGGGTTAAGGCCTTTAACAACGCCATAGCCGATGCCGGTTAACTTGGTCATTGCCGAGCCCCAAGCCCCGGCATTGCCTAGCGACAAGCAAGGTGTTAGCTTCCGCGCCTCAACCCGATTGGCCACCCAAACACGGATAGCGAATATGAAAATTAACGGCAATGCCATCCGCACCGGCATGGTGATCGAGCATCAGGGCAGCCTTTGGCGGGCCGTAAAGACCCAACATACGCAGCCCGGCAAGGGCGGCGCCTATCTGCAGGTTGAATTAAAAGATATTCGTAACGGCACCAAACTCAACGAACGTTTCCGGTCTTCGGAAACGGTGGAAAGGGCCCATTTGGACCAAAAGGAATTCCAGTTTCTTTTTTCCGAAGGCGGCATGTTCACCTTCATGGATTTGGAAACCTACGATCAAATTTCCATAGACCGGGACCTTCTGGGCGAAGACCAGGTACCGTTCCTGCAAGACAACATGACCGTTATCTTCGAAAGCCACGAAGGCAACCCCATCGGCGTTCAGCTACCCGACCAGGTTTCCCTCAAGGTCACGGAAGCCGATGCCGTGGTCAAAGGGCAGACGGCCTCATCGTCCTTCAAACCGGCAATGTTGGAAAACGGCGTCCGCTGCATGGTTCCGCCCCACATCGAAGCCGGCACCCGCATTGTCGTCAGCACCGCCGATGGCTCTTACGTGGAGCGGGCCAAGGACTGATCCCTAACTTCTAAGGCCCCAACTTAAAGGAATACCATGATACAGCGGTCGGCGCTTTTGAATGTGATGACCGCCGCGGCACAAAAGGCCGCGCGGGGGCTGATCCGCGATTTCGGCGAGATTGAAAAACTTCAGGTATCGAAAAAGGGGCCGGCGGATTTCGTTAGCACCGCCGACAAAAAAGCCGAAAGGACGCTGGTCGCAGAGCTGTCGAAAGCCAGGCCGCGCTTCGGATTTCTGCTTGAGGAAGGTGGCGAAATCGAAGGCGCCGACACGTCGAACCGCTGGATCATCGACCCCCTGGATGGAACCACAAACTTTCTTCACGGGATTCCGCATTTTGCCATTTCCATCGCCCTCGAGCGGGACGGCGACCCGGCCGCCGGCGTTGTTTACGAGCCGGTGTCGGATCAGATGTTCGTCGCCGAGAAAGGCCTGGGCGCGTACCTCAACGGCAACCGGATCAGAGTATCGGCGCGTGAAAACCTAAATGAATCGCTGTTCACCACCGGCATTCCCTTTAGGGGAAAAGAAGGCCATGAACACTTCTTGAAGCACTTGAAGGCGGTGATGGAGGTGTCTTCGGGGGTCCGGCGTTTCGGATCGGCGGCGCTCGACCTAGCCTACGTCGCGGCTGGGCGCTTCGAAGGGTTTTGGGAAACAGGGCTCCACCCCTGGGACATGGCTGCGGGCATGGTTTTGGTCCGGGAAGCCGGCGGTTTCGTTACGGATATGAAGGGCGGCGATAAAATCCTGGAAACCGGTGAAATCGTTGCCGCAAACAACCAAATGCACGGAACGCTTCTAAAGATTCTCGCCGACGCCGGACGCTAACATCCCGAAGCCTACCCCATGGCAAGCCATGAAAAGGCCATAATGGTGTCCTTTAATAAGGGCCTACCCTGCCTTGGAAGCGCCCAAACCAGTTGTCTGCTGGCCGTCCCTTGGCTATGGTAATTCAACAACGGGACAATAAACCGGTCAGCGACCTGCAACCCGGCCGGGGTATACAATGGGGAACACCGCATTAATGAATATCTTTCCAGGCCCCTTCCTGGCTGCGGTTCGCGGCCTATTATGTGTGGTTGTTTTAGCACTCGGCTTCTTCACGAATAACGCCAAAGCGCAAAACGTCGATCTCAGCACCAATAACGTAACTGTTGACCTTAGCGTTATCGGCGACGCGAGCCCGGCACTGGCGGCGGGAACACCTTTTATCGCTCGTCCTTCCGAGGGAAGCCCCCGTGGCGGACTTTTAATTCCGGGAACAAAAAAACCGATTTCCCAACTTCATGTCGCGGTGCCTAAGGAAGCCGGCAGGATAAAATTGAAACGCCCCTCGGGAGAACCCAAAACGCCGGCCAGGCGCACCGCCCGGAAAAAGAGGCCTAAAGCAAAGCCAATTATGCAGAAGCCGTCGGCGCCGGTCATTGCCGCAACCAAGCCCCCCGCGCCCCTGACGGCGACCAAGCCCCCGGCTCCAATGGCGGAAAAAGTTATGCCCCCGGCCCCTCCCGCTTCGGAGAGGAAACCAGAAATAAAGGCGGCTAAACCGACCGTTAAGCCGCCCGTTAAACCGAAGGCCATGGCGAAAATGGCGCCCCCTGCCCCACCGGCCACAACAAAAGCGGCCCCGCCTCTCCCACCTCCTGCGGTGCCACCGGCAAAAAAACCGGCCCCATCGCTTGCCGCCAAACCGAAACCGACGCCCCAATCGGCCCCATCGACCAAGCAAGAAGAGCAGGCATCCCTGTCGCCTTCCAGCGAAGGCATGAAGCCGGGGCGGGCCTTGCAGATAATCTTTGGAGAGACCGCATCGAAGCTGCCCACCGACGCAAAACCCGGCTTGACGGGCTTGGCTAAGAAACTGAAGGGCAAGGAAAAACTTCGCTTGCAGATTTTGGCCTACGCCGGCGGCAAATCCTTGTCCCCCAGCAAAGCTCGGCGCATGTCCTTGTCCCGGGCCTTGTCCATACGCTCGTTCTTGATTGAAAGCGGTGTCCGCAGTACGCGCATCGACGTTCGGGCCCTTGGTAGTAAGACGACGGAGGGCCCCGTAAACAGGGTCGACGTGAACGTCACCGAACGATGACCCGGCCTCGTAAATATCTTATCCGGATGATTGTTTTCGTCTTTGCGGTCATTGGCCTGTCGGGTGTTTTATTTTTTCCTCTGCAAAATGCGTTTATGGCAAACGTTCCGTTGAACGGCCTGATTGTCGGGGTTCTTATCCTTGGCATCGTTTATAACTTCCGCCAAGTTTTGATGCTTTCCCCCGAAGTCACGTGGATTGAAAACTTCCGCCAAAATTCCAGCCCGGTTTCCGAAGCCCGACCTCCTCGACTGCTGGCGCCGATGGCGACCATGGTCGGCGAACACAAGGACCGGCTCAGCCTGTCGACCATGGCTATGCGTTCGCTGTTGGACGGCATCGTTTCCCGGTTGGATGAATCACGGGACATTTCGCGCTACACCATCAGCCTGCTGATTTTCCTAGGCCTCTTGGGGACCTTTTGGGGATTGCTGGAAACGGTGGCTTCAATCGGCAACGTCATCGGCGGGCTTAGTGTTGACGGGGGCGACGCGACAACCGTTTTTTCCGATCTTAAGCGGGGCCTGAAGGCGCCAATGACCGGCATGGGAACAGCGTTTTCTTCTTCGCTTTTCGGGCTCGCCGGGTCACTGGTTCTGGGTTTCCTGGACCTACAAGCCAACCAAGCGCAGAACCGGTTTTACAACGATCTCGAAGACTGGCTTTCGACGGTCACCCGGCTGGCTTCCAGTTCGCTGTTGACGGAAACGGACCAGCCCATCCCGGCCTACGTACAAGCGCTTCTGGAACAAACGGCGGAAAGCCTGGAGAACCTGCAACGGACCATTGCCCGGGGCGAGGAGGGTCGTATTTCGGCCAACACCGGCATTACCGCCCTCGGCGAAAAACTGGAAATCCTGACCGATCATATGCGAACTGAACAAACCTTGATGAAAGGCTTGGCCGAAGCGCAGATTGAAATGAAGCCCATTCTGGCCCAACTTGCCGCCGGCTCATCAAACAGCGGTTTGGATGAAACCACCCGCGCCCATATCCGCAACCTTGATGTCTATTTGACCAAGTTGACGGAGGAATTAAGCCAAGGCCGCGACGAGTTAACCCAGCAGATCAGAAGCGAGATCAAATTGCTTGCCCGTACCATCGCGGGCTCCAGCCAGGGCTCGGGCGACGGCTAGGCCCGGGTTTATGAAAATCAGATGACCGCCTTCGCCCGCCGCCGGCAACGCGCTACCAATATCTGGCCTGGGTTCGTCGACGCCCTGGCGACGATGTTGATGGTCACCATGTTTCTGCTGATGGTTTTCGTGTTAGCGCAGTTTTTTCTGGGCCAAGCCCTGTCGGGTCGGGACCAAGCTTTATTGAGGCTACAAAACCAAATCGGTGAACTGGCCGACTTGTTGTCGTTAGAGCGCCGGGCAAATACGGATTTACGTAAAAACGTCGCCCAGTTGTCCCAGGAGTTACAGATTTCCGTAGCCCTTCGCGACGACCTAAAAACCGCCGTCAGCCAGCTTCGCCAACGTGCCGAGACAACGGAAAGAAACCTGGCCTCCGCCCTGGGGGCCATCGAAGCGGATAAATCGAAAATCACCACCCAACTTCAAGAGATGGCCAGCCTCAACCAGGACGTGGCAGCGCTTCGCGCCCTTCGCCAAGAACTACAGGCCAAGGTCGCCGAGATGGCCGGGAAATTGGAACAATCGGGCAAGAACCTTTTGGAAGAGCGGGAAATTTCAAAAAGCGCGCGCGCCCAGGTGGCGCTGCTCAATCAGCAGACGGCGGCGCTTCGCGAAACCTTGGCCAAGATATCTTTGGCCTTGGAGGTGGCGGAAAGACAAGCCACCGAACAAAAGGTTCAGATTACTTCTCTCGGCAATCGGTTGAACGCGGCCTTGGCCAGCAAGGTCCATCAGCTGAGCCGCTATCGTTCTGAATTTTTCGGACGCCTTCGCGATTTACTGGGCAACCAAAAAGGCGTGCGTATTGTCGGCGACCGTTTCGTCTTTCAATCCGAAGTCTTGTTCACCAAAGGGTCGGCGGATATGGGCGAAGCGGGCAAGGAGCAGATCAAGAAACTGGCCCGGACCCTTAACCTGATCGCCGGGGAAATCCCCGCCGATATCGATTGGGTTCTTCGCGTCGATGGGCATACCGACAAGGATCCCATCAAAACAACCCGGTTCCCGTCGAATTGGGAATTGTCGTCGGCCCGGGCCATTTCCGTGGTTCAATTCCTGGTGACCCAGGGGCTTGCGCCGAACCGTCTCGCCGCGACCGGGTTCGGGGAGTTTCAGCCCCTGGATGACCGTAACGACGAAATCGCCAAACGCCGGAACCGAAGAATTGAGTTGAAATTAACCCAACGCTGACCCATTCCCTACTCACGGCCCGCATTCCAAAGCTCAGGAATTATACCGTCCCCAAAACCCCCGCCAAAAAGGGAAGTGCCGAACCTTAGATGCTGATCCTCTTTCTCATCGTCCTTATAGACCTGATCGGGTTCGGCGTGATCATCCCGCTGTTGCCCTTCTACGCGGAATTCTTCCAGGCATCGCCGGTCATGGTGGGCATGGTGATGGCGACCTATTCGTTCACCCAGTTCCTGGCGGCACCTTTCTGGGGCCGGCTCAGCGACCGTATCGGTCGACGCCCGGTGCTGCTCGTCAGCTTGGCGGGGGCAGCGATGTCATACGTTTGGCTGGGGTTCGCGGAAAGCCTTTGGATGTTATTCGCGGTGCGCGCCGTCGGCGGCTTCATGGCCGGCAACATCTCCGCCGCATTTGCCTATGTCGCCGATATCACGACCCGGGAAAACCGCGCCAAGGGCATGGGCGCCATCGGCGCTGCCTTCGGCCTGGGCTTTATCGCCGGCCCGGCCATCGGGGGAATTTTAGCAGGATCCGATCCCTTAAACGCGGACTATCAAAGTCCCGCCTTCGCCGCCGCGGGACTTTCTTTCACGGCACTCATTTTAGCTTTTTTTATTCTGAAAGAATCTCTTCCCCTTGAAATACGCCAAAAGTTGGCGAAAGAACCGCCGAAAAAACGCATGGCTATGTTCCGCGAAGCGCTCCAGCGCAAGAACGTCGGATTGCTGATCGGCTTGACGTTTCTGGCCACCTTTGCCTTCGCCGGCCTGGAATCCACCTTTGCCATGTGGTCGCGTCGCAAATTCGGTTGGGGGCCGGAACAAAATGGTTATCTGTTCGCCTATGTGGGGCTGTTGAGCGCCTTCATTCAGGGCGGACTGGTCGGTCGGCTGGTCCGCCGGTTCGGCGAAGCGCACTTGGTCATCCAGGGCGCCGTTGCCCTGGCGCTGGGGGTTCTGTTGATCCCCTTCAGCCAAAACATCACGGTTTTGATTATTGCGATGACGGTTGCCGGTTACGGATTCAGTATCATTTCACCGTCATTGAACAGCCTAATATCCCTTCAGGTCGGCGACGACGAACAAGGCGGCATCATGGGCGTGACGCGCTCGGCATCGACCATGGCGCGTTTTACCGGCCCGGCTTGGGCCGGGTTTCTTTTCGGTTTCCTGGGGCGGGATTGGCCTTATTACGGCGGGGCTTTGGTGATGGTGATTGTCGTTGTTCTGGGCGCTCTTTCGCTGAAATCCCTCAAGTTCCCCGAAAAAACCGGAAAACCCTCCCATAAGCCTTGAAAGGCTACGTCCCATCCCCTATACAAGGCGGCTTCAAAGGCTGGAACCTTATAATGAAAAAAGACACTCATCCCGAATACCACGAGATCACGGTCCAAATGACCGATGGCTCCACCTATACGACCCATTCGACGTGGGGCAAGCCCGGCGACGTCTTGAAGCTGGACATCGACCCGAAAACCCATCCGGCTTGGACCGGGGTTCACCGTTTGATGGACAGTGGCGGCCAGTTGGCTAAATTCAACAAAAGATTCAAAGACTTGGGATTGAAAAGTTAAGACCCTTTCCTGCCTTTTTCTGTATCATTGAAAATGATGGCTTCGGCCCTTTCGCTTGGCCGATTATTTACAATCCTCCGATGCCGCGCTCAGGTGCTTAAAGGGGTTGCGGGGAGGGGTTGCGGGGAAGGATTGTTTTTTTTAAAACCTTGCCCGTTTACTCCCTCCATAAGGTTTTGATAAAATAAGTTGTTTCAAGGGCTATGCCTAAAGTTAGGGGTTCTTTTTGTTCGCGATTCTTGGAAAATAAGTTGTCACTCCAATATTATAGGGTACCGGGAAATCGTTTTTCCCCCAACCCGGATAGGCGCTTCCTATTCACTAGGTGAACAATGACCGGCAGCACGACATTCGAGGTACAGGTCCAACAAAACGGCAGGTGGAGCATCCATGCCACCTTCCTGGCCCACCAAAAAAGCGCGGCCATTGATGAGGGCCGGGAACTCGACCGACTCAGCACGGTCGATGCCGTCAAGGTCATCAAAGAAGTCTATGACCCCGAGTTGGACGTCCATAACGAGTTCATCGTCTACAAAAGCCCGGGCTTGAAATCCACCGGCGCATCAGGCGGCAAGAGCAGCAGCAGTAGCAGTAGTAGTAGTTATTCCCGTCGGCCTTCCGCCCGGGACGAATCCTGGCTCACTCAAGATAAAGGCGAATCCAAGGGTGCGGCCCAGCCCCGCAGAAGGGCAGCGACGTCGAAACAGCCCTCCACTTTGACAGCCGTTGTCGTCAAACTGCTTCTGGTTCTTCTTTTCAGCCTCGTTCTGGCTGCTGCCCTTTCGTTCGTCGCAGAAGAATTATTCGGCGGAACAATAATCCTTGGCATGAGTATTACTGGTAATGCCGAATCGAATATGTTGATCGGGGTGTTCATTTCGACCTTCCTGATCACCGCCCTGTCCCTGACCATTTCCGTCATGAGGGGCCAGACCCTGGAAAATTCGCGAAAACGAAGGGGCCAATCGCAGCAGGCCCCGCAAAGGCCGGGGAAAGCCCCGCCGAAAAAGATGCCAGCCGCCGCACCCCCCCCGGTCGATGCGGGCACAAGCGCCACCGCCGGCCCCAGTCAGGAACTCATGGAAGGGGGCGCCGCTACCAATGCCGATACCATGGCAAGCCTGGATCAGGCCATGAAGGGGGTCGAGGAATTCAAAGTCGAACCGGCAACGACGCCCGAACAGGCGGCAGAAAACGATGCCCTTACCGACCGGCTTCGGGAAAAACTCGGGCAAGAAAAGGAGCAACCCAGCCAAGAAAACACCGGAAGGGGCGTCGTCCTGGATGCCGCCACACACGGCAAACCCGAAAGCGCACCCAGAGTGGAACCTCTGTCGCCGGCTGGGGAAAAACAGAAATCATATATGATGGGCTTCCTGTCCAAGGGGCTGGAGGGAAGCCAAACCGACCAAAAGAAAATGGATAACTTCAACAAGTTCGGCGTTAACCTTTTCCTTGCCGGGGCTTGCGAAATCCTATCCCAAAACAAGGAACTTGATGTTAAAACCCGTTCCAGGATTCTGAGCGACGCCGTCCAGGTCATGGGCTTCAAGAAATCTCATGCGGCCTCGTTTGCCGACAAGTACGAAGAATACCTGATGGCCGATGCCCGCTACATGCAGATGTTCCAAGCCGGTCGGAACGCCATGAACATTTTTACCTCCGAAGAAACAGCCGCACCCAGGCTGCTCGACAACGCGCTTATCGAATGGAACAAGCCCAAGGCCAGGGAAGAGCAAAGCGGCCCGATTACCGTTCTGTTCACCGATATCGCCGGCTCGACGGCGATGACGCAGGCCTTGGGAGACGCCGGCGCACAACAGGTTGTCCGCGCCCACAACCGGATCGTCCGCGAGGCACTCAGCGCCAACGCCGGCAAGGAGGTCAAGCACACCGGGGACGGAATCATGGCGTCTTTCACCAAGACCTCGGACGGTGTCGATGCATCCATAGAAATGCAGAAGGGAACGGCTCTTCATAATCAGCAGAACCCGGACCTTCCCTTGCATTTGAAAATCGGCCTCAATGCTGGCGAACCAATCGCCGAAGATAACGATTTGTTCGGAACGACCGTGCAGCTTTCGGCGCGCATCGTCGATAAGGCGTCGGCCGACGAAATCTTCGTTTCTGAAATCGTTCGCGGTATCTGTGCCGGAAAGAATTATCAATTCACCAACCGCGGGGGCTTTCCCATGAAAGGCTTCGGGGATGACATCACCCTTTTCGAAGTGATGTGGCATGACATTGAGGGCGAAGTCGAGTCTCCCCCCACCGCCACTACCACCACCACCGAATAGGACTTGTTTTCAAAACATTGTCGCCAAGGCTATATTGAGGATAATGGTTTTGGTTGCCCCGTTTCTTGTGGGGAAAACCCATTCGATGGGTGAAAAATGACGGAAAACAAAACATTCGAGCTCCAAGTCCGGCAAGGCGATCAGTGGACCATCCACGAAAATTTCCTTGGCGACCAAAGAGACGAAGCGATCGCCGAAGCCAAGATGCTGCTGGAGGATCGTATCCACATCGAAGCCGTCAGGGTCGTCGCCGAAACTCTGGACCCGGACACCGGCGTCTTTTCCGATGCGGTCATTTTCAAGGATGCCAGGCCACCGAAGCCCGCCGTCAAGAGGGCCCGGCCCGTCGGTCGTGGAAGAACATCAAAATCCTCCGAAACCCGGAGGGCAAACCCTCCCTCAACGGCCTCTAAGAAACCGGATCGCCAAAGCTTGTCCAGCGTGCTCATCAAGCTTCTGGGCGTGATGTTGTTCTGTCTATGCATTTCAGGAATTTTGGCGGTCATGGCTTCCGAGATTTTTGGCGGCACCAAGATTTTTGGCGTTCGCATCACCGGCAACAATCAGACGAATCTTCTGATCGGCGTTTTTATCGTCGTCTTCCTGATTTCCGCCTTTGGCATGACCGCCACTGTCATGAAAGACGTGAAGCTGAAAAAATCCCAGCAGAACCGGTTTCTTGCTTGGCTTTTCGCCATGTCGGCGAGGTCCGCGCAACGGGCAGCCGAAAAACGCGCCGCCCAGGAAGCCGCGGCCAGGGCCCGGGCCGCCCAGCGCCAGGCTAAACCACCCTCACCCAGCGAACCGGAACCGCAACCCGAATCTGCCGCCGAAGAACAAGAACCTGAGGCGAAGCCTGCAGATCCGAACGAATTATCGGAAACAGCCGAAAAGCTTAAGGTCTATATGCAGGGCTTTCTTGTGGAATCCATGAAGGGCAGCAAGGTCCCCGTAGGTAATTTGGATAACTTCAACAAATTCGGGCTCAGCATGTATTTAGCGGGGGCCTGCGAGATTCTGACCCAGGAAGGAAATATGGACCCCGAGTCGCACATAAAAATTCTTTCCCAATGCGTCGAAACCTTAGGCTTTAAGAAATCCCATGCGGCCTCTTTCTCTCAACGCTACGAAGAATACCTGATGGCCGATGCCCGCTACATGCAGATGTTCCAGTCGGGGCGCAACAGCATCAATACTTACCTGACCGACGAGGCCCAGGGGGCCCGGCTGCTTGAAAACGCCCTCAATGAATGGAACAAGCCAAAGCCCAGGGAAGAACAGACCGGCCCCGTTACGGTGTTGTTCACCGACATTGCCGGATCAACGGCGATGACTCAATCCTTAGGCGATGAAGGGGCGCAAAAGGTTGTCCGCGCCCACAACAGGGTCGTCCGCGAGGCGCTCAGCGCCAATGCGGGCAAGGAAATCAAGCACACCGGGGACGGCATTATGGCGTCTTTCGCCAGAACATCGGATGGCATCGACGCCTCTATCACCATGCAACGGGAAACCGCCCTTTATACGCAGCAAAACCCCGACCTTCCCCTGCACCTGAAAATCGGGCTCAACGCCGGCGAGCCGATCGCCGAGGATAACGACCTGTTCGGCACCGTCGTGCAGCTTTCGGCGCGCATTGTCGACAAGGCATCGGCCGACCAGATTTATGTTTCGGAAATCGTCAGGGGCATTTGCGCCGGCAAGGATTATACGTTCGTCAGCTGCGGCGGTTTTGAAATGAAGGGTTTCTCCGAACCTATCAACATTTTTGAAGTCAAGTGGAACGAAGCCGAAGGCGGAGAAGAAGCCGCCGCCCAACCACAACCTGGGAAAGCTGCCCCGGCTCAGGCGGAACCCGCCCCTGTTCCGCAAACGCCAATTAACCCTCCCACCTCTCCAAAAACCGAAGAAGACGCCTCGTAACGTTAAATAAAACAAGGCGTTATGACCTTAAACGCCTGGCGGCGGAAAATTCTCCACACCCCTTGCGGCGCGAAATTCGCGCCCCTATATCAGTGTCGGCGATGGGTGCCTAATGAATAGGGTCCATCAGCCTTAACCCATGTAGCTTCTTTTATTGGAGGATATGGCTATGCGTACCATCGACTTCTCACCCCTTTTCCGTCAATCCGTCGGCTTCGACCGCATGCAGCGTCTGTTGGATTCGGCAAACCAAATGGGTCCGTCCGCCAACGGCTACCCGCCCTACAACATCGAGCAAATCGGCGAAGACGGATACCGGATTACCATGGCAATCGCCGGGTTCACCGAACAGGACCTCGACGTGACGGCCAAGGAAAACACCCTTGTGATTACGGGCAAGCTTCCCGATGACGGCGAAGAGGTAACGTATCTTCACCACGGCATCGCCGGGCGCGCCTTCGAGCGCAATTTCGAATTGGCCGATCACATCAAGGTTGTCGGCGCCAGCCTGACGAATGGCTTGCTGAGCATCGACCTTGCGCGCGAGGTTCCCGAGGAAAAGAAACCACGCAAGATCGCCATCGAAACAAGTGACGCCAAGCGGATCGGCCAAAAAGCCGCTTAAGTCTATGCTTCCCCGGAAAAAGCCCCGGGAAAAACCAAAGAGGCGCAGCCGAACAAGGGTTGCGCCTCTTTTTTTTGTTTAGGTGAATTTCTCTAAAACTTTCCGTTTCTTTTCCGGAATCGGCTGGGATTTTAGGGTTTCGGCATTAACGAAGACGTGGACGAAATGACCCGTGGCCGAGGGGGTATCGTCCTGCTCGCCAAAAAGACCGATGTCAAAGGTGACGCTGGAATTTCCGATTTTCGCCACCCGAAGCCCCGCCTCGACGGTTTCGGGGAAGCTAAGGGGGCGGTGGAACCGGCACAGCGTTTCCACGGCCTGGGGAGAAATCTCGTCCTTCAGCCAATCGACCCCCGCCTCTTCCATCACAAAGCGGACGACCACCGCCTCGAAAAAGCGGTAATAAAGGACATTATTGACGTGGCCCAGCATGTCGTTGTCGCCCCACCGGGTCGGCACGCTGATCCGATAGGGAAAATCATCGCGGGTTTGCTTGGCTGGCTCTTTATTTATTGGCTCGGGCAAGGCTCTAAGCTCCCGAGGAGGCTGATGAGGTCGGGGCCAGGATGCGTTCCAGGGCGCCCCGAATTTTATCCGGGATGGTCACCGGTTTGCCGGTGGCGCGATCGACGAAAACATGGATGAAATGCCCCGCCGCCGCCGCGTCGTTGTCGCCTTTCCGAAAAATTCCAATTTCAAAACGGACACTGGAATTGCCGATCCGACCAACCCGAAGCCCGGCATCCAGGGGTTCGGGATAGGCAACGGGTTTGTTAAATTTACATTTTGTTTCAACGGCATACCCGATCTCGGGGCCTTCTTGGATGTCGAGCCCCGCTGCCTCGATCAGAAAACAATTCACCACGGTGTCGAAATAAGAATAGTACGTCACGTTGTTAACGTGACCATAAATATCATTGTCCGACCAACGGGTCTGAAGGTCCGCGAAATGGGGATAGCGATCCCGGGTTTCGTTTTCAGCGTCGCTCATATTTGGGGTGCCGTTTCGGGGAAAAAGAAACAGGTGCTAAAATTATTGGGGGCCACCGCTGAACGGTAGCCCCCTTAATTTTAAGCCTCGAACCTGTCAAACTCGCCTGAATGAAACATTCACCGAGGACAATACCCAAGCCCGGAGCATCCGGTCAACCCCCCTATCGAAAAGCATGATCGGGGGGTCCAACCCTCATAATGGCAATTAGGAATCTAGGCAAAGAAAAAGCGCCGCCCCCGAAGGGGCGGCGAGTTCAACAGGGAGGCGTCGAAGTTGAATGGATGATAATTTTTCTCCTCACCCATGACTTAACCTTATCCGGGACTTCTTAAAATCTTGTTAATGGAAGCCAGCAACTGGCTCTGCAGGGAGGGAAAGGTTGAAGGGTCGCGGAAACCTTTGATTCGTAAGAACTCCTCAAGACCACGCCGGAACGTGTTAAGCTCGCCCCTAACAGCCTAACTGCGATGAAAAGCGACCCAAATGAACACCACCGCCGCCTGGACAGTTTTAATTATCGGCTTCGTCCTTCCCCTGCTTCACGTGGTATTTTCGCCCAGAAGCGGCCCCTGGAAGACACCCCTGGAATCGAAATGCCCGTTTGGCCCCAGGTGGGGATGGCTGGTTATTATTTTATTCCTTGGCCCCATCGGCTGGCTGATGTTCATGGCCAAAAAGAGGTCTCAGGAAGCAGATTAACCCTCTACGTCTTGAATACCCCCTCGGCGCCGGAAAGGGCCTCCTTCTTGGCGGCAATGGCCTCGCGAACACGGGAAATTTCGCCTTCCATCTCGGCAATATAGTCCTGCAAGGCTTCGATACTCATTTCCTCCAGGTTCTTAACCGCCGGCTTTTTGACCGACGGCTCTAAATCATCCGTATCCATGGCCTCCTCCCCGTATTGCACCCGTATTGCACCCGTATTAAGTAAGTAAATAATACCATATTCCGAAATCAACATGCGAGAGCGCCTTAGCCCATGACCGCCATTTCCGAAACCATGAACTGTATTGAAATTTCCGAACCCGGGGGACCGGAAATGCTGATACCGGGGACACGGCCCGTTCCCGAACCGGCCGCCGGCGAGGTCCTAATCAAAGTCGAAGCCGCCGGCGTCAACCGGCCCGACTGCATCCAGCGCCAAGGCCACTATGCGCCGCCTGAGGGCGTTACCGACATTCCAGGCCTAGAAGTCGCGGGCACCATTGCCGCCATAGGCAAAGACGCGGGCGCTTGGAAGACCGGCGACAAGGTCTGCGCCCTGGTGGCGGGCGGCGGATACGCGGATTTTGTGGCCGCCCCCGCCCTCCAATGCCTGCCCATTCCGGGAGATCTCGACATGGTCGAGGCGGCTGCCTTGCCGGAAACGTTTTTCACCGTGTGGTCAAATGTCTTCGAGCGGGCCCACCTGCAACCCGGCGAAGCCTTTCTGGTGCACGGCGGGTCCAGCGGCATCGGCACGACCGCCATCCAGATTGCATCGAAGCTTGGGTCGCGGGTCATTACCACCGCCGGCAGCGCGGAAAAATGCAAAGTTTGCCTGGAATTGGGCGCCGAGCGGGCCGTCAATTACAAGGAGGAAGACTTCGTCGAAGCGGCCAAAGACTTCACCTCAGGCCGGGGCGTAGACGTCATCTTGGACATGGTGGGCGGCGACTATATTCCCCGCAACATCAAGGCCCTGGGGCCCGATGGCCGGCATGTGTCCATCGCCTTCCTCTGTGGGTCCAAGGTGGAAGTCAACTTCATGCCGGTCATGTTGAAGCGTCTGACGATGACCGGATCGACGCTAAGACCACAACCTATTGAACAAAAAGGCAAAATTGCCAATGTTCTGATCGAAAAAGTGTGGCCATTGATTGCCGCCGGCGACATTAGGCCGGTGATTCACGCGACTTTTCCCCTGAACGACGCGACGGAAGCCCACCGTTTGATGGAGTCGAGCCAGCACATAGGCAAGATCATGTTGGTCCCTTAAAATAGGCGTTTGTGATGTTTGACCGAATGGGCAGCCCGGCGTTATAAAGGGGCCGTTCAATGGTCCGGCATGCCTGTTGGTAGGCCGGAGGTCTTCTGGAAAAGGAAAAACGAAGATGGCGCATCCGTTGATGCCAAAGGCAACGGCTGTTTGGCTCGTTGAAAATACAGCGTTGACGTTCGAGCAGATATCCGAATTTTGCGGACTGCACGAAATGGAAGTCCAGGCCATTGCCGATGGCGAGGTCGTAACCGGCATGCAGGGATTGGACCCGATTGCCGGCGGCGAATTGACGCTGGAAGAACTGGCCCGTTGCGATGGTGATCCCAAGGCGCGCCTGAAAATGGCCGTACCGGGAATCCCTTTGCCGAAGGTCCGCCAAAAAGGCGCACGCTATACCCCGGTTTCTAAACGCCAAGACCGCCCGGACGCTATCGCCTGGTTGCTGCGCAGCCATCCCGAGCTTTCCGACGCCCAAGTTTCAAAACTGATCGGCACCACCAAGCCGACGATCAATGCGATCCGCGAGCGCAGCCATTGGAACATGCCCAATATCAAACCCCAGAACCCTGTCAATCTGGGCCTGTGTTCGGGGCCGGATTTGGAAAAGGTCGTAGCCGTGGCCCGCGCCCGCATGCCCGCATCGGATACCCCGCCCCCGCCGCCCCCGCCTAAAAGCAAAGCCGGCAACGAAGAGGGCAAGGATTCCGTAGCTTCCGCCCTCGCCGCCCTGCTTCCCGGTCAATCCATGCTTATCAAAGGGCTGGCCAAGAAGGAACGGTTGGAAGCTGAACTGGCTGCCCCTCCGCCGCCGCCAATCGAGGGTATCCCGGAGACACCGGATGTTCTGAAAGCGGCCGAAGAAGTCTTTGCGCCAAACCCCACGCCCAAGATTCCCGAAGAGGCCAACACCGAAGACCCGGCCTAACCGGGATTAACCTTCACGCGAAGCGGCGTAGCCGATCCCTTTCAGGGCTTCCCTTATTTCGTCGAGGATCGCCGGGTCATCGATGGTGGCCGGCATTTTATAGTCCTCGTTGTCGGCGATTTTCTGCATGGTTCCCCGGAGAATCTTGCCAGACCGGGTTTTCGGCAAGCGATCGACGACGGTCGCCTGCTTGAATGCGGCGACGGGTCCTATGCGGTCGCGAACCATGCTTACCACTTCTGAAACGATTTCACTTTTATCCTTTGTGACCCCCGCCTTGAGGACCAGGAACCCGACCGGCAACTGCCCCTTAAGATCATCGGCAACGCCGATCACGGCGCATTCGGCGACTTCGGGATGATTGGACAGGACCTCTTCCATACCGCCGGTGGACAGCCGGTGCCCGGCGACGTTAATGATGTCGTCGGTGCGGCCCATGATGTAGAGGTAGCCGTCCTCGTCCATGAAACCGCCGTCGGAAGTATTATAATAGCCGTCGAAATCCGACATATACGAAGTCACGAACCGGTCGTCGGCGTTCCACAGCGTCGACAAGCTTGACGGCGGCAGCGGCAGCTTCAGGCAGATGGCACCGGCTTCGCCGGGTGCGACCTGGACGCCCTCGGAATCAAGCACTTGCACGTTCCAACCCGGCGCCGCCTTCGTCGGTGATCCGGGTTTGACCGGGAACTGGTGTAAGCCCACGCAATTAGCGGCGATGGACCAACCGGTTTCCGTTTGCCACCAATGGTCGATCACGGGCACGCCGACCTTTTCCTCCGCCCAATGCAGCGTGTCGGGATCGGTCCGCTCGCCGGCCAGGAACAGATATTTAAAATGCGACAGGTCGTACCCCTTCATCAATTCTCCGTCCGGGTCGTCGCGCTTGATGGCGCGGAACGCCGTCGGCGCCGTGAACAGGACCTTGACTTTGTGATCGCTGATGACGCGCCAGAAAGCGCCGGCGTTGGGGGTGCCGACGGGCTTGCCTTCGTAAAGGATGGTCGTACAGCCGTGGAACAACGGCGCATAGACGATGTAGGAATGGCCGACCACCCAGCCGACGTCGGATGCCGCCCAATAGACGTCACCCGGATCGACCCCGTAGATATTATTCATGGTCCATTTAAGCACCACCAAGTGGCCGCCGTTGTCGCGGACGACACCCTTGGGCTCGCCCGTGGTGCCGGACGTATAGAGGATGTAAAGCGGATCGGTTGCCAGAACCGGCACGCAGTCGGCGGGCTCGGCCCCGGCCATGGCGTCCGCCCAGTCGATGTCGCGCTCGGGGATCAACGCCGCCTTGGACTCGGGGCGCTGCAAAATGATGCAGTTGTCTGGCTTGTGTTTGGCAGCTTCGATGGCGCCGTTCAGAAGCGGCATGTATTCGATCACCCGCCCGACCTCGATGCCGCACGATGCCGCCACCATCAGCTTCGGCTTGGCGTCATCGATGCGGACTGCCAACTCGTTCGAGGCGAAACCGCCGAAGACGACAGAATGAATGGCGCCGATGCGGGCGCACGCCAGCATGGCGATAGCCGCCTCGGGAACCATCGGCATGTAAATAATGACGCGGTCCCCCTTCACCACCCCCAGGCCCGCCATCGCGCCGGCGAATGTCGCGACTTCGTCTCGAAGCTCCCGGTAGGTGTATTTTCGGACCATTCCCCCGGTAACGGGAGAATCGTAAATCAGGGCTGTTTGATCGGCGCGGCCTTCTTCGACGTGACGGTCGAGCGCGTTAAAACAGGTATTAAGCTCACCACCCACAAACCAGCGGTAAAACGGCTTGTTCGAGGAATCCAGAACCTTGTCCCATTTCTTGATCCAGCGGACATCCTCGGCGACTTCCCCCCAAAACCCTTCCGGATCGTCAAGCGAACGCCGATAGGCGTCATCATAGGCATTGGTCATGATAATAATTTACCTCCCTTAAACCCCGTCTTTGCGACGGTGGCTCATTTATTCTGGGAAGTTTGGGCCAAAACGGCTTTTTTTGCAAAGCCGGTTTGTGGCACTCTGAGCGATAAGGATCATCGAATCCTGAATAACGATCCAGGGAGGACATATGGGCGCCAGAAAAATCTATGAACACGGGCTCGACCGGACCACGGCCAACTTTACCCAACTGTCGCCGCTTTCATTCCTGGGGCGCACAGCAGCCGTCTATCCCAACCACACGTCGGTCATTCACTGCGCAAAGCGCTTCACTTGGGCCGAGACCTATGCCCGTTGCCGACGTCTTGCAAGCGCGCTCAAGAACCGCGGCATTGGCCCCGGCGACACCGTCGCCATCATGGGGTCCAATACCCCTGAAATGTACGAAGCCGCCTTCGGCGTACCGATGACGGGGGCTGCGGTTAATACTCTGAACGTGCGCATGGACGCCGCGACCATTGCATTTTGCTTAAACAACGGCGAAGCGAAAATACTGATAACCGACACCGAGTTTTCGGCGACCGTCAAAGACGCACTCGCCGATCTTGGCCGCGACATCACCGTCATCGACATCGACGACAGCGAAGCCGGCCCCAACATCAGCCACGACAGGCTGGGCGAAAAAGACTACGAGGCCTTGTTGGACGAAGGTGACCCGGAATTCGATTGGTCCCTGCCCGATGACGAATGGCAGGCGATTTCGCTCAATTACACGTCGGGCACCACCGGCGACCCCAAAGGCGTGGTCTATCATCACCGCGGCGCCTATTTGAACGCCGTCAGCAACATCGTCGGCTGGAATATGGCCCATCACCCGGTCTATTTGTGGACGCTGCCGATGTTCCATTGCAACGGCTGGTGTTTTCCGTGGTCGATCGCCGCCGTCGCCGGCACCAACGTTTGCTTGAGGAACGTGAGCGCCGCCAACATCTTCAACGCCATCGCCGATCATCAGGTTTCGCATTTCTGCGGCGCGCCGATCGTTCTAAATCTAGTCGCAAACGCCGGCGGCGACGAACGCCGGGACTTCGATCATCCAGTCAACGTTATGACCGCCGCAGCCCCACCGCCGGCGACGACGCTCGAAGCCATGCAGCGCCAAGGCTTCAACGTCACCCATGTGTACGGATTGACGGAAACCTACGGCCCCGCTGTGATCTGTTCGTGGCACGACGAATGGAACGACCGCCCCATTGAGGAACAAGCGGAATTAAAATCCCGCCAAGGCGTCAATTACCACATGCTTCAAGGCCTGAGCGTACGCGACCCGGAAACCATGGACCCGGTGCCCCTGGACGGCGAAACCATGGGCGAAGTCATGTTTCGGGGCAACATCGTCATGAAGGGGTATCTCAAAGACAGCAAAGCTACCGAGGAAAGCTTGGCGGGCGGTTGGTTTCATTCTGGAGATTTAGGCGTTGCCCACGCCGACGGTTATATCGAGTTGAAGGACCGCTCGAAGGACATCATCATTTCCGGCGGTGAGAACATTTCCTCCATCGAGGTCGAAAGCATCCTTTATAAGCACCCGGCCGTTCTGGCCGCCGCCGTGGTCGCCAAGCCGGATGATAAATGGGGCGAAACCCCCTGCGCCTTCGTCGAGTTGAAGGAAAAAGCCGATCCCGTGACGGAAGATGAAATAATCGCGTTTTGCCGGGACAACATGGCCCATTTCAAGGCGCCGAAGACCATTGTCTTCGGTCCGTTGCCGAAAACGTCGACGGGTAAAATTCAGAAATTCAAATTGCGTGAAAAAGCCAAGGAAATTTAAAACGCAAAAACCTGTTAGCGCACAGGCACTTTAATCCGCCCAGGATTTTGATATTGCTTCCGGTCGGTAAAGCCGGAAACGTCTAAGAGTCGGCTATGGCCGCAATTTCGTCTTTGATTTTCAGTTTTTGCTTTTTGAGACTGGCGATTTCGATATCGTCAGGATGAGGTCGGTTGTTGTGATCTTCGATAGCGTTTTCAAGGGCTTGATGTTTGCTCTTCAAGGTGTCGATCTTTCCATCCAGGCTCATACTTTTCCCTTCCTTGATCAAACGAAAGTCATCACGGGTATAATAGTAAAAAACGGCGCAAAAATCCACCGTTGAAACTCACTTGTTTCACCCCCTTCAGGACCCATCTACCGCTTATCGAGGGGTTCTGTTATGATTAAAAAAAACGGCTGATGAGACACCGGAAACGATGGACGATATAGAGGCGCTTAAGGAAAAGCTTTCCGATCTAAGGGCGGAACACCGCCAATTGGACGAGGAAATAACAGGGTTTATGGAAGACCGGCCCTTCGAGCAGTTGAAAATTCAGCGGTTGAAAAAGCGCAAGCTCACCTTGAAAGACGAGATTATCCAGATCGAAAACCAATTGTTGCCCGATATCATCGCCTGAAACGGTTTTTTTCAAATTTATTCGCCTTCAGGCAGGACTTCGGCCTCAACCGGCGGTGCGCCCGTACCCATAAGGTCCTTGTCCGCTTTGCTAATTGCCGCTTCCGACGTCTCTATATTGGCCAGCGAGGCCACTCCGGCGACGACCTCGAGGGGAATCGTTGCCCCCTGCCAGGGGAAGCCCTGGGCGCCGAAGGCCTCGGCAATTCTTTCAACCATGGTCCTGGCCAGTTCATGATTGGCGACCAGAAGGATGATGCCGAAATCGTTTCCCCCGATGCTGCCGGCGACGTCCGTCGGATGCAATTGTGAATCGATGACGGCGCATGCGTGTACAAGCATTGCGTCCAGCGCCTTGCGGCCGAAACGGCGGCGAACATCGTCAGCATTGGCAATATGAAGAAGTATCAGGCTCGGCGGTGGCGACAGATGCTCCAGATTATTAATGACGTGGGTCAGCTCGCGGATAAACTCGCGGCGCCCCGGCATCGGCAGGAAGGAATGGGTTTCGGCCAATTCCTTGAAATGGGCCTCGCGCCCCCGGGCCTGTTCGACCTCGGCGCGGAGCGGCTCAATTTGTTGGGCTAATCCTTCAAAGGCTTGTTGGATTTGCGGCGACATCCCGCCAGCCAAAACCCCACCCACGGCAAAGGCTTCGGTGCCCGCCCAAGGCGATTCTCCGCTTAGCGCCTCGCCGTTCGTCTGATCGCCGTTTTCTTGTTCTTCCTCGGGGCTGCGCTTTTGGTCCTTCCTCGGACCGCCTTGCCCTACGGGGATGACGGCTTCCGCCTTGTTCACATCCATCCCGTATGTCCTTCAAAATTTGCGAATATCCTCAACTGAGGATCCCCAAACACTCATTATAGCACACCCTAGGGTTAATAGTTTCTTGACGACCCTTGCTAAGGCGGCGTGTATTCCTATAATTCCTCGCTTTCCGGCTAAGAACCTAGCTTTATAGAAGGAAAGCGATCATGGCTGACAACGACCCCTTAATCGGCATTTTGATGGGCAGCAAGTCTGACTGGGACACCATGAGCAGCGCCACCGAGACGCTTCAAGCTCTGGGCATCCCCTTTGAGGCCAAGATTCTGTCGGCCCACCGCAACCCCGAACAGGTCAATGAATACGCCGCCAGCGCCCGCGACCGGGGCCTCAAGGTCATCATCGCCGGCGCCGGCATGGCCGCCGCCCTTCCCGGCGTCATCGCCGCGCTCACCCCGTTACCGGTATTAGGCGTGCCCATGGAGACCAAGGTCATGGGCGGCCTGGACAGCCTGTTATCGATGGCGCAAATGCCCGGCGGCGTTCCCGTCGGCACCTTGGCCGTCGGCAAGGCGGGCGCCAAGAACGCGGCCCTTCTGGCGACCTCAATCCTGGCGCTCAGTGACGAAAAAATCGCCAAGGTCTGGGATGAATTCAGGAAAAATCAGAACGAAACGATCGCCGAAGTCCCTTCTTAGGAGGGGTTCAGGCTTTGGCCGTCCTGGCGATCAGGCTGTCTTCGATGTCGGTTAAAGACAGGCGGCGGAGCTTGAAAGCTTCAAGCAATTCGATCTCGATGGCAGCGTTCTTGCCGAGTTCTGTCGCCACCATGTATTTGACGAATTCCAACAAATCCCTGCCTTGGCCGGGAAAGGCCAGAATGTTGGTCAACAGCTCGCGGCGGATAATCGGTGGGTATTTTAGGATTTCCAGGACCAGCAGCTTCTTCAGCTTCATCGGGATGCTCGGGCTGCCGAACATGCGGTCCAGACAGAAGCTGTAGATGCCGAAATCCAGCTTGCCGGCGACGACCTGGGTGAAATCGCGGAATTCGTCCAGGAAGGGGCCTGCGGTAATTTTGCGGTCCATCAATTGCTTCACCACCTCGAGGAACGCCCGGTAACGGGCGCGGGCGGGGCTCAGAGTTTCGCCCAGTTCCGCTTCCAACGCCCTGATTTCCGAATCCCGGAACCCGGCCTCGAGCACGCTGCGGGCCGAATGGCGGACAACATCCGACAGCGCCTGTTGTTCGATCAAATGGAACAGGCGTTCGTATTTTTCGCGCTTTTTGGGAGAAAATTTCTGCACCGCGCCGCCCAACGGCAACAAGGCCGCTTGCGCCACCAACAGATCCTTGGAAAAGATCGAGGCCATGGCGGCGGCTTCGTGTTGGACCGGCACGTCGCGGAAATCATCGGTAATGACGAAACGGCTGCCGTCGGAAACGGTCAAATAGCGCCCCAGCCGGGAACACATCAGAAAATGTTCGGCAAGATCGGGGGGCGGGGCTTCGGACACCCCGACAGACACGCCTTGCGGCGTTTGCGGTTGTGCTGGGGTGGTATCGTATTCGGCCATTTTTTTTCGTTTAGACCTCTTTTCCCTGGTCGCCCATATCATAGGACAGACGATCGCATCACGCCAGATTTGAGAAAGAATTAGCCAGGGCGGCGGAACAGGCGCGACGGCCTAGGAAACGATGAAAAGGCCTTCTCGATCCGGGCCTTGAGGCCGGGCACCTTCAGCGCGTCGCCGATGCGCCGATCCAGGAAGGCCCAGGTATCGGCAAAATCTTCGGTCTCGTCATTCAGCCAATAAAGCACCGTCGTCGTTAACACCGGCGCCAGCAGGCCGCGCTTGGTGTAGTAGTTGAAATCGCTGGCGTTGTCGCCGGCGGCGTACCAGACGGCGTCCACCGTGCGCCACGTCAAGCGACCCGCCAGGGGCAAATTCTGCGGCATCGCCAGATAAGACACCAACCGGCGCATAGCTTCGCGGTATGGGCTTAACGCTTGCAAGCGGGCCCTGACCCCGGCGGCGACGCGGTCGCGGACCCGCATGGCATCCAGATCCATTTTCGCCAAGGCCGCCAACATGCGCCCATCGGCCCAAACGGCGAGGTGATCCACCAGGTCGGGGATACCGCCCGGAAAGGCGAGAAGGGCTTCTTCCGGCCCGAATCCGGCGTCCTTGGCCCCGGTCGTTAAAGCGCGCCGGGTCCAGCCATCGAAGGGTGCATGGGCCAAGGTGGCGAGCATGATCTCGTCACGCCGGGCGCTTAAGTTTTCATTCGCCATCGTCATCAGTCTTTTCTTTTTCAGCCCTCAAGCGTCCGCTGAGCGGCAGGCGGCGGTCCATTTCTTCGGGATAGCCCAAGGTCGACAGATCATCCATACGCATAGGATACAGGAATCCGTCCAAATGGTCGCATTCATGCTGGACGACGCGGGCGTGGTAGTTCCTGGCTTCGCGCTCGATTGTCGAACCATCCGGCGCCAGCGCCCGGTAGCGGATATGGGTGAACCGGGGCACCATGCCGATCATATCGGGCAGCGACAAGCAGCCTTCGACGCCGGAGACTTTTTCGTCCGTCAAGACCTCGATTTCCGGGTTGATCAGAACGGTCATCGGAACACCCTCGTCCGTATCATCATCATCTTCCGGGTCTTCGTCATCTTCCTCTAGGCGGCTTCCGGGAATAGAGAAAATCACCACCCGTTTCGGCACGTGGACCTGCGGCGCCGCCAGCCCGATCCCCGGCGCGTCGGCCATGGTGTCGACCATATCGGCGATCAGACGGTGGATTTCCGGCGCTTTCGGGTCCAAAACCGGCTCGGCGATCCGTTTCAGCACCGGGTGCCCCATTCTGGCGATCTTCAGGATAGCCATGAAATTAACCCTTTAGTCCCATTTTCCAGGGCCTCAGCCCTTTCCATACCTGTAGGGATATGATATTACCCGCACCCCACCTCGGAAAAGCTTATATTTCCGGCCCTTAACATGAAGAGAGACAAGAACCAGTGCAAGTCACCGTCCGCGATAACAACGTCGATCAGGCCCTCAAGGCGCTGAAGAAGAAGATGCAACGCGAAGGCATCTTCCGGGAGATGAAACTCCGTCGTTCCTACGAAAAGCCGTCCGAACGCAAAGCCCGTGAAAAGGCCGAAGCCATCCGCCGCGCCCGTAAGCTGGAACGCAAGCGCTTGGAGCGCGAAGGCTTCTAAGCCTCCCCTCCCCTTACACCAATCTAACCAAGCGCCTGAACGATTTCCTCGGTCATTTTCTTGGCGTCGCCGAACAGCATCAGGGCGTTGTCGGCATAGAACAGCGGATGGTCGACGCCGGCGT
>JABMOY010000114.1 GCA_013203955.1 Rhodospirillales bacterium | reverse complement strand
TTGCTTCATCTGCAGACACTCCATCTTTGCGTTTAAGATAAAGTGTTGCATCGACCGGTTGAGGCGGCACCCGAAAGCAGACATAAGCGGACATTCCATATCAGGGCTGGCACGATCATCGGTCTTTTTCAGCAGATGGGCCCAAGGAAACAATAAGGGTGGCAATGGGGGTGGCAATGCCACCATTCTTGTTGTCGGGTTTCTTGAAGCCTAAGCCTTGCCAGCAATCCTAAAGAAGCTATCCTCTAAAGTATTGCGCAACGTTTCATCGAGCATGGTTCCTCCAACAACCGCGATAATCCTTTCCGAGCCGGAGCCCAATATTTCTCGCATAGCTTTGGATTGTTGTGCACCTAGAATTGCCCAGACCATATGATGCCTCCTAAACTTGGAAAAACCTGACGGACCTGCTGGTACTGGCTTCAACCGGAATAGAGAGGCTTCAGTTGGGTCTGACCGACAATTTAACCTTTAAGATGTGCCCGCGCTGGCCGCTCGATCCAGACGCGATGCCGACAATTGGCGCCGGCGTCAAAGCTTGAGCTTTTATCTTCCGGTTATTCAATCCTGTCCGAAAAGACGGATTTTGGCTCGACGAAGGATTTCGCGCACTAATGCCCGACCGGGGATTTGTTGCAGCTTGCTCCCCTTTGAAGTTACGTAAAAGTTACGCGCTCCGTTCACGTATTCGCCATCCACATTGTAGGTGTAACGGGCAATCGCGGCTTTATCCTGGAGATGTTCATATACACCTTGAAAAGGGACACAGAAATCAAGATCATTCATTCTTCGAAATAGAACAATAATAATACATTTGCCGCCGGGCGGTAGGGTTATACATTTCATCAAATCTTTTTCCCACGGGATCATAATCGACGTATCCCCTGAAATACCAACCCACATGCCAAGAATTTCATAGGAATTGAACCGCGCCAAGCTTTCGAATAAACAGGGTTGGTAGTTGAAGAACCCGTGGTTTATGTGGCCATGAAATGGCACCGCATGAAGGATCAAGCCATCCACGCGAGTGAGGTCATGTGCAACCTTGAAGGCATTCTGCTGATTAATCAGGTGCTCGGTAGTGCCTAAATTGGTCGTCAATCCATATTGAAGTTTGTGTTCTTTTGGAGTCTCATCAAAATTGAGGTCCAGGGTTAGAGCACCATGTTCTCCATTAGTGTCGAGACACTGGTATTCAATGCCGAGGGTTTCGTACAAATGCCGGGTTGAGTCGCTGCTCACAATACCGGCAAGTTCATGCTCGCCTGGCGATTTCCTGTCGAGAACCGTACATATTTGGCGGACCGTTTACTCGTACCCGCCACAAACAATGCCTTGCGCACCCAGTTCAATGACATTCCGGATTTTTTTGAATTCCCCATCCACGGCCAATTTATAAAAAACGCCAAGTATGTGTTTAGACATCCCCATTGATGGGTTCTCCCCTTGCCTTTATATGGCTTTGATCTAGTTGCTTTTAAATCAAACTTAATTTCAGTTACTATCCGGAACCTTTTGCAGTCACAATTATGTTTAAACCGACATTTCCCATGTGATCTTCACAATCGGCACGATTATACAAACCGACATTCCCCAGATGGCATTCGTATCGGAGCAAATCGTAGACGACCCCCACCACCGATGGAAGGAATTTCGCTCTGCCGCCACCGGGCGCTGGATCACCGAGCGCCGCGACGTTCTGGCCGATTACCGACGCGCCTTTGGGGCTGAGCCCGGCGACGGCATTCGCGCGGTCGCCCTTTTTACCGACAACGACCAGACCAAAGAACCCATCGAGGCCTATTACGGTCGTGGCCACATGGCCTGCAAGGAGCCGTAAATGTGTACGTTGCATTCCTTTCACGCCGGCAACACCGGTTTAAAAGGTTTTGAGGGAATGCTATGCAAGTTTCCTATCAAATGCTGGACCCGACCGACGCTGGATGTTGGCGCGGGGCAGGCCACGCGGTGCGACACAAGAAAGGATGGCGAGCATGCGTTACAGGGTGGCGATCCTGCTTCCGGCTGAGGCCGAACTGAAACAATCGATAAAGATAGAAAACACACGCTTCTCGGGCGTTGCCGCCGCGCTACGCGGGGTCGGTATAGAAGTCGAATGCGCGCCTTACACGGATGAGGCCGTCGAGGATGCGCGCGCGCAGCTTCTCCGCGTTGATGGCGTGCTGGTCTGGGTCAATCCGATCGAGCGGGACCGCGATCGATCGGCACTGGATGCGCTGCTTGAGGATGTCGCCGCCGAGGGCGTGTTCGTCAGTGCCCATCCCGAAGTGATCTGCAAGATGGGCACCAAGGAAGTCCTCTATCGCACACGGTCGATGAGCTGGGGCTGCGACACCCGCATGTATCCTACGCTGCAGGCGCTGCGCGAGGAACTGCCGCGCTGTTTGGCGACCGGAGAGCCACGCGTGCTCAAACAGGACCGCGGAAATGGCGGCAACGGGGTATGGAAGATTGAGTCTACAACCCCGGTCGTCCAGGGCAACTCGGCACTAGCGCCTGACGCGCGCGTGCGTGTCAGGCACGCTAAACGCGGTAGTATCGAGCAAGAAATATCGCTCGACGAGTTCCTGCAACGGTGCGAACCCTATTTTTCCGGCAACGGTCGGCTGATCGATCAGGTCTATCAGCCGCGACTGACCGACGGCATGGTGCGCTGTTACCTCGTCGGCGACCGCGTCGTAGGCTTCGGAGAGCAGCTTGTCAATGCGCTCTATCCCGCAGCGCCCGGGTCCAATCCGCGCACGGCACCAGAGCCGGGGCCGCGCCTCTATTATCCTCCTACTCGGTCGGATTTCCAGCCGTTGAAAGACTGGATGGAGAACGAGTGGTTGGCTGAACTTTGCCAAACGCTCGCGCTCAATGCCACGCAGTTGCCGGTCGTCTGGGATGCGGACTTCCTGTACGGACCGAAGAATTCGACGGGCACTAATACCTACGTACTGTGCGAGATCAACCTAAGCTCAGTTTATCCGTTCCCCGACGAAGCGCTCGCGCCGCTTGCTGCTGCGACGCTGGCGCGACTTGAGGCGGCACCCCGAAAGCGGACGTGAGGACAAATATGTTTTGAAGGCATAAACTTTGCTATAATTCGAGCGGCCAATTTTGGTCGATGCTGAAACAAGGTGGGGGACACATGGCAAATTCTGAGGAAAGCGGGGCGGTTGGGGGGAAGTACGTTAACAGCCTGCTGATATAGCGCTTGGCGCTGGGCGGATTTCTTTTCCTGTGGGCGATCGAGAAGTTCATCATCCCAGGCAAGGTAATCAAACTATCCAAGAAGTTCTTCTTTGGAGCTCTCGACGATGTTACGACGACCTATGCCCTCGGGGCGGTTCTTACCATTATGTCCGTTGCCTTCATCATCGGCGCCTACAAGCGTTGGGTTTACTTATACGGGTTTGCACTTCATGCCATCACGGTGATCTTCACCTGGTTTCGCATCGTCGATCCATATGGATTGATAGAAAAGGGCGGCCTGTTCCGGGGAAAACCGGAGCATCTTTTTCTTGCCAGCATTCCAGTTTTGGCGGCGTTCTGGGTGCTTTACGTGATGCGCGACAGCGACACAAAATGGCGTTCCCGATTCGGCAACGCCGCCGGCTAATATACGTGTTTTAGGTCCGCTTTGCCCTCGAAAGCAGGCATAAGGGTGCGCAGGCAAGCACCCTTTCACGTGGCGATGAACGCTGTGTCAACTCGTGCAGGTCGTAACCGGCGTGGTCAGGCTATTTAACAGCCTTTTTCACCAGTTTTTGCACGTCGCCGTCAACGGTGGCCCCACCGACAAGGGTCGCGGCGCACCATATTGCTGCGGGAGGAAAGATGATGACAGCTACGCATCCAGCAACTCCCGCTGACTTTCCAGGGTTTTCCTTGACTGTGGTGGTGACTGTTTCAACGACATTGCCGTCGGCGTAGCTCAAGCTCGGGGCGGCCAGAAGGAATATGCTAAGACCTAAAATCAGCAACGCACGCATCTCCGTTCTCCTTTTAACTGGCATATTTCAGATAACCTTAAAATCCACGGTTATTATACCCAAACTCTACCGTCATTTGTATCAATGTCTTGTGTGGATGGCTCTTGCCTCAATCGGTCGATGCAACACAAGCGTTAAATCTTTCCGTCGGGTTTCTTGAATCCCAAGCCTTGCCAGCAATCCTAAAGAAGCTATATCTCTATTCCAATGCACCCGCTTATCTCCGTCACCAATCTGTCAAAAACCTATGCCACCGGTTTCCAGGCTCTGAAAAGCGTCAACCTGGACATCCGCCACGGCGAGATCCTCGCTTTGCTGGGCCCCAACGGCGCCGGCAAGACGACGCTGATCAGCATTATCTGCGGCATCGTCAACCCCAGCGACGGCTCGGTTACGGTGGCCGGCCACGACATCATCACCGATTACCGGCGTACCCGATCGATGATCGGGCTGGTGCCCCAGGAACTGACGACGGACGCGTTTGAGACCGTCTGGGCGACGGTGTCGTTCAGCCGCGGCTTGTTCGGCAAACCCCCGAACCCCGGCCATATCGAAAAGGTCCTGCGCGAGCTGTCTTTGTGGGACAAAAAAGACAGCAAGATCATGGAGCTTTCCGGCGGCATGAAGCGCCGGGTGTTGATCGCCAAGGCGCTGTCGCACGAGCCCGAAATCCTGTTCCTCGACGAGCCGACGGCCGGCGTCGATGTCGAACTGCGCAAGGACATGTGGCAGGTCGTCCATGAATTACGCGCCTCCGGCGTCACCATCATTTTGACGACCCACTACATCGAAGAAGCCGAGGAAATCGCCGACCGGGTCGGGGTGATTATCAATGGCGAAATCGTTTTGGTCGAAGACAAGGTCGAGCTCATGCACAAGCTCGGCAAAAAACAACTGACCTTGTGCTTGCTGGATAGAATCACCGCCGTGCCGCCCGAGGTCAAAGCCCACAATCTGGAACTCGCCGACGACGGCGCCAAATTAATTTACACCTATGACACGCAAGCCGAGCGGACGGGCATTACGGCGTTGCTCGGCGATCTTCATCAAGCGGGGATCAGATTCACAGACCTGCAAACGACGCAAAGCTCGCTCGAAGACATTTTCGTGACCATGATCAGGAACGCCGAATGAATATTCATGGCGTTAAAGCCATCTATATGTTCGAAATGGCCCGGACCGGGCGGACGTTGTTTCAAAGCATCGTCTCGCCGGTCATCTCGACGTCGTTGTATTTTATCGTCTTCGGGTCGGCCATCGGGTCGCGGATTACGGAAATAGACGGCATATCCTATGGCTCGTTTATCGTGCCGGGGCTGATCATGCTGACGCTGCTGACGCAAAGCATCGCCAACGCATCGTTCGGCATATACTTTCCAAAATTCACCGGAACGATTTACGAGTTGCTGTCGGCGCCGATTTCGTTTTTCGAGATCGTCTTGGGCTACGTCGGCGCGGCGGCGACGAAATCGATGGCCTTGGGGTTGATTATTTTGGCGACGGCGGGTTTGTTCGTCGACGTCGAAATCGCCCATCCGCTGTGGATGATCCTGTTCCTGGTGTTAACGTCGGTTACCTTCAGCCTGTTCGGGTTTTTGATCGGGATTTGGGCCGACGGCTTCGAGAAATTGCAGTTGATCCCGCTGTTGGTGATCACGCCTTTGGTGTTTCTGGGCGGCAGTTTCTATTCCGTCAGCATGTCGCCACCGTTTTGGCAGAACGTGACGCTGTTTAACCCGGTGCTCTATCTGGTCAGCGGCTTTCGCTGGAGCTTCTTCGGGACCGCCGACGTCAGCGTCGAATTAAGCTTAGCCATGATCACGTTTTTCTTGAGCCTGTGCATCGTCGCCGTATGGTGGATTTTCAAGACCGGGTATCAGGTTAAGAGTTAGGGTCGCGTCGGTTTGATCCCATTCACAAAGATCGAAACCGCCTGATCCAGGGCCGCCTCAAGTTCTTCTTCCGTGGGCAGGTCGCCGGCGCCAAACAGCAGACGAATATGGTAGGGCCACTTGATCATGCCCATGAACTGGAAGGCGGCCATATCCGCATCGGGCACCGACAAAACGCCGCGCCGGTTCAACTCAGTTAGATAACCGGCGAGATAGTCTTTCATGACTTCCGGGCCGGCATCCCAGAAGGCTTTTCCCAGTTCCGGGAAAGTCGCGTTTTC
>JABMOY010000113.1 GCA_013203955.1 Rhodospirillales bacterium | reverse complement strand
CGACCCCCATTATACACCGCCCCCCGAACCGGAGCCCGAGCCCGAAGCCGAGCCGGAAGAGTCTGCTGACGAAGGTGGTGATGAAGCTGACGGTGCTGACGATGCCGACGATGCCGGGGGCAAACCCGAATAATTCGCCGCGTCCCGCTGGTAGCGCTTAAATTGTTCAACCGATAGGCATAACATGACGGCACTCCATCCCTTTGCCCAGTACGTGCAGACCATCGCCCGCGGACCCAACCTGTCCCGGCCATTGACCGAAGAAGAAATGGCCGAAGCGACGGCGATGATCCTGGACGATCAGGTCGACCCCCTACAGTTGGGGGCGTTCCTGTGCGTGCTTCGGGTGCGCACCGAAGACCCCGGCGAGACAGCCGGGTTTGTCCGCGTCGTCAAGGAACGCATTACCATCCCCGAAGGCGCACCCAAAGTCGATCTCGATTGGTCGTCTTACGCCGGCAAGAAACGGCAATTGCCCTGGTTCCTGCTCTCCGCCCTGTTGCTGGCCCAGAACGGCATCAAGGTCTTCATGCACGGCACCGAGGGCCACACCGAAGGCCGCCTTTACAGCCGCGAGGCGTTGAAAGCCATCGGCGTCGGTCACGCCACATCCATGGAAGAGTCCGCCGAGCATTTGACGGAGCGAAACTTCGCCTATCTGCCTTTGCAGTATCTGATGCCGAAATTACAGGACATCATGGACCTGAAGCCGATCCTGGGCGTGCGCACGCCGATCAACACATTCACCCGCCTTCTCAACCCGTTCAACGCGCCCTATTCCGTGCAGTCCGTTTTCCATCCCAATTACGGCGAAGTCCACCGCGAGGCGTCTATCCTTCTCGGCCAGCCCCACATGGCCGTGTTCAAAGGCGAAGGCGGTGAGATCGAGCGCCGTCCGGGCAAGCCCGTCGTTGTCGAAAGCCTTCATAATGGCAAAAGCATTGACGAGGAATGGCCCAATATGCTGCCGGGCGTCACCGTCGCCCATGACGAGGTCATGGACGTCAGCCGCCTGCTGGCAGTCTGGCAAGGCGAAGAAGACGACATAGCGACCGCCGCAATCATCGGCACGGCGGCCATTGCGCTTCGTTTGATGGAGCGCGCCGACGGGCCGGACGATGCCGAAGCCAAGGCTCGGGCGTTTTGGGATAACCGCGCCGGCACTCCCCTTGAAATCAAGACGGCGGCCTAGTCATGCCGGCCATCTTCATATCCGCCGCCCATAAATCCTCAGGCAAGACGACGCTCAGCGCCGGGATTGCCGCCGCCCTGGCCAAGCGCGGGCTCAAGGTTCAGGCCTTCAAGAAAGGCCCCGATTACATCGACCCCATGTGGCTGACCTCGGCCACCGGACGGCCCACCCACAACCTCGATTTCCAAACCATGACCCGCGACGAAATTCTCGCCACCTATAATCGTTATGGGCACGGCATGGATATTTCGGTGATCGAAGGCAACAAAGGGCTTTATGACGGGCTCGACCTCGAAGGCGACAATTCCAACGCCGCCTTGGCGTCTTTGTTAGAGGCGCCGGTGGTGCTGGTGCTGGACACCCAGGGTATGACCCGGGGCATCGCGCCCCTGATCTTGGGCTATCAGGCGTTCGACCCCGACATCAATATCGCCGGTGTGATCCTGAATAAGGTCGGCGGCGGCAGCCATGAAGCAAGGCTGCGCCAAATCATCGAACATTACACCGACGTTAAGGTCTTGGGCTCCGTCTTTCGCCAGCCGGCGCTGGAAATTTCGGAACGCCATCTTGGGTTGATCCCGTCGAACGAGGCCGCCAACGCCCAGGCCGTTATATCCGGCTTGGCCGATGTTATTGCCCGCGAAGTCGATCTTGACGGCGTCCTCGATGCGGCCCAAGCCGCCACCCCCATCACCACCGCACCGGGGCCGGCGCGGGCCAAGGCCAAGCAGGACGTGCGCATCGCCATCGCCCAGGATTCGGCCTTTGGGTTTTATTATCCGGGCGACCTGGATGCCCTGGAAGCGGCTGGCGCCGAGCTTGTTCCCATCGACACCATCATCGACACCCAGCTACCGGACGTTGATGGGTTGTTCATCGGCGGCGGTTTTCCGGAATCCCACCTGATGGCGCTCGAAGCCAATGTGGATTTAAGAATCTCTATCCGCAACGCCATTGAAGGCGGCCTGCCGACGTATGCCGAATGCGGCGGCTTGATGTACTTGGCCCGGTCGCTGTCGTGGCGGGGCGAAAAGCGCAAGATGGTCGGCGTCATCAACGCCGACGCGATCATGCACCAGACGCCCCAAGGCCGCGGCTACACCCAGCTTCGCGAAACCGGCAAGGGCTTGTGGCCGTTGGTCAACGGAAACGAAAACGCGGCTGAAACCCCGGCCCATGAATTTCACTACGCCAGCCTCGAAAATTTTACCGCTGAGCCCGCCTACGCCTACGAAGTCGTGCGCGGCACCGGCATCGACGGGCATCACGACGGCATCGTTTACAAGAACATGGTCGCCGGGTTCGCGCATCTTCGCGATACCGAAGTCAACCGCTGGACGCGACGGTTCGTCGATTTCGTGCGGACCTGCAAGGCCCAAGGCACTTACAAGGTGGGCAAGGCGGGCGAGACGGAAGTCTCGATTCGAAACGAAGAAGTGGCGGCGCTTTCCGATCAGGTTTCCCGGGTTTATCTGGTCGGCGCCGGGCCGGGCGACCCGGCATTGTTGACGGTGCGCGGCTTACAATTAATCGAACAGGCCGACATCATCGTCTATGACCGGTTGGTGTCGGAACAAATCCTCGACCTTATCCCGGCGGGCGTGACACGCATTTTCGCCGGCAAGGCTTCGCGCGATCATTTTATGCCCCAGGAAGATATCAACGCCCTGTTGGTTCGCCTCGCCAACAGCGGACGCAAGGTGGTCAGGCTCAAAGGCGGCGATCCGTTCATCTTCGGGCGCGGCAGCGAGGAGGCATCGCACCTAGCCCTTAACAACATTTCGTTCGAGGTCGTGCCCGGCATTACCGCGTCCACGGGGTGTTCGGCGCGCTCGGGCATTCCGCTGACCCATCGGGGCGTATCGCGTTCCGTCACCTTCGTCACCGGCCATCGCCAAGACGACAACGATCTGGACCTCAACTGGGCCGCCATGGCCGACTCTGAATCGACCCTGGTGATCTACATGGGGCTTAGCAATGTCGACGAAATTAGCCGCGAATTAATCGCCGCCGGCCTTCCCGGCTTTACCCCGGCAGCCGCCATCGAAAATGGCACGACGCCGGAACAGCGCACCGTTATCACCACCGTTGCCGAGCTTCCAGAATGCGTCAAATCCGAGAACCTAAAGGCGCCGACGCTGCTGGTTATCGGCGAAGTCGTCAAGTTTTCCGAGACGCTCAACTGGGCGTCGGATGTCGTCGGCTGCGCACTCAAGGCCCAAGCCTAAGCGTAATATTAGGAAATTCGGATTCCCACTTGCATTCAAACATTCAATTGATAGAATATGTCTGTAGGCATTCTATTTATTGTTAAATTTCAGTAGGTTAACCATAAAAAACCAGGGATATGAAGGATACAAAACATGGCTGACGAAGCTGAACTGGTTGACGTGCAAGCGCTCTCTAAAATGCTGGAAAATAGGGAGGTTTTGTTAATCGACGTCCGTGAAACCGAGGAATACGAGGAAGAACACGTCCCCGGTGCCGTTCTTTATCCGATGTCATACCTGGACGGCGACTTCCTGCCCCAGATCACCGAATGCAAGATCGTCGTCATGTGCCGCAGCGGCCAACGCTCCGCCGTCGGCGCCAAGCAGCTCATGAACGAAGGCCTGTCCGGGGTTATGGATTTGGCAGGCGGCATTCTGGCCTGGAAAGAAGCCGGGCTTGAAACCGAAGGCACGGCGCTCGAAGACGACATCCCGGAACCGGCTTAAGACTTAAAAAAACCGATAAACGCCATCCTCGCCCATGCGCCGCCGGATTTTTCCCTGCCCCACCAGGTAATGGAGGTGCGCCAGCGCTTCGCCGGCGGCAAAAAACAGCTGATGCGCGTCGAGCTCGCGCTTGAACAACTCCCGCAACACATCGACCCCCGTCGCCCCGCCAGGGGCCCCGGCGCAGACCGCTAGGGTTTCCTCTAAGCGTTCGACATGGTGCCCGGCCAAGTCGTCGAGCCGCCCGTCCAACCCCCTAAAGGGGAAATTGTGGCTGGGCAGCACCAGCGTATTGGGCCCGAGACCGCGAAATTTGTCGATGCTCTCCAGGTAATCCTTGAGCGGGTCGGCGTCCGGCTCCTGCGGCCAGACGCTGACGTTGGGGCTGATTTTCGGCAAGACTTGGTCGCCGGAAATCAACACGTCCAATTCTTCGCAATACAGGCACGCGTGTTCCGGCGAATGGCCGGTGCCGACGATGATCCGCCACCCGCGCCCGCCGATGGTTACAACATCGCCTTCCGTCAGCCGCTTAAAGGCCCCGGGCACCGGCGACACCGCCTTGGCATAGCGCCCGGCCCGCGCTTCGGCGGTCTTTAGCATGTCCGCATCGAAGCCGGCAGCATGGTAAAATTCGGTAAAGGCTTTCTTGAGCACGTCCGAACCCGTATCCAGGCTTAACAAGCGGCCCAAGGTCCATTCCTGGCTGGGCATCCACATTGGCACGCCGAAGCGTTCCGTCAACCACCCGGCAAGGCCAAAATGGTCGGGGTGGAAATGGGTGACGATGACCCTTTTTACCGGTTTTGTCGGCGTCACGTAGTCGGTAAAGATCTTTTCCCAGGCGTCCTTAGTCTCGTCCGTGGCGATGCCGGTATCGACGATGGTCCAACCGTCGCCGTCTTCATCACTATCGTCCAACAGCCACAGATTGATGTGGTCGAGCTGAAACGGCAACGGCATGCGCAGCCAATAAACGCTGTTTGCGACTTCAATGGCGGTGCCGGGCTCGGGCCCTTCGTTATAGGCGTAATCGGGTTGGTACATGGCCGACCGGGCTTGACCCCTAATTTGTCGCCAAGGCGGGAATGCCGGGGACGCCGAGCTCGCCGATGTTCTGGGCGACCATGAATTTAAGTTCTTCCTTGATGATTTCGGTGTGGCGCGTCGGTTCGGCCTTCAGGACGCCCGAGATGATGGCGAGGCGCACCGGTTTCGCCAGCCGGTCGAAGTTTTCCAGCATCAGGAACTTAACGCTGGGGCGCACCGTGCCCGACAAAAGCAGACTCAACACCAGTTTTTCGCGGATGTCGTTGCGCATGTTGCCGGCTTCGGTCAGCTCGAAGAATTCACTGACGAATTGGCGTGGCGCGATGTCGCCTTCCAACAGCATCTGCAGGTTCTGGCGCAGCGCCCAAGTGTACTGCTCACGGGTCTTGACGATGAAGCGCGACGCATGGCGGCGAACCTCGGCGATGGTGATCGGGTCGAAGTCGTGCTCGGAAACGAAGCTCAGGCATTCGCGCACCAAGGGGTGCTTGGACGTTTCGCCGACCACCTGCATGACGCCGGTGATCAGCTTGGTGTGCCCGCCCAAGGGGCACAGGCGCGCCGCCGCCGCCAAAGCCATCGGCGCTTCCGGGTCGCGGCTCGCCATCATCGCCAAGGGCAGCGGGTCTTCGAACCCTTTCAGGTTGATGTTGTGGTTCATCAGGTTTTCCGGGATCAACATCCGCGTTTCGTCGCCCGGCAACACCAACGGGCGGTGCTCGCGGTAGTCGGCCTTGATCTTCAGCGCCGTTCTCAAGCCATCCTGGGTGATGCCGAGGGCATTGGCCATTAAACTCTTACCTTTAAATTCAAATCACCACGCCTGTGGTGTCGAGACCGAGTGCCACCCGCTTAGCGGCCTCGGTAGCCAAGGCGCGGGCGTCATCGCCGGCGATCCAATCGTCAAACATCCGCTCCCCCTGGCGAAAAGCGCCGGATAAGGCTTCGCCGGAGGAGCCGCCGGAGGCGTTCTCCTGTTCGGCCAGGACTTTCTTGGCGTTTTCCAGACAGGCTTGCATGTGCAGATGCCAGGCCTTGGGCGCCGGGCCCCAGTCGTCGTAGGTGCGGACCAACTCGTCGACCATGTGCGCCAACAGCTTGCCCAGGAAGACCGCGCGCCCGGCCGGCATCGACGCCAAGCCGCGCCGCCATTCGTCGAGCACGCCCACAGGCACTTCACAGATATTGGCGACCTCACGCGTCGTCAGCCCGGCCAGTTCCAGCCCCTTGAAGACAGACGGCGGTGCGGCTTGACCCATGGATTGGTCAACCCGCACCGCCGTCTGCTGGTTCTTCCTCGCCGCCATCGTGCCCCCAGAATGGTTAATGCAGGAGTCCCTTGTAACCCAGAGAGCTAGGCCCTGAAAACCATTATTTAGGGGTCAAGCGGCAAAAAGCCGCTAGATGTGGTGCTTTTGGGGTATAAGAGGCGCGGACGGGCGTAGCCCGGACAGGGACTATGTAGAATCGGGCCGAGAACGGGGAAAAGGGCCGAGAGAAGTCGGCGCGGCTTTCATATTCCTGCCAATTTTTTCTGCCCAGCCTGTAGTTTTCCTTAACTTTTTACAGAATCTTTCTTAGCTTCGGCCTTTGCGCGCTTTTGATTGAGCTTTAGTAAATGTTCAAGCACCTCGTCATCCGACAGGTCGTCAGGCCAGCCGTAAGCAGCGGCAACAGCGGAATCAAGCGACTTGTGCGCGTTATCAAGCCATGAGGGTCGGCTATTATAGAGGTTGGTTAGCGTACGCTTTTTGAGCTCTTTTTCTGCCTTGGAGCCTTTCGCTAAAATTAGTTCTGGATAGCCCTCAACGACCTCGGGCTCACGCTTGATTAGGTCCGGTGGGTTTAGCCAGTTCTCACGAAATTCGTTAAGTTCCCTGGCTGCTTCGGCGATAGATTTTGCACGTGGATCTTTGGAATATTCCTTAACCGAAATATCCGGTGTTAAGCCCTCAGGGAAGGGAAACGTCTCGAACGTGGTTGAAGGTGTATAACGAGGATCATTTCCAACGCCAACCCAGGTGCATAAGCTTAGACTCCAAAGTTCGTGAAACCGCGAATGTAGAATGCCGAAGGTAACATCATCGTTACGGGCGATAACGAATGTGGCACTATCTGCGATGGTCGGTGTTTCTACCCAAACAAACACCCGATATTTTCCAACCCGTGGGGTAACAATAAATCGTTCTAAATTTTCGATGGATTTACGAAGAGCAGAACCCGAGCGCCGATGTAACCACCAATCATCCCGCGGGACTAATTCTCTTTTCGAATTAGTAAAATAATTTTGGTAGGCCGCCTTGAGATGTTCGAAAGGAACCTCAAACGCCGAGGCATTCTGTTCTTTAGGAAAGTTTGAAAAATCAATCACATATCGGTTGGGTTGTCGTTTAAGAATATTGTTTCCGTTTAATATCCTACGTAGCACAGAATGATTTTTAAACCCGTTAGGATTTGTTGGGGCATTTGCCATCGCTATAAATTGAAGGTGATCCACCTCAAATGGACCTCCTGTCTCTATGCCACGAATACAAACTCCTTTGTTTTCCATAAGTTTCTTTGCCTCGGTGACATTGGCATCTACCCCGCCGCTAAGGTCGGAGTAAATTTTATCAACCTCATGACCATCCAAACTCACCGGAGAATCACTCTTGCCGTCGAAGCAAACAATTGAGACACGCACAGCGGCACCGGCAATGGTCCATGGTTGATCACTCCATGCTTCAGAAATTCGTCCGCTATTTGTTATGAGATCGAGAACTTTTCTGTTTGCCCCTCCTCGTATCGAATTTGTGGCGACCAGGCCAGCGCGCTCAACGGTTCCTTGCGAGATCATCGCCCATGCAACAAGAAACCAATACATAACCAGATCTACGCTACTGGTTATTTCCGATGAAAATGCGGCCTTTAAATTTTTGGTATAGTCCTCTCCAAGTTCTCGTGGAATTTTATAAACCCCCAGGAAAGGAGGATTCCCGATTACAACATTAACTTCGGGCCATTCAACCCGTGATCTATCAGAATTCAGCAAGGCATCTTTATTTACGATCCCATCCAACTTATCTAAGACGGGACTACGCTTGATGCCAAACCCGTTTTTCATCTGCCACTGCAATTCGCCGATCCAGATAGTGACGCGAGCGAGTTCGGCGGCATAGGGATTGATTTCAATGCCCCGCACGGCTTCCGGCCCAACCCTTTGGTCATCAAAGGGAAGGTCAAGTTTCTTTGCTTCATCCAGCACTAAGAGATCGAAGTCCTTTAGGTGTTGAAGAGAAAGATAAAGGAAGTTTCCCGATCCGCATGCCGGGTCCAGCACTCGAAAAGCGCCAATGCGCTGGCGGAATTTTAAATACAAGTCCCGAGCCTCGTTCTCAGCTCTTATCCTGGTGGAATCGGATTTAGATTTTTCCTTAATCTTGCGTTTCTTTTTAATTTCAGCTTTGACCTCCTCCCACTCCCGACGAAGGGGGGCAAGGACAACTGGTTCTACGATTTTCATAATGGTGTCGGGATCGGTGTAATGAATGCCCACACCCTTGTCAGCCTCAGGTGCGGCAAGGATACCGGGCAAGGCTGACATACTTTCCTCTTCTACCCCATAAGCATCGAATAAGTTGGCCATTTGCTTACGCTTTTCGGGATCAAGACCACCTTCAAACAGGCTGCCAAAAATGGCGGGTTCAATGACACTCCAATCGAGTCGTGCGGCATCGGCCAAATCCCGAATTTCATAAAAACCCAGGGGTAAAACTTCGTCATCATCGAATAAACCGCCATTGAACCAAGGAATACTGAGCAAACCAAAACGACCATTTTTGTCCTTCATGGCGCGGAAGAGGTCACCCAGCATATCCGGAAAACGGTCCTCGTGTTTCAACCCCTCTTCCACAATGTCGGCAAATACATCATCGGGCAAAAGGCCGATGTCTTCGGCAAAAAGGCAAAACACAAGTTTGTTTAGAAAGTGCGCCACTCGTTGAGGTTCATATTTGTTGCCCAGTTTAGCCGCTATGACGCCAAGGGCCATCGCTGCCTTTGCCGTGACGCCCTCAGTAGTGATGTCAGGACGAAGTTTTTCGGGATCGGTGAAACACCACTTGAGAGTGCGCCGAACAATCGGATCATTAAAATCTGGAAGCTTGAAAACATGTTGTTCCGAAATCGCATTGGTGAAGTTGGTGTGGATGCGGACTTCCTTCATGTCTGAGACAATGAGAAGCGGAGGATTTTCCAGTGCATCCGCGTATTGCTTGGCTTGGGCGTGAGCCTTTACAAGGTTTTTGTGATTGAACTCGCCCTTGTAGGACCGCTTGTATTCCCATGCGAAGCAGTCTTTTCGCCAAACATCGACAAAACCGGTTTTCTCTCCGGTCTTGGTGACGTGTTTTTCGAAAGTGAAAAACTTACCGTCCGGGTCAACTTCGGCGGGTTTTTCAACTTCTAGAAGTTCACAAACATCAAGAAAATGTTCTTGGGCAGCGGATTTTTCCGTCCGCGTAGACTTTTTCCATTTATCGATAAAATCTTTAGGCTTCAAAGCCTGTTCTCCTTATTCCGGCGAACCTGTAAAAACAAGCGAACAGGAAACCTAAGGGCCGCATTGCTTCTTCTTTATTATTCCATTTCTGATCGAACAAAAGTGGGTTGCGCTATCCTAAGTTTAGCTGATAGGAAATCGCGGGCCAACCGCAACGAACGTGGTCCGCGAACCAACCCCCTTGGCGGGTCTCGCGGGGCGTTCCGGGTCAAAGGGGCCAGGCCCTCTCCGTCGGCCCCAATGTTTTACCCCCAATACCCCGTAAATCAAATCGCCTCCCCCCTACTAAGCCCAGCCACCCCCCCAGGGCCGTCGCATGGCCCGGACAGGCAGCAAAAGAAAAGCCCCCCCCTAGCACTCCGGCCGGGCCAGGACCTCGATCTCGCCGGGGGTCATGTCGAGGGTGAAATTGCCGAAATCCTGGGTGATGTGCGCCGCCAGGCCGTCGGCTCGGTAATCGACGCCGAGCTCGAATTCCGGCGTCGCCTCTTTGCTTTTGATCGGGAAAAACGCCAAGCGCACCGGCCAGGCAGAGGCGTCTTCGATGCCGGCGTCTTTGAACAAGGGGCTGCTTCCCGCCGCCGATTGCGCCCGCCCGATGCTGGCCGTCACCCGATAGGGGTTATCCAGGCTGGAGCCGTCGAACAGCATGTCGGCGACGAAGGCCGTGCCGCCCCGCCCGGCCTCGATCACCCTGGCCAGGTGGCGGGTCGGAAACAACGTGCCCGGAGGCAGCTTGACGGTGGTTAATTTGGCGTCCTGGTCTGTAAACTTGGCGCTGCCGCCGCCGGCCAAGCCCAAGGTGGCCTTGCCTTTCAAGGTTTCCACCGCGTCCTGTCCAGGGGCGTGGCGCATACGGAACCGGTAACTCAGCCCGTCCTTGGCCTCCTGCGAGGCGAACGACCAGGTGATGTCGACGTCGCCGCCATCGGCGTAAGTCAGCTTCAGGAAGATGTTGGTTTCGACGATCCAGGCGTCGCAGACATCGGCGAACCGGTACAGCATGGCGCCCTTGGCGTCGGTGACGCTGTCGTTGCCGGCGCGGCTGCTCTTCAGCGATATCTTATAAACAACCCGGTGCGCCGCCAAGGCCGCCGCCGTTTTATCCAGCGCCTTGTCCGGCGTAGGCGTCCGCCCGGCGGCTTGCACCGGCATGGCCGGGACGAAAAGCCACGCCGCCAAAACAAAGGCGCAGCGGCAAAGGGTTGGATTTCTGGAAATCATGATGGTCTTAACCTTAATCCCGGGGCGGAAAGCCCGCAAGGCGGCGGATTTTTCCCGGCAAAAAACGCCGCCTAGGCCAAAAACGCCCCCCGTCAAACGGTTTAAGTCCTTGATTTTAGGGGAGTCAGAGCGTGGCACGCCAATTGCTTTCTAAAAGGTTAACAGCCTTTGGGCTGCCATGGGGCTTTAAGGGCCAAATGAGCAACGCCGCGCCAGCGATTCGCGGCATTTCGGAGGGTTAAGAACGTGGAACTCGTCAAAAACAACGGCCGCAGCCGGGAGGCGGCACAAAGCCAGCCGCAACTGGTGACCAGCGTCGTCGGCCTCGCCGAATGCCTGGAAGAAGCGCTTTTGGGCAAGGCGACCCTGGAAACCGTCAGCAACGCCGTCGGCACGGCGCTGACCCAGGCGCGCGCCGCCGAACATAAAATCGCCGAACAAATTAAAAATCTGTCGCTGCTGAAGCAGTTGGCGGTGACCGACGATCTGACCGGCATGTTGAACCGCCGCGGCTTCGAAGGCGAAATCAAGCGCGCCATGAACAGCGCCCGGCGCTACAAGGAAAAAGGCGTCATCATTTACATCGACCTCGACGGCTTCAAGCCCATCAACGACACCTTCGGCCACGCCGCCGGCGACCAGGTGCTGCGTGGTGTCGGCGACCTGTTGGCTGACAACGTCCGCGCCACCGATTACATCGGGCGCTTGGGCGGCGACGAATTCGGCATTCTGCTGACCCGCACGGACTGGAACGCCGGACTGACGCGGGCTGAATTCTTCGACAAGCTGGTCAACAGCGCCGTCGTCGAATGGGAAGGTCAAATGATCGCCGTCAAGGCCAGCTTCGGTTTTCAGAACTACGGCCCCAACGACGACCTGGATGAGCTTCTGAAAAGAGCCGATGACGCCATGTACGTCACCAAGCGCGCCCGTGCGGCAGGTGTCGGAACCGAGCCCTTCCGGGCCACGGCCTAATTGGACGGAGATAAAAACAATGCGCGTTCAGGAAAAATCCTTCTACGCCGACCTGTTCACCGACAAGTCGGCCTCACCCCGCCTACTCGCCGGCCCCGCCGCCCTTAAGGCGCCGGAACCGGAGGCCCAGGTGGCCCAGGGGGAACGTGCGCAAGTTTCGCCTAAAGGCAGATCGCCCTTGGCGCAGATAATCGGCGTGTTCGATGCCCACCACGCCACCCCTCGGCAGGTCGCCAACCTGAGCGACAATCTTTACGCCGCCGGCGCTATTTCTTTCGACGATTATTCAGAGCTCGCCTTTCAGCCCGACCTCGATCCCGAGTTCGAGCGCACCATCGGCGCCTTGACCGGCGAGCCGGCCGAACCCGATCGGCCTCGCGATTTTGTCAGCCTGTGGGACGAACGCGCCGCCTTCGAGAAGCGCCACAAGACCGCCAGCCCCGACATGGCGGTCCAGAGCGAACGCATCGCGGCGCTGCTGCGCGGGATAGAAACACCAACGAATCTAATCGTTTAGAGCAATTTAGGCCGTTTATTCGGCCAGTTGCGCCAGCTCTTCGGGGGCGCTTTCCGATACGGCCCCATCAAACACATAGGTCACCGAGGCGACGGACAGTTTTGCCGTCGCCGCTTCAGCCACTATTTCAGCCTCTATTTTAGCCGGGGGCAGGATCATGGCCATCGACCATTCGCCCGGGTTCACCCGGATCGCCCAGGAATCGGAAATCCCGGCTGCATAGATCGTCTTGTGGATGCGCTGGGCGTCGCTTTCGCCGAACGGCCCGACGACAACCCGGAAAAGCATTTTATTGCCGAGCTTCGTCGCCAACACCGACGGCGTCAGAGACTTAAATTCGCTCCTCAGCCTGGAGGCGTTGCCGTGCTCGCGGAAACTGCCGATGACGAAATAAAGTCCCGGCGACGGATCCCCGGTGGCGGTGGCGGTGTTGACGGCCGTTTTAACGAGATCAACGGGTGCCGCGGGAATCACGGTTTCGGCTTTCCATTCCTCTTTGGCGAGGCTCGCGGTTTCAACCTCGACGTTGATTTCCAGAGGAAAGTCCTTCATCGCGGCGGCGACAACCGAAGGTTCCGGCGAGACCGCTTTGGCTGAATCCAAGGGGGCCTCATTGCCGCCGGCGGCGGTGTCAAAATTGGCCAAGGCCTCAACGTCCACGGCATCGCTGTCTATGCTGACGTTGCCTTTGCCGACGCTGCCTTTGCCGACGCTGCCTTTGCTGACGGGGGCAAAAGCGGTTTCAGCGCCTTTGCCGATGTCGGTGCCTTTTTCGGCGAGGACGGTCGTCGCGTCATCGAAGTCGCGGCAGAAATCGCCTTCATGGAGAAGGCCGCGCAAGACGGCGCAGTCTTGCTGGGCAATCAGGGAAATACCGTGATCGGCGACGGTTTTCTCAGTCGTTATGTAGGACAAACCGTCCAGCGCCCAAGACGCAATCTGAATAGGTACCGGCAAGGCGCAACCGCTAAGCAGCAGGGCGCCCGCCCCGAGGGATAAAAATCGTTTCATTTCACTCTCCGCCCCAGGCTTTTATAAGCAACAAGCCTTTGGGAATTTAATGGCGAGGACACTCTTGCGGCGCCCTTCTGGGGATTATAGGAGCAAAAAAACGCCCCATCCCTCGATTGCCAACATACTAGCAAATAATTGTTATTACGACAAATTTCAGCCTCAAAACTACAAAATCAGCCAAAAAAATCGTTAACTTTTGCCCGCCTCCGGCTCTTGCCCCTTCTTAAGCTTCGGCAAATCGAGCTTCAGGTTGAGTTCCTTCAAGCGTGCCGCATCGATCTCCGCCGGCGCCCCCATCAATAAATCCTGGGCTTGCTGGTTCATCGGGAAAGCGATGACCTCGCGGATGTTGGGCTCGCCCGCCAACATCATAACAATGCGGTCGATGCCCGGCGCCGAGCCGCCGTGCGGCGGCGCCCCATAGCGGAAGGCGTTCAACAGCCCGCCGAATTGTTCTTCGACGACGGCTTGGTCGTAGCCGGCGATCTCGAACGCCTTGATCATAATATCGGGGCGGTGATTCCGAATGGCGCCCGACGACAACTCGATGCCGTTGCAGACGATGTCGTATTGCCACGCCAAAATGTCGAGGGGGTCATCGTTCTCGAGCGCCTCCAACCCACCCTGCGGCATCGAAAACGGATTGTGGCTGAATTCGATCAGGCCGGTGTCTTCGTTGAGATCAAACATCGGGTAATCGACGATCCAGCAGAATTTGAATTCGCCGTCGTCGATCATTTCCAGGTCGGTGGCGATCTTGGTGCGGGCCGAGGCGGCGAACGACGAGAAAACTTTCGGCACGCCACAGACAAAAAATACCGCGTCGCCGGGATTTAAAGCAACTTTTCGGGATATTGCTTTTGTTCGTTCAAGTCCAAGGGCCTTTGCTATTGGCCCCCCGAAAACTTCCGTCACCTCATATTTCCCCCACTCATCAGAATCCCAATAGGTTTCCCCTTCAAGGTCATCAGGGTTGTCATAAGGTCTTCCCAAGGACTCTTCAAAACCACTTTTAAAAGTGAACCAACCCAATCCCGGCTGACCTTCCCCTTGCGCCCAACTGTTCATGCGGTCGCAAAAGGCGCGGCTGCCGCCCCCTTTCGCCGGAATGGCGTAAACGCGGACTTTGTCGTCGGCCTCAATCATGGAGGCAAAAAGCTTAAAGTCCGACCCCCGGAAGGTGCTGGAGACATCGCTCATTTCGATGGGGTTGCGCAGGTCCGGCTTGTCGGAGCCGTATTTCTGCATCGACTCTTTATAGGCGATGCGCGGAAACGGCGGCTTGGTTACGGTCTTCGCTTTTTGTTTAGTCCCTGTCCGGGCTTCACCCGTCCGCGCCTCTTGGGCGAACTCCTCAAACACCCCGCCCAACACCGGCTCAATCGCGGCGAAGACATCGTCCTGGGTGACGAAGGCCATTTCGAAATCGAGCTGATAGAACTCGCCGGGCGAGCGGTCGGCGCGGGCGTCTTCGTCGCGGAAACAGGGTGCGATCTGGAAATATTTATCAAAGCCGCCGACCATAATCAATTGTTTGAACTGTTGCGGGGCCTGCGGCAGGGCATAGAACTTGCCCGGATGCTGGCGCGACGGCACCAGGTAATCGCGCGCCCCTTCGGGGGAAGACGCCGTCAGGATCGGCGTTTGGAATTCCATGAAGCCGGCGTCGGTCATGCGCCGGCGGATCGACGAGATGACGCCGTTTCGCAACTTGATGTTTTTTTGCATCTGTTCGCGGCGAAGGTCCAAGAAGCGATGGCGCAGCCGCATGTCCTCGCCGTAATCCTCGTCGCCGAAGACCTGCATCGGCAGCACGTCGGCGGCGCTTTCGACGACGACTTCGTCCATGGTCAGCTCGACCTGGCCGGTCGGCAGATTGGCGTTGACGGTGTCGTCCGACCGCTTGACGACGGTGCCGGTGACGGTCAGCACGCTTTCCGGGCGCACGGCCTCGATGGTCGGGAACAGCGCCGACGAGACGTCGATGACGCATTGGGTGATGCCGTAATGGTCGCGCAGGTCGACGAACACCAGGTTGCCGTGGTCGCGCTTGCGGTGGACCCAGCCCGACAAACGGGCCAGCTTTCCCTCGTCGTCGATGCGAAGGGCAGAGCAGGTGTGGGTGCGGTAGGGATGCATGGATTTGGTCTTTATCGTCTGTTCTCGTTCGAAAGGGTTAAAGGCCCCGAAGCGGGCGGAAAGTCAAGGGGGTCAAAGGACCGTCACTCGGTCGTCCCAAGGTCGTCCGCAGGTCGTCCGTGGGTCGTCCGTGGGTCGTCCGGAGGTCGTCCTGGGGTCGTCCTGGGGTCGTCCGCGGGTCGTCGGAAAGTCGTCGGAAAGTCGTCATTTTTGCCGCCTGATTTCCGGCAACTCTTTGAATACAAACGGTTTTGCTCAGAAATAGCGGCGCAAAAGTCGTCATTCCGGCCAATGGGGTCGGGAAATCAGGGTTTTTAGGGGCTGTCGGCATCTCCATAACCTATAATTCCTATTCCAATAATTAAGGGGAATAAGATCATAATAATGGGATGGAGTCAAGAGGAAAGAACAAAGTGGGAATTTTAGCTTGTGAGTTCATTGAGGGCGGCTTATGACTCAAAGCGGTTGTCCTAGATGCAATCATCGAAGTTGCAAATGGCCCGGAGTGGGCCACCACCAAAAGTCCAATTTTTTTCTTTCAACAATGAGTGCCGAAGGTATTGGCAACGTGGTAGTAGTCTTGAAAAAAGATAATAGAACCTCGGATTCTTAATCTGTCGTCTTATCAGGGTACTATCGTTTCATGAACGCATTTGACGGAATGCTACAGAAATATGGGGGCGATCCTGACTCGCTCCGGCGTTTTGATGTCCGCGCTTCCGATGGTGCCGATCTGCTACCCTATGCGACGCTGGTTGCCGCCCGTAGTGCTGGTAATACTGATTTGGACGCGTTGGAAGGCGTTTATGAATGGCAAGACTCACCCTTGGTCTTTCTTGTCAATGGCGACCAACTTCAAGAAAATTCAGATCAGCTAAATCGTATCCGACGCCTTTTGGCTATGCGAGGCGATGCCCCTTATCTAGGGGTCGTTTTGCCCGGACAGCTCACCCTATATCGCGTGTCTTTAGACAAGAGCAAGCCCAACAGGTCACGCATAGACCTAGGCATTCCAGCCGGTCAAGAGCAGATGACCTTTGCCTATCTGGGAAACAAAAGACCGGGTTTGGCGGATAGAGGACGATGGATTTCCGATGTCGTTTTGAAACTTCTCAGCGCGTCAATAGACGACCTGAAAAACAACTTTAATGTTTCCAGCAACAATGCCATCTCACTGGTTGGGAGAGCGCTGTTTACCCGTTTTCTTGGAGATCGAAATCTTCTGCTCAATTCGGATTTATTGAGTAATTCAATAACATCACATGACCCAACTCAAGTGGCCACGCTCTTTGATGGTCCAAAGCGAACGAAAGAGACATCCGACTGGCTGGATAACACCTTCAATGGTGACTTTTTGCCTCTGACGCGAGGGCTTTTCAATCAACTACCTCATGAAGCCTTCCACACACTTGGCAACATTATGCATCGCGCGCCGGATAATCAAAAATACATAGAGTGGGAAGAAGAGTGGGCGAGGTTGGATTTTGCTCACATCCCGGTTGGCGTGCTCAGTCAGGCCTATGAGAGCTATCTTCAATCACATGCCCCAGTGAAGCAGCGAAAAGAGGGGGGCTACTACACCCCTGCTCACATCGCCAATTTGATGGTGCGCGGAGCCTTTCACGCCTTGCGCCGGGATGGCCTGGCCCACAAAGCAAAAATACTGGACCCAGCGGCCGGGGCTGGCGTGTTCCTTTTAACCGCCTTCCGCCAACTGGTGGCCGAACGCTGGCGACATGATGGCGATCGACCTGATACCAATACTCTACGAGAAATTCTTTACGAACAAATTACCGGATTCGATATCAACGAGGCGGCCTTGCGGTTCGCGGCTCTTGGGCTTTACCTCATATCCATCGAACTAGACCCCAACCCCAAGCCGGTTGAAAAGCTTAGCTTCAAGAAATTGCGCGGTAGGGTACTGCATGATTTTGGCAATGGCGCTGACGACGAAGTATCCGGCGGTCTTGGTAGTCTTGGTGACAAGGTAGGTGACGAACACCTTGGTAAATATGATTTGGTTATAGGAAATCCGCCATGGACCGGCTCAACAGGCCTTGCCGACTGGAAAACGGTGGAGAAAATAATTGGGCGAATCGCCCGAACAAAGTTGCCCAACGAAAGCCTAAAGCCAGCATTTCCAAACGAGGTTCCGGACCTACCCTTCGTCTGGCGGGCTATGGAATGGGCTAAACCGGATGGTCAGATTGCCTTTGCATTGCATGCCCGACTGCTTTTTCAGCATGGCTATCATATGCCCGAAGCACGAAAAGCACTTTTTAATGCCCTTAATGTCACTGGAATTATCAACGGCGCCGATCTACGCCATACAAGGGTCTGGCCGAAGGTTTTTGCCCCATTCTGTATTTTATTTGCCCGCAACCAAACACCACCACCTGGGGCCGGATTCAGATTCATCAGCCCGTGTTTGGAGGGTCCGTTGAACAAAGCTGGCGGGTTGCGTATTGATGCGAACAACTCCGAGATTATTACCAGCGAACAGGTTATTCACCGCGCTGAAATTCTGAAAATCCTATTTCGCGGCAGTCAACTTGACCTTTCGGCCCACGATCAACTGAAATTGCGAGATTTGAAGACGCTAAAAGACTACTGGCAAGCGCGCTTTGGTGGCTCAGGACGGAAATTGGAACATGCAGGCAATGGATATCAGACAATGCGTGACTCGACCAAGTATCCGAGGTCAGCGAAGCATCTGTTTGACAAGCCCGTCCTCGCAGCAGATGGAATATCGTCGATACTAATCGACACGAACCTATTGCCTCGCTTTCATATCCCCTATTTGCATCGGGTTCGAGACTCTGAGATCTACAACGCTCCCTTACTCATCGTCCAAAAATCGCCCCCTGCGGCACATGATCGAATTCGGATATCGGTTGCTGACGAAAATCTAGTATTTAGCGAAACCTACTACGGTTACAGCGCTAAGGAGCATCCTAAGGGCAACCAATTGGTGCGTTACCTTGCGCTCGTATTAAGTAGCAAGATCGCGCTTTGGTACGCATTGATTACTAGCGGTGAGTTTGGCTTCGAGCGCGAAGTCATCGAAAAATTCATTATAGAAAACATACCCATGCCGCCCTTTGACTCCTTGGAACCTGCGGTCCAGGAACAAATCGTTCCTCTGTTTGATTCCATTGTGAAAAGTGAACACGAGGGAAATTGGGCTCGTGTTGATTCTTGGGTGGCCTCGCTCTACGGCCTGCGGAAAGGCGATATGCAGGTCATCTCTGATACACTGAAATTCAACCTACCTTTTGCAGAAAACAAGAATATTGCCCAGGCCCTTCCGAGCAAGAAGGAAATGGACACGTTTTGCCAAGTGCTTTCCGCAGAACTTAGGCCCTGGGCAGAGCGTTCCCGCACAGTTATCAAAATTTTCTGTGCCCCTCGGCTTCAAACATCGCCTTGGGGCATTGTGCGAGTTGGTTTTCAAGGAACATCAACCAAACAAACAACAGATATAGGCCCCGCGGATTGGGCCGAGGTGTTTCGGGTTGCTGACCAAATGGCTGCAACCGAAATTATCCATCCCGATTATGAGAGAAATTGTCTATGGATCGGGCGACTCAACCAGGCGCGATACTGGAGCCATAGCCAAGCCCGACTGGTCGCCCGGCGGATTATCTGGGACCATATTGAGATGTTCGAGGCGCGTTCGGCAGGATGAGCGGTACGTCCCTACACCCCCGCGATGACCAAATCATCGAACTCACACGTGGGCTCCAACTGCCGCTTGCTCCCTTGAATGACATTCACTTGAGATTTATTGCCGAGATGCTTGCTCGGGCTTGGGGCGACCTTCTAAGTACTCAACTTCCGACGTTGAAGACGGGTAGCGAACCTGAGATCAACACACTTATGAAAGCCAAGCTTAACACCTTGATTGATGGGGACACATTATTATCAAGCCTAGTACGTGTTGTTTCACCTGGGGAGGAGGCGGTCAGCTTTGACGCTAGCCATCTTGAAAAGCAACCCGACCTCTCTATCCACCTTACAGACCGGAATCGCAACTTTCCCCTTGTTGTAGAATGTAAGCTTATCGAACATTCGACTGGCAAACCCACGAATTTGTATTGCAACAAGGGCCTCGTCCGCTTTGTGGTGGGTGAGTACGCATGGGCTACGTGCGAGGCCTTTATGCTTGCGTACGTTCGCGATGGTTCCTCAATCAAATCGTCTTTAACACCGTTGCTCAAAAAAAATCAGGAAAACAAACCAGACATCTACCGCACGCAAACTTTACCGGAATCTGTTAGTCATTCGACCTTGGATTTGGCTATTAGTAGCCACGGTCGCAATTTCAATTATCAACCGCCCAACGACAAACCCGGCCCTATCTCTCTTTGGCATTTGTGGATGCCCACATAAACATAGTTTACGTGGTGGCTTATTAAGAAATATTCGTACCCCCCTCCCCCACACCACACCTCCACCCCCAAAATAGTCCCCGCCAGCACCAACGTCACCCCATTAGCCAGCACCACCGGCACAAACCCCGCCCCCGCCGCACATACGTGTGTATGACTGCAATCACTGAGGTTATAAAAAAAATTTATGTACTTTTGGGGCATCTTGAAAAAGAGACTCAAATCATGACCCGTAAGATTAGTCGCCTTATGAAAAGCCTCTGGGGCCATAATGAGGGCGCGACGGCCATTGAATAACATCACTATCGATACACAAATTTAAAGGTTCGATGTTTTTCCCGGTCATCCGGTTTCCTCAGCCGGCGTTCCGAACCGGAAGCGGCGGAAATACCCATTTCCAATGCCGGGTGACTTCTGTCATGATTCCAAAATGACCATCGATAGAAGACGAATCACTGGTTGGCGGGAATGGGTTGGGTTGCCGGCCCTGGGGGTCACGCAAATCAAGGCCAAGCTCGACACCGGAGCCCGCACGTCGGCGCTGCACGCTTTCGATATGGAGACCTTCTGGCGCGACGAGGAGCTTTGGGTGCGCTTCTCCGTCCATCCATTCCAAAGGGACGACAAAAAAGTCATTGCCTGCGAGTCGGCGGTCGAGGGCATCCGTACAGTAACCAATCCGGGCGGGAGGCGGCAAAAGCGGCTTCTCATTCGCACCGACATCACGCTTGGGGATGAGACATGGCCCATGGACCTCAGCCTCACCGACCGCGACGAGATGGGTTTCCGGCTGTTGATCGGGCGCACCGCCATGCACCGGAACCTGATCGTCGATCCCGATCGTTCCTATCGTGTCGGCAAACGGAAACGGACGAAGAAAAAGAAAATCCCCAAGGCAGGCTTGAAGGTGCGGACGGCGCGGCGGCCTGACGCGAACCCAGGGCATAGGAGGACATTATGAAAATCGTCATGCTGGCTCGCAATCCGGATCTCTATTCCCACAAGCGACTGGTCGAGGCAGCGAAAGAGCGTGGCCACGACATCAAGATCATCAACACCACGCGGTGTTATATGAACATCACCTCGCATCGTCCGCAGGTGTTTTATAAGGGCAAGCCGATTACCGGCATCGATGCGATCATTCCGCGCATCGGCGCTTCGATCACGTTTTACGGCGCCGCCGTCGTCCGCCAGTTCGAGATGATGGGTGTCTGGGCGTTGAACGAGTCGGTGGCCATTGTGCGTTCGCGGGACAAGCTGCGCTCGGTGCAAATCCTTGCCAAGTATGGCATCGGTCTGCCGATCACCACCTTCGCCCACGACACACGGCGTGCCGACGAACTCATCGACATGGTCGGCGGCGCACCGGTGGTCATCAAGCTGCTCGAAGGAACCCAGGGCGTCGGCGTCGTCCTCGGCGAGACCCGCGATTCGGCGAAGAGCGTGATCCAGGCCTTTCGCGGCGCCAAGGTCAATATCCTGGTTCAGGAGTTCATCCGCGAGGCCGGCGGCATGGACATCCGGTGCTTCGTGGTCGGCGGCAAGGTGATCGCATCGATGCGGCGGCAGGGTCCGGAAGGCGAGTTCCGCTCCAACATCCATCGCGGGGGCTCGGCGACGACGATCAAGATCACGCCGGAGGAACGCTCAACGGCGGTGCGCGCGGCCAAAAAACTCGGTCTTAACGTCTGCGGTGTCGACATGCTGCGCTCCAACCACGGCCCGGTGGTGATGGAGGTCAACTCGTCGCCGGGACTCGAAGGGATTGAGGGCGCGACCGGCATCGACATCGCCGGCAAGATCATCGAGTTCATCGAAAAGAACGCAAAACCGGACAAGACCAAAACGCGGGGCAAGGGCTGAGCCGATGCGCGCGCCGTTTGTCCTTGGCGGCCACGAGGTTCCCCCCGGCAACCGGGCGACCATAGACCTGCCGATCATGGACCTGTCGACCCACGCGCCGCTGTCGATGCCGATTCAGGTCATTCACGGCAAAAAATCGGGACCAACGCTCTTTATCTGCGCCGCATTGCACGGGGACGAAATCAACGGCGTCGAGATTATTCGCCGCCTGGCGCAGCTGAGCGCGCTCAAACATTTAAGAGGAACATTGCTGGCGGTCCCCATTGTCAACGTCTTCGGCTTCCTGTCCCTGGCGCGTTATCTTCCGGATCGGCGCGACCTCAACCGGTCGTTCCCGGGCTCGGAAAAAGGATCACTCGCCGGGCGACTGGCCAAACTCTTCCTGGACGAAATCATCGCCAAATCGACCCATGGTATCGACCTTCATACGGGGGCTATCCACCGTGATAACTTCCCGCAAATCCGCGCCGATCTCGACGACGAGGAAACCCTCCGGTTGGCTCGAACCTTCGGCGTTCCCATCCTCATAAACGCCGGCCTTCGCGAAGGCAGTCTGCGCGCGGAGGCCGGGAAACGGGGAGTCCGCGTCATCGTCTACGAAGCCGGCGAGGCTTTGCGGTTCGACGAATCCTGCATCCGGGCCGGTCTCAAGGGAATTGTCCGAATCATGCGGGAGCTCAATATGCTGCCGCCCTCCAAACGCATCCTAAAACATAGCGATTCGCTCATCATTCGCGACAGTCGGTGGGAGCGCGCGCCCATTAGCGGCATCCTCCGCTCCATCACCCCGCTCGGTGTGACAGTTCGTGTCGGCGATCAGCTCGGCGCCATCTCGGACCCCTTTGGGGAAAATGAAATTGCCATCCCTTCGCACTTCGACGGCATCGTCATCGGCCGTTCGACCCTGCCCGTCGTGCATGAAGGCGATGCGTTGTTTCACGTCGGACTCTACAAGGGAACCAAGGTCAGCGCCGATGCCATGGACGCCTTCGAGCCCGATGTTGACTATGACACCGGCGCCACGGCTGAAATTGCCGACGAACCGCCGATCATTTAAGCGGTCGATGCAACACATACGTATGTGTGACTGCAATCACTGAGGTTACAAAAAATTTTATGTACTTTTGGGGCATCTTGAAAAGGAGACTCACATCATGACCCGTAAGATTAGTCGCCTTGCGAAAAGCCTCTGGGGCCATGAACAGGGTGCGACGGCCATTGAATACGGGCTTATCGCCGCTTTCATCGCCCTCATCATTATCGGTGGCGTGACCTTGGTCGGCACGGACTTGAGCAACGTATTCAACCAAGTTGGAAACAGCGTCTAGGGCGGTTTCCGACCATAACGGGGCACAAGCCCACCCCTCATGTTTCGACAAGCCCACCCCTCATGTTGAGCTTGTCGAAACATCAGGGGTAGGCGGCCTCTTCCTTCGACAAGCTCAGGAT
>JABMOY010000112.1 GCA_013203955.1 Rhodospirillales bacterium | reverse complement strand
TGCCGATTTCTGATCTGTTCCCGAAAGCAGGCATCAAGTTCTGGGATGTGGCGCATGAAACGAATGGTGGTCTGATCTGTGATGGCTACACCCGGACCACTGGCAAGATGGCCATGGCCATTGCCCAGAACGGCCCCGGTATTACCGGGTTCGTGACGCCCATCAAGACGGCTTACTGGAACCACACGCCGATGCTGCTGGTTACGCCACAGGCGGCCAACAAAACCATCGGGCAGGGTGGCTTTCAGGAAATTGAGCAGATGGCGCTGTTTAGGGACATGGTCTGCTATCAGGAAGAAGTTCGTGATGCATCGCGGATGGCGGAAGTGCTCAACCGTGTGATTGAAAAAGCCATCCGTGGTTCGGCACCGGCGCAGATCAACGTGCCGCGCGATTTTTGGACCCAGGTCATCGACATTGAACTGCCTCAGATCGTTCGCCTTGAACGCCCGACGGGCGGCGCAGATGCCATTCAGGAAGCTGCCAGGTTGCTGTCTGATGCCAAATTCCCGGTTATCCTGTCGGGTGCCGGTGTGGTTATCGGCGGTGCCATCCCTGCGTGTCAGGCGTTAGCCGAGCGTCTCGATGCGCCGGTGTGCAGTGGCTATCAGCACAATGACAGCTTCCCGGGCAGCCATCCGTTGGCGGCTGGTCCGCTGGGCTATAATGGCTCCAAGGCCGCCATGGAACTGATCGCCAAGGCCGATGTGGTGCTGGCGCTGGGCACACGGCTGAACCCGTTTTCCACCCTGCCGGGTTATGGCATTGATTATTGGCCCAAGGACGCCAGCATCATTCAGGTGGACATGAATTCCGATCGCATTGGCCTGACCAAGAAAGTTTCCGTCGGCATTTGTGGCGATGCCAAACGGGTTGCCGAACAGCTATTGGCGCAACTATCTCCTACTGCCGGCGATGCCGGGCGCGAGGATCGCAAGGCATTGATCCACCAGACGAAATCCGCCTGGTTGCAAACCCTTTCCAGCATGGACCACGAAGACGATGATCCCGGCACCAGTTGGAACAAGGACTCGCGCGCGCGCGATGCGGGCCGCATGTCACCCCGTCAGGCATGGCGCGCCATTCAAGATGGCCTACCCAAGGATGCCATCATCTCCAGCGACATCGGCAACAACTGTGCCATCGGCAATGCCTATCCGACCTTTGAAGAAGGCCGGAAATATCTGTCGCCGGGGCTGTTCGGTCCCTGTGGTTATGGCTTCCCGTCGATTATCGGCGCCAAGATCGGCAATCCGGATACACCCGTGGTCGGTTTCGCGGGCGATGGCGCCTTCGGCATCTCTATGAACGAGATGTCATCCATCGGCCGCGAAGACTGGCCGGCGATTACCATGGTCATCTTCCGTAATTTCCAGTGGGGTGCGGAAAAGCGCAACTCCATCCTTTGGTACGACAACAATTTCGTCGGCACCGAGTTGAACCCGGAATTAAGCTACGCCGATGTTGCCATTGGATGCGGGCTGAGGGGGGTAAAAGTGACCACCCAAACGGAACTCACCGAGGCGCTAAAAGAATCCTGCGAGGCTCAGAAAAAGGGCGTGACGACATTTATCGAAATCGTCCTCAACCAAGAACTCGGTGAGCCCTTCCGGCGCGATGCGATGACGGCGCCGGTCAAAGTCGCCGGGATCAATCCTGGCGACATGAAACCGCAACAACCCACCTAGAACTCGTCGGAGGGGCAATTCATGTTGAGCGACGCACCCTTTGAAGTGCCCCCTTATTTGCTGGAAAAGGCCGACGGCGTGGCGCAAATCCCCATGGCCATCGCCGGCGCCGACAACGAAATCGCCCTTGAAAGCGCTCGCCAAGCGACAGAGGCCGGGCTGATCAAACCGGTGCTGGTCGGCGATGGCGACATCATCCGCTCGCTCGCCGATGTCATCGATTGGGATGTCCGGTATTTCGACATTATCGAAGCCGGAACTGAGGAAGAGGCTTGCGAAAAATCCGTGGCGCTGGCCGCTGAGGGCCGCGTCAAGGCGTTGATGAAGGGTCACGTGCATTCCGACGTCCTCATGCGTGCGGTGTTGAAAAAAGACGCCGGGCTCAGGACCAAGCGCCGCATCAGCCACGTCTTTCACATGACCATTCCCGGCCGCGAGCGGGTGTTATTGATCACCGACGGCGCCGTCAACGTCGCCCCCAATGTCGAAACCAAGATGGACATCGTCCGCAACGCCGTCGACCTGTCCAAGATGCTGGGCACGGCCACACCCAAGGTGGCGATGTTGTCAGGCACCGAGACCGTCAATGCGTCGATGCCGTCGACGATTGATGCCGAAGAGGTCGTCAGGCGCGCGAGCGAGGGTGAAATCACCGGCTGCATCATCGATGGGCCGTTTGCATTCGATAACGCGCTATCGCCGGATGCGGCGAAGCTGAAGGGCATATCCGGCCCGGTCGCCGGGAACGCGGACATCGTCGTCGTGCCAAATATCGAGACCGGCAACGGGCTGTTCAAGATGATGGTCTATTTCATGAGCGGCCTCGCCGCCGGCATCGTCCTCGGCGCCAAGGTGCCGATCGTGCTGACATCCCGCGCCGACCCGCCGGAAGCCCGCTTCGCCGCCTCCATCCTCGCCGCCGTCGTCGCCAACGAAAGTGTAAGACGGGGGGCTTAAGCGCCCTTTCCCACCACGTCGAATTTATCGCGGGTGACGTTGTCCATGTTCTGGCCTTCGATGCGGATCAGTTTCGTCGAACTTTTGCGCGAAGGTGAATGAATATCGCCCTGCTGGTAGACCCTGGCGTCGCCCGGTTCCAGCGTATAGGTCTGCACATGTTCGACCTTGCCCGGCTTGCCGTCCTTGGGCGCTTTCAGCAATTTCCAGTCGTTCATTTCGGTGACGCCTTCGGCTTGCCCGTAAATCGCCCAGGCCGGTCCGTGGTCATGGGGAAAGCCGCCCTTCGGGCCTTCGTAAACATGAGCGATGATGCAGAAGCCCAAGTCCGGGTCTTCGTAAATAATGTTGCGCTGACCCGCCACCTCCGGCCCTAAGGTCTCGGCCAGGAAGTCTTCGTCGGTGAGCGCCGTTTCCAGAAATTCACGCACTTTTTCCAGGCCCTCGGGCGCCGGGTCCGACGATAGCGCGTCTTTGCAGTCGCCGGCGAATTCTTCAAGAGTATAAGGCATAGGCCGATCCTCCTTTTTGGTCATTGTATTTTATATCAACTTGCCTTCGCCGTCTGCCACTGATCGAGGATTCCCCTGGCGTTGTTTGTGTCGGGGTCGAGAAACGTATCGTGGTCCGGCGTTTTCGCCGTTAACTCGATGACGTAGCCGTTGGGATCGCGGAAATAGATGGAATGGACAAATCCGTGGTCGGCGACGCCGCGGGTCTCGATGCCTTCGTCCTTGCCCTTCTCGAACATCGCGTCGAGCGTTTCGGCATCGACCTCGAGCGCGATATGCAGGTCGAAATCGTGCTGTTCCTTAAAGTCGAAGGGCTGGTCCGGGGCCTCGAAAAAAGCCAGGCAGGAGCCGTCGGCCATTTGATAAAATGTGTGCAGCACCGCCGTTTGCCGCCCGGTCTTGGTTTCGCCGATCTCCAGCGAGCCGACCAAGGTTAGGCCTAAGAATTCCTCGTAAAATTTCCGGGTTTCCTCGGAATCCCGGCAGCGATAGGCATTGTGGTGCAGGCCCTTGATCTCAGCCATATTCTTTATCCTCCTAACCGTCGAGCAGCGTTTCGCCCGGCTGGACGCGGGTGAACTTGACCGGCTCGCTCTGCGTTTCCATGTCGTCCCCCTTCATCACCACCCGGGTGAAGGCAGACGCCGCAAGCGGGCCTGAGTCCGGGAAATCGGCCCTAAAGTGTGCGCCCCTGGAATCGACCCTGGCAACGGCTGCCGCCGTGATAGCGCGGGACACTAAGATCAGGTTCTTCAGGTTCATCCAATCGTGCCAGGTCAGGTTATAGGCAAGGTCGCCGCCGGAAACCCCGATGCCGTCCAGATCCCTATCCAAAGACATAAGCGCTACCCGGGCGCGTTCAAGGGAGGCCGCGTCGCGGACGATGCCGGCGTCTTCCCACATCACATCGTAAAGCCGCAAGCGGATCGCTTCCAGATCCCCCGCCGACCGGTCCAGAGGCCGCCGGCAGAGTTCGAGGGCGCTCTCGATGGCCGCTTCGTCGGGATCATAGAAAGTTCCTTCGGCGGGGACCCATTCTGCGATGCTGTCGCCGGCGATGCCGCCGAAAACGGTGGAATTGGCGACACCGTTGCCGCCCAGCCGGTTGGCGCCATGCACACCGCCGGTATCTTCACCGGCGGCGAACAGGCCGATCAAAGACGTCTTGCAATCGGCTTCGAACTCGACACCGCCCATCATGTAGTGCGCCGTCGGCACGACCTCGACCCGGCCCGAGACAAGATCGAACCCGCAATCGGCGCAGCGTTCGACCATGCCCTTGAACTGGCGGCGGACTTCATCGCCATCCAAGTGCCCCATGGACAGATAAACGCCGCCTAAGGGACCGATATTTCCTTCGCGCATTTCCTCGAAAATGGCGCGGCTGACGATGTCGCGGGTGGCGCGTTCGCCGCGATCATCATGCTTGTCCATGAAACGTTCGCCGTCGCCGCCCAAAAGATAGGCGCCATAACCGCGAAGCCCTTCTTCCAGCACCGTCCCCGTCATCCGCGTGTCTTCGCCGGCCAATAGGCCCGTCGGGTGGAACTGCACCATTTCCATGTCGCGCAAGCTCAGCCCCGCGCGCAGCGACATGGCCATGCCGTCGCAGGTCTTTTCGCCCGACGGCGTGTGGTAACGGTACATGGTCGGCCCGCCGCCTGTGGCGAGCAACACCGCCTTGGCCTTGACGAACCTGAAGTCGCCGGTCCGGATATCGATCATCAGCACGCCCGACAGCGCGCCTCCATCCTCGGATTTGATGAATTCGACGGCGCGGTGGTCTTCCAGCCGCTCGATCCCCCGCGACCAAACTTGTTCCGATAAACGATTAATAATCTCGATCCCGGTCAGATCGCCCTTGTGTACGGTGCGGTCAAACGTCTGCCCGGCGAAGGCTTTCTGGTGGACGGAGCCGTCTTCGTTGCGGTCGAAAAAACAGCCCAGTTCGTTTTCGAGCTCGCGGATGCGTTCCTGGGCGCCGGTGACCAGCGTCCACGCCAAGTCCTGGTCATTCAGCCACTTGCCGCCTTCGATGGTGTCCATAAAATGACGCTCGGTGGAATCGTCCGGCGCCAGGGCGACGTTATAGCCGCCCTGCACCATGCGGGTGCAGCCGCATTTGCCGAGCAATCCCTTGACGGCGACGGTAACGGAAAGATCAGGTTGGGCGGCTTTTACGTGCAAGGCCGCGAACAACCCGGCGCCGCCGGAGCCCAGAATCAGGACATCGGTTTCAATGCGGTCGAGATCGCTCATGTATTATCCGTCCGCGATGCGGCTGCGCGATGCTTTCCCCTATCACCGTCACCCCCGTTTTCCCTATCACCGTCACCCCCGCGAAGGCGGGGGTCCAGGAACCGGTGACAGATATGGATTCCCGCCTGCGCGGGAATGACGCTTGCGAACCCTAGGATCACGGCTCGACGCCCATGCGGGCGAGGGCTTGGGCGCGTTTATCCTCGGCCCCGGAGCGCACGGCGTCATAGAGGCTGCCGCCATGGGCGTCCATCGCCACCAGCAGCGGGCCGAAGTCCTTGATTTCGAACTGCCACAGGCTTTCAGGGTTGAGATCATCCATATCGACATCGAGGATGCGCTCGATCCAGGTGGTTTCCAGCGCCGCCGTGCCGCCGATGATGGCAAGATACACCCCACCCAAATCCTGAAATGCTTTCGAGCTGTCTTCGCTTAAGCCGCCCTTGCCGATAATTATGCGCACGCCGTTTTGTTCCATCAACGGTCGGGTGAACCGCTCCATGCGCGCACTTGTCGTCGTGCCGATGCAGATGGACTCGTAACCGGCGGGACAGGAATTGCTGACCGGCACTTTTTTCACATTCGGCGCGGTGTGAATAACAGCATGGCCGTTCAGGTCGAGTTTCGTTTTGCGGCCCTTGTCGAACATATGAATCAAGGTCGCGTCGCGGATGCCGAACAGCGTGTCCTGCAACACCACATGATCACCGGCCTTTAAAGACCGCACCTGTTCTTCCGACACCGGCATATGGAATTCGTGTGTCGTCATACCTAGAACCCCACCTCGACGCCCTTGGGCGTAAACGTCGCCCGCGCCCGCCTAGCCGAATGGCACTGAATATTGACGGCGACCGGGTTCATGGTGATGTGGGTGGCCGCCGTTTCCACGTGCACGGCAAAAGACGTGCTGTCACCACCGAGACCTTGCGGGCCGATGCCGAGGCTGTTGACGGCGTCCGCCAATTCGGTTTCCAGTTTTGCCCCTTCGGCATCGCCGCAGACGGAACCCAACGGCCGGGTCGCCGCGATCTTCGCCAGCTTGGTGCAGAGGTCCGCCGTGCCGCCGACGCCGACACCGACGATGGTCGGCGGGCAAACCTTGCCGCCGGCTTCCATGACCTTGTCGATGACGAAGGTCTTGATGCCGTTGACCCCTTCGGCGGGGATGCACATCTTCAGGAACGATCCGTTCTCCGAGCCAGACCCCTTAGGGATCATTTCGATCACCAGTTCTTCCACCGTGTCGGAAAAATCGACGTTGATGACGGGAACCCGGTGGCCGCACGACGTGTGCTCGTTAACACGGGTCACCGGATGGACGACGGATGAGCGCAGCGGGTATTCCGTCGTCGCCCGCGCGCAACCCTTAGCGATGGCGGCCTTCAGGTCGATGCCATCAACCTCGACGCCGCGTCCGATGGTGATGTTGTAAATGGGGATGCCGGTGTCCTGACACAAAAGGTTGTCGGTATCTTCGGCGACATCGATGTTTTGGATCATCGTCGCCAGGATGGACTTACCGGTGGCGTCGGTTTCGGTCGCATCCAGGCGCTTGAATCCGTCCTTGATGTCGTCCGGCAGCACTTTGAGCGCGCGGATGTACAACAGCTTTGCGGTTTCTTCTATGGCTTGCAGATCGATTTTCATGGCCTAAACCCTGTGCCCCTTAGATAAGCACCCTCAAACGGCATTGACCAGGAACAAAAGCCCGGCGGCGACGCTCAGGCCTCCGGTAACCGCTACAAAAGTTTTCTGCCCGTCCCGCCAGGGCAGGAACTCCACCGCCAGCAGTCGAATACCGCCGGTCATATGCAGGGCCAACAGCACAATCAACCCCGCTTCGGCGAGCTTGACCAGCGGCTGTTCCGACCATTTCAGGAAGCCGTCGAATCCCGCCTCGTTCTCGATGGCCTGGACCAAGACGCTGAAATGCGCTGGTAGGAACAACGCCAGCGCCAGCCCCGAAACCCGGTGCAGTGCGAACGCCCAATAAGTCGCGTGATTGCGGTGCCCGCTTATCATCCGCCCATCCCGTAAAATGCGAAAACGACGCGAAAGCCGAAACCGAAAATGACCATGCCAAACGCCACCATGATGCCGTTGGCGGCGCCCGGACTTAACGGCGTCATTTCCCGCAAAATGGCGCGCAAGCCGATGGGCGCGTGCAGGGCGGCGGCGATAACAAAAACACCATAGAACGCGGCCCAGCCCAAGCTTCCGCCGGCGCGGGACACGATCTCAGCCGCCGACAGGCCGCCTTGAACGGCGAAAATGATGGTGGTCAGATGCACGCAGACGGCAACGGCCAACACGAAGGCGCTAATGCGTTGGACCAGCCACAGCCCGCTTTCCACCTTATGCGCGTAGGCGAGGTCCCCGTTCATAGCCCGCCTTTCAGCAACGCCTTGGCGACGGCGCGCTTCAACCCGGCGATCGATGCCGTCGGGTTGAGCTGCTTGGGGCAATGCTCTTCGCAGCTCTGTTGCGAATGGCAGCCGAAGCAACCGTCATCACCGGCGATGAGGGCCAGCCGGGCTTCTCCCTTGGCGTCGCGGGAATCGTTAATCAGCGTCCACGCCCGGTTGAGCGCCGCCGGGCCCAGATAATCCGGCTTCCAGCGAACAACGTCGCAACCGGCGTAACAGACCCCGCAACCGATGCATTCGATCCCGGCGTTGGCGTGTTGGCGTTTGGGGTCGGTCGGCGGGATGGCGGCGAAATCATCGGCGCGGGTGGCGGTCGGTTTAAAAGCACCCCCGGCCTTGGCCCATTTGTCGAAGAAGTCCCGCATATCGACCGACAGATCCTTAATCACCGGCATGCTGCGAAGCGGCGCTATTTTCAAAGCCCCGCTATCCGCCACTTTCGACACATGGGTGCGGCAGGTCCAGCGCGGGCGGCCGTTGACGGTCATGGCGCACGACCCGCACATGCCGACCCGGCACGCAAACCGGTAGCTCAGCGACGGGTCCAAGCGGCGCTGCACGTAGGTAACGACATCCAGCACCGTCTGGTTATCTTGGCGGGGCACGTCATAGGCGACGAAGCGCCCGGTCTCGTCACCGCGCCAGATCGATACGGAAAGGGTTTCGGTCATGAGGCCCCAGTATAGGGCGTTTTTTAAGGGTGTTCCAACCACCAGCGGGCGGATATGATCGCCCCGCCGCTTCTGACCGTCGCTTCTGATCGGGGGCGGTTTTTATTAGGAAATTCCAATGTTCGGCTTCGAATGGGAAATCATCGCCCTTATGTCCGCCGCCTTGATCGTCGGCGGCATCGTCAAAGGCGTGGTCGCGCTGGGCCTGCCGATCGTGACCATGGCCTTCGCGCTCAATTTCATGGAGCCGTTGACGGTCCTGGGCATGCTGGTGGCGCCAATCCTGGTCACCAACCTGTGGCAGGCCGTGGGGTCCGGCAATTTTCTCGAACCCATCCGGCGCTTTTGGCCGATGGTCCTCATGGCGGTGATCTTCCTTTTCATCGGCGCCGAGATCGTCGTCAAAATTGACACCACCGTGCTGTTTGGGATTTTAGGGGGTTTCGTGGTCATTTTTTCGGCGCTGAACCTGTTTAAGCCCCGCGTCCATCCGCTCAAACCGGAAACGGAAAAATGGCTGGGGCCGCTGTCCGGGGCTGTAGGTGGCATGTTGGGCGGCATCACCACCATCTGGGGGCCGCCGATGATGATGTATTTCGTCATGCTGAAGCTGCCCAAGGAAACCTTCGTGCGCACGGTGGGCTTGGCGTGGTTTTCGCTGGCCATTCCCCTGGCCATTGCCTATTGGCGGAACGGCATTTTTTCCGGCGACGTCATCCCGCTATCGCTATACGCCTGCATTCCGGGGATGATCGGCATCCGCATCGGCGAGGTGATCAGGGAAAAGATCGACCAGGAAACTTTCCGCAAGGTAATGTTGATTGCCTTGTTGATCATCGGTTTAAATTTGATCCGAAGGGCTGTATTCTAAACTCCGTCATAGGGGGTGCTGATGGCGGGCGCTGAGGGGAAATCGAGAGGACAATTCACAACCAGGCTCGGCTTCATCCTGGCCGCCGCCGGGTCGGCCATCGGGCTCGGCAACATCTGGAAATTTCCGTACCTGGCGGGGGAAAACGGCGGCGCGGTTTTCCTGATCCTTTATCTCGGTTTCATTTTCACCATCGGCATCAGCGTCATGCTGGCGGAACTGGCCATCGGGCGCGCCAGCAAAAAGAATCCCGTCGGCGCCTTCGCCCACCTGAAGGGCGGCAAGTGGGTCGCCGTCGGCTTCATGAGCGTCCTCACCGGCTTTGTTATTTTATCTTTTTACAGCGTCGTCGGCGGCTGGACGATCGCCTATGCCGTAAAAACGGCGACCGGACTGCTTTCCACCACCGACGCCAAGGCGTTCGGAAGCACGTTTGGTAATTTCGTCAGCGACCCGATGGAACCGCTGTTCTATCACGGGGTGTTCATGGCCCTGACCGTCGCCGTCGTCGCCAAGGGCGTCGATAACGGTATTGAGAAAACATGCCGGGTGCTGATGCCGGTGCTGTTCGTCCTGCTGGTGGTGCTGTGCATCCGCTCGTTGACCCTGCCCGGCGCGGCCAAGGGCGTCGCTTTTTTCCTGGAGCCGGATTTTTCCAAGATCAACGCCGGCATGGTCATCGCGGCGCTGGGCCATGCGTTTTTCTCGCTGTCGCTGGGCATGGGGGCGATGATGACCTACGGGTCTTATCTGCCCCGACAAACCAGCCTGCCCGGCGCCGCGCTTTGGGTGACGTCCTTGGACACCTTGATCGCGGTAATGGCCGGGTTCCTGGTTCTGCCCGCCGTTTTTGCCTTCGGCTTCGATCCCGGCGCCGGGCCGGGTCTGACCTTCATCACCCTGCCGGCTGTCTTTTCCAAGATTCCCTTTGGCGCTTTCTTCGGCACGCTTTTCTTCGTGCTGTTGGTGGTGGCGGCGTTAACATCGGCGATATCGCTGCTTGAGGTCGTCGTCGCCTATCTGGTCGATGAGAAGCATATCGCCCGCAGGCCTGCCGCCATTGGCGCCGGCGCGGTAATATTCGCGCTCGGCATCCCGTCGTCGCTGTCCTTCGGCATCTGGAGCGACGTCACCTTCCTCGGCAAAGGCTTCTTCGACATCATGGATTATCTGGCGTCGAATGTTCTGTTGCCGACGGGTGGCATTTTGATTTCGCTGTTTGTCGGCTGGGTGGTGTTTGCGAAGGTCATGGACGGCGATCAGGGGGGTATCGGCCAAGGTTTCCGCTGGGCCAAGGTGTGGCGCATCGTCTGTCAATACGTGGCGCCCGCGGCCATTGCCTGGATTTTGATTTCGGGGTTTTAGGCGCTTAAGCGTTCCTTTAGGACATCGCCGACATGGGACGGCGTATCCAGCACCGTGGCGCCGGCTTCTTCCAGTGCCGACTTCTTGGATGCATAGGTGCCCTTGTCGCCGATGACGATGGCGCCGGCGTGGCCCATTTTTTTGCCCGGCGGCGCAGCACCACCAGCGATGAAGGCGAGCACGGGTTTATCCATTCCGGCCGCGTACTCGGCAGCCTCTTCTTCCATGGAGCCGCCGATCTCGCCGACGATAACGACGGCTTCGGTGCCTTCGAAATTATCCAGCGCTTGCAGCGCGACCTTTGTCGTCGTGCCGATGATGGGGTCGCCGCCGATGCCGACGAAAGCCGATTGGCCGAAGCCCGCGCTGACGATGTTCTGGCACATAAGCGTACCCAGGCTGCCTGAGCGCGACATCACGCCGATGCTGCCTTTCTTGAAAATACGTTCGTTAAAGGCCGGCATGAAGCCGGTGAAACATTCGCCGACCGTCACCGAGCCCGCCGTGTTGGGGCCGGTGATGAGGGTGCCGGCGTCCTTGGCCGCCGCCATCACATACATAACGTCTTGGACGGGTATGTGTTCGGTCAGGATGCAGAGGGTATTGATCCCGGCGTCGATGGCGTCCAGCGCCGCCGCCTTGACGCCCAAGGGCGGGATGAACAACACCGAGGCGTCGATACCACCGTCGGCTTCCTGATCTTTGGCGGCGTCGACCGCGGACGCATAGACCGGCACGCCCAGGTGTTCGGTGCCGGCTTTCTTCGGATTGACGCCGCCGGTGACTTTTGTGCCGTAGGCCTGCATCAATTCGGTCCAGAACGTGCCCTGCTTGCCGGTGATGCCCTGGATCAGCACCCGGTGGTGGCCGCGGACGATGGTCATGCGCTGCTCTCCTTAGCCGCATCAACCGCCGCCTTGCTGGCGGCGTCCATGTCGGGATAGGGGTCGAGCCCCAGCCGATCCTTGAGCATGGCAATGGCTTCCTCGTCGCCGGTGCCGGCGATGGAAAAGAATACCGGGATATCGGGCTTGAGCGCGTCCCAGGCGTTGAGCAGCCCTTCCATCATCACTTCGCATCGGGCGAAGGCGCCGCAGAAGTTGACGACGAGGCTCTTGATCCCCGGCTTGTCGAGGACAATTTCCAGCGCCGTCTGCGCCTTGGTATAGGCCTCGCCGCCGATCTCGCAGAAATTGGCGGGCGCGCCGCCATAGTGGCGAACGACATCCATGGTCGTCATCGTCAGCCCGGCGCCGTTGGCCAAAATGCCGATGTCGCCTTCGAGCTCGATATACTTAATCGCCGCTTCTTCGCCCCGCTTTTCCAGGTCCGTCAGCTTGTCGGGCGTCCCCGTTGCCGCCAGATCTTCGCGCCGCTTGATGGCTGAATCGTCCATCACGTATTTACAATCCAAGGCGACCACGTCACCACCGCCGGTCAACACCAGCGGATTGATTTCCAGCAATTCGGCGTCGTTGGCGACGTAAGCGTCGTAAAGTTTCGCCAATACATCGGCGACATCGGCTTCCCGACCGCCGAGGTCGAGGCCATCCAACATCGACAGCGCATCAGCGACGGCAAAGCCCCGGCGCACATCGACGGTTGCTTGTTTAAGCTTGTCCGGCGTTTTTGCGGCAATTTCCTCGATATCCATGCCGCCTTCGGTGGAAAACATCACCAATGGGCCTTTTGAGGCCGGATCGTTGAGGACGGCGGCGTAGAATTCGCGGGCGATGTCGGACCGGCCCTCGATCAGCACGCATTCGACCGTGTGCCCGGCGATGTCCATGCCGAGGATGGCGCTTGCCGCCGCCTTGGCCTCGTCGGCGTTGTCAGCCGGCTTGATGCCGCCGGCCTTGCCGCGTTTGCCGGTCGGCACTTGTGCTTTGATGATCGCGGGGCCGAGGGCGGCTTGGGCAATGGCCGCTTCATCCGGGGTGCTGGCCAGCCTGCCGTCGGGAACGGCAATGCCCGCCGCCTTCAACAGCGGCTTGGCGGCGTATTCTTCGAAGTTCATTTGCCGAATTTCGACCAGTGGCCGCCGAAAAGCTCATCTTCCGACGGCTTATCCTCGGGGATTTCGGTAACCAGATGAGTGACGTTGATGAAATTGCGGTAATTGAGGTTTTCCGAGATCGAATTTCCGGCCCAGGTGCCGCAGCCCATGGACAACGTAAATTCCAGGCCGTTGGTGAAACTGCCGCCGGTGCCGAAGGTGTGCGCCTGATTGACCAGCACGCGGACGACCTCCAATTCCTCGGCCAGCCTGTTGGCGTGATCCATATCTTTGGTGTGGATGCCGATCGAATGGCCCTTGCCGCAAACGTCCATGATCTTGCGGAACTGCGCCACGGCGTCGTCGAAATCGGAGGCCCGGTAGACGGTCAGGACAAGCGACAGCTTTTCATCGGCGAACGGCGTGTCGGGGCCGGGGTTTTCGTCCTCGACGATGAAAAAGGCCGCCTTTGCGGCGTCTTCCCCAAGTCCCGCCTCGACAGCGAACACGTCGGCACCCTTGGCGATGACGTGGCGGTTGAGATGGCCGTCGACCCAAAGGGTGTCCTGGATTTTGCTTTTTTCTTCCGCAGAGGTGCGGTAACCGCCGTTTTCCATCAGCGCCGCAATGGCGTCGTCATAGACGTCATCCAGGATGATCAGCGAGTTTTCCGACGAGCACGACGTCGAGTTGTCGAAGATCTTCGACATGGTGATCTTTGCCGCCGCGTCCTTGAGGTCGGCGCTTGAATCGACGATCACCGAAACATTGCCGGCGCCGACGCCGATGGCGGGCGTACCCGACGAATAGGCGCGGCGCACGTTGTTCTGTGATCCGGTAACGACGACCAAGTCACAGGCTTCCATCAGCCCTTGCGTCAGCGCCTTGTTGACCGGCGCGGGCAGCACCTGCACCAGATCGGCGGGCAGGCCGATCTTGACCAATTCGGCGCGCATGTAATCGACGGTTTTGGACGTCGGCGCGTGACCGGCCGGGCTCGGCGCGATAATCACGGCGTTGGCGCCCTTGATCGCCATCATCGCCTTGTTGACCGGTGTCGCCGACGGGTTTGTCGACGGTGACACCGCGGCGACGACGCCGACCGGCTTGCCGTATTTGACGATGCCTTTTGCCTTGTCCTCGGCGATGACGCCGACGGTCTTGGCCCGCATCAAATCGCGGAGCGCACCGAAGGTCTTGCGCTGATTCTTGATGACCTTGCTTTCGACGTTACCAAGGCCGGTTTCCTTGACTGCCAGTTCCGCCAGTTCGCGGGCGCGGGTGGGCTCATATATGGCCCAGGCCAGCGCCGTTACCGCCTCGTCGACGCGGGCCTGATCGGCATCGGCCAAGGCTTCCATAGCAACGCGGGCGCGCGCTATTAGGCCTTCGATAATCTCTTCCTCGCCTCCCGGCTGGGGGGCGGTTGCGGCGGTTGCGGCTTGGCTCATGATGGGTGTTCCCTGGTTTTCCGGGATTATAACGTTACTCAGCCGCCCAAGGAAAGGGCAGCAGCTTGTCCAAAGGCTCCGAAATCTCGTAAACGCTTTTTACCGCCAAGTTGTGGTCATAGGGCACGTTTTCGGCTTCGGCGCGCTTTTTCAGGCGTTCTTCGTGAACCGCCGCCACATCCTTGGCGAACGGCATATCGCCGGGGTCATAAATGCGCAGATATCCGTCGATGTCACGGGCCGGCATGACGCGGCTTTTAACAAACCTATTGGGCGACCAGGGAATATCCAGCGCGCCGGCTTCCAGCGCCTTGACGGCGCCAAGGGCCGCATCGCCGTCGCCCATTTCCAGAACCTTGTCGATGATGGGCCGGGTTTCGCGTTGGAGGAGATCGACCTCGGCTTTAAATTCCGGCAGATCATCGAGGCGGATATGACGCGCCAGGTAAACCGCCATGCGCGTCGTGCGCAATCCTTCGGCGTTCGCTTTGGGCGTCGGGATGCCATAGGACTCGTGCGTGCTTTTTGTCGTGACGCTGACGGCGCCGCCGATGGCCGCCAAGGTGCCGCCGTATGATACCAGCGCCTGCGATTGTGCTTCGTCTTGCGGCCAGGCGCCCATCCAATGCAGCGACGTCACCGGTGTGAACATGTCCTTGAACCCGGCGGCGGCAAGATACTCCTGCGCCAGTTCACCACAGACCTTGATCGCCGCCGCGTCCTGAATGAGGTGCAGCGTCTGCGCCAGTTCAAGCCCGTAGTTCCTGACCCCTTGGCCCGCCGCCAACAGCGCATCCAAAACGCCGACGGCGATAGCGATGCAGGGCGGCACGTTGGTGCCGGTCAGGAACCCCGGCTGTCTCCTGTGTAATTCAACGCCGTGTTCCTGATAAAGCGCCGCCAAGCGGTCCAGGTATTGATAATTGCGAATGCCCTCGGCGATGGAGGTGTTTTTTGTGTAGGACGTGGTGTAGGCGATGCCCGAGCCTAAGTACCCCGAATACCCCGCCGCAAAGCCGACTTCGCATGTCAGCCGCGGAAAGGAGGTGCCGCTGAGCACGATGGCGGGTTTATTGATCGCCTCGATCAGCTTGCGCGTCTTCTTCGGCCCGTAATTGACCATGGGATAGCCGTTGAGCATGGAACGGCCTTCCTTCTTCGACTCTTCGATGCCGACCTGGGCCTGGGTCCATTGTTCGTTACGGGTGTAGCTGTCGGTCGTCGTCGGCACGATGTCGGCCATGCCGTCTTTATCCAGCGCCTGCATCAGCTCCATCTGCAGCTCATGGGTCCCGAACCCGCCGCGCGGCTGGGTCAGGCAACGGCCTTCGGCGGCGGCTTGGCGCATCACCCAGCCGAGCTGTTTTTGGGGGCTCAAGGATTTGTGGAAAGCGACGGCTTCATCCAGGTCGACCTCGGCCCCGGTCGGCCAGCGGGCGAGGGTTTCGGCCCGCATACGCTCAAATTCGTCGGCCGGAATTTCGGCGGCGGAAAGCGGTTGCTCGTCCGGTGTAGCGTCCATGGTGGCTCGTTTTCCCATAACTCAACCGACAGGATGCATGTGCTTGAGGCCAAGCGTCAAGGCGGCCTCGGGCTCAAGGTCCGCCAGCAGTCCGCAGGCGAACAGCAGATAATCGCCGTCCAGGAGCAATTCCGGGGCTTTCGGGCGGAGCGATTGCGGCTCTTTCGGATCGGCCAAGCCCGATGCCAGCACCGCCGCCGCGTTGCCGCCATGCGCCAGTACGCCGCCGGTGCCGATCAGGGTCAAGACAGCGCCCAAATCCTTGCCGGTCTGCATGCTGACCGGGCCCGACACCGTTTGTACGATGGAAACCGCCCCGGCGTGCCGCGCCACCGCCAACCCGAGCGCGGCGCTGGCCAGGGCCTCGTCGAAGCGCTTCTCGTCTTCATCCTTGGGAAGATGTTCGACGTTGCCGGTGATGGCGTCGAGGATGTCACGGGCGCGGCCCTCATCGATCCCGGCGGCGGCGGCCAGCTTGTCCAGCCCCGCCGCCTCGGCGATCGCTTTGGCGTTGATGCGCATGCCGAGATCGCCTTCCACCGTGCGTTTCAGGTGCGGCTCGGGCAGACCGTGGAATATCACGCCTTCGCCCGTCGGCTCGCCCGAGGCCACCGAATGCACGTCGGTGGTGGCGCCGCCAACATCGACGACGACCAGCGGACCGAGGCCGGGCGTATTGGCCGTGCCTTCGGACAGCAACCTAGCGCCCTCCAAAACCGCCGCCGGCGTCGGCATCAGCACGGCGTCGAACATATCGGCGGCCTTATCGATGCCCTTGGCGTGGACGATACGCTCGATGAAGACCTGGCGGATGGCGGCGCGCGCCGGCTCGACGTTCAAGGTGCCGAATTCGGGCATGACGTTTTCGGTGATCGTCACCGTTTTTTTCGCCGCCACCAACATCCCCGCCGCCTCGTCCGCAACTTGGCGGTTACCGGCGATGATGATGGGACAGGCGAGTTGGCTTGCCGCCAATTTTCCCGCGTTCTCTAAGATCACGTCGGTGTTGCCGCCGTCGGTGCCGCCGGCGAGCAGGATGATATCGGGAGAAAGCGCCTCGACCTCGGCAACGTCGGTCGCCGTCAGCCCGTATGAAAAAGCCCCCGTCAGTTTTGCCCCGGCGCCGAGCGCGGCTTGTTTCGCGGCTTCGGCGGTTAACTCCTTAACCAGCCCGACGGTGACCATGCCGAGCCCGCCTGAGGCGCTGGAACAGGCCAGACGGTGTTTGAAATCCGGCAAGCCGCCCATGCGGGCTTCCAGGTCGGCCAGGGCGGCGTTCAGGCCTTCGCAAATATCGGTGGCCACGGTCGACGGCCCCTGCCCCGCCCCGGTGATTTCCGATGTTTCCAGGTTTACAGCCCGGAGCTTGGTGAAGGTCGAGCCGAAATCGATGAGCAGCGCCGATGTCATTTTTTTGCTTCGGCGCGGGCGGCGAAGTCCTTATCCAACTGCTCGATCACGTCTTCGGCGCGGGTGGCGTTGGCAAAAGCGCGGTCAAACCCTAAGTCCTGGAAACGCTGCTCGACGTCTTCCCAGCTTTGCTTGCCGACCACCAGATTACCGCCGACGTATAACAATATCCCGTCGAGCCCGGCTTCGATGCATAGCTCACGAAATCCCCGGCAGTCCAATTCCCCTTGGCCGTAAAGCGACGACACCATGATGCCGTCGGCCGCCGTTTCGATGGCCGCCTTGACGAATTCATCGGCCGGCGTCAACGCGCCCAAGGCGACCACCTTGAAGCCGGCTTCTTCCAGCGCCATCGACAGAATGCGGTTGCCGACAATATGGGTGTCGGCGCCGATGACCCCGGTAACCAGGGTAATGCTTTCTCTGGTAGGGTTATTCACGCTTACAACCTTTTCCTGCGCTTTCCACCGGCATAAGGTACCCCCGCTCGAAGCGGCTGAAAAGGACACGTTATTTCAGATCAAACCCCATCCGGCACCGGCCTTTACAAGGACCGCAGGGAGGCCTTTATCGGCGGTATTGTCGATGCTTTCCGCATGCCCGTCTGGGTGGTCGGCCCGTCGATGGCCGGGTTTGGGTCGTTGGCGCGGGACAGCGGCGTCAGCTTCGGCGTCGCCGTGGTTTCCACCGCCAGCGTCTGGGGTCTGCCGGGACAAGTCGCGTTCGTCGAGCTGTTCGCCGTCGGCGCGCCGGTGTTGGCGATCATCGTCGCGTCTTCCATGGCCAACATGCGATTCCTGCCGATGTCGATTTCCATGCTGCCGCTTTTGCGCAGCGACAAGGGCGCTTGGCGCTGGCGTTATCTGTTGGTGGCGCTGATGTCGGTCAATACCTGGGCGTTGACCCTTCGCCATGGCCCGGAGATGGACGAAGCACACCGAGGCCCTTATTTCACAGGCCTTTCCACGATTTGCATCGTGGTCGGCGTGGTGGCGACGGGGATCGGATATTACCTGGCGGGGACGCTGCCGTTTTACATCACCGTCACCCTGATTTTCCTCAATATCATGTATTTCACTTTCATGTTCGCAGGCGTGCGCCAGCGCAATTGCCTGTTAGCGCTGATCATCGGCGCCGTGTTGGGGCCCTTGTTTCACTTGATCTCGCCGAATTGGGGATTGCCGTTCTGCGGCGTCATCGCCGGAACCGCCGCCTTTTTCATCGACAAGCGGATGGGGGGGCAACGATGAATAGCGCAACGCTCTGGGGCTCGTGGGAGCTGTGGGGGATTTTGCTGCTGGTCAGCCTCGCCACCTATGTCTGGCGGGCCGCCGGCGCCACCATCGCCGCCCACATCGACCCCAACGGCGATTTGGTGCAATGGTTTTCGTGCTTGGCTTACGGCATGCTGGCGGGATTGATTTCGCGGATTGTGCTGTTGCCGGTCGGCATTCTGAACGAAACCCCGTTGTCCGACCGGCTGGCGGCCTTGTTGGTGGGGTTCGCGATTTTCTTCGTCCTCAAGCGGCGCACGGTGCCGAGCTTGGTGGCTTCCATTGCCACCTTTGGCGTTCTGACGGCGCTTCGGGATTTCGGAGTCTTGTAAGCCATGTTGCGCCTAAAGCTTTTTCCGGTCGTGCTCGCCGCCGTCTTTTGGCTGGCCTTTTTGGTTGCCCCGGCGGAGGCCAAAATCCCTTGCCGGGCGCCCGAAGCCGTCTGCGCCGCCGCATCCCATGTCTTCCGCATTGAGGCCTACGACCCCGAAGCCAGCGCCGTTTTGATCGAACCCGAACTGCTGGTCACCAACCGCCATGTCGTCGCCGACCAGGAAAAAGCCCGCGTCTTCCCGCCGGTGGGCGAACCGCTAACCGCCCAGGTTGTGCCGACCCGTTATCCGGGCGACTTGGTCCTGCTCCGGGTTCCCGGCTTGAAAGCGGCAGCACCCCTGGAAAGGGCTAAGGCAAATGCCGGAGAGCCCCTCTATACCATCGGCACCGATGTTAAGCGCGATGCCATCAAGGTTTACGAGCCGGGCCTCCTGGTGCTCGCCCCGGCGACGGGAAAACCCTTGGCCCGCCTTCACCATGATGCAATCAGCGGCCCCGGCAACTCGGGCGGCGCGTTGGTCAATGCCAAGGGTCAATTGGTTGCCGTCATCGCGTCGGGCGGCGATGGCCGCAACGAGGCCATTCCGGCATCGGAAATCGCCCGCCTGAAAGCCCAATCAGGCCCTGAGCACAGGGAGTTAAGCAGAAGGATCGGCGAAGCCTACCGGAAATGCGCCCGCGCCGTGGACAACGCCCTAAACAACACCGGGGCGTCGCGGCAAGCCCTGACCGCCAAACAAACCGCCTTCATCAAGGACCAATGCGGGGCAGCCAACAACCGCCAGCTTTGGGACTTGGCCGGACAGGCTTTCGGTCGGCGGCGTATGATCGACGACAGCATCGACATGTTCGCCCGCGCACTCGCCCAAGACCCCAATGCGATTAATTCGATGTTTGCGATGACGGTGACGCTGCATCTGGCCGGACGCTACGCCGACGAGGTTCCGTTCCTGAGGCGGCTTGTCGATATCCTGCCCGCCGATGCTCAGGTGCTGCGCTTAGGCGTTCAGGCCGGCGCCTGGGGGAATGACGCGGCCTTAAAGGACAGGTCGCTTGGGCTCCTGGAAAAGTTTCATCCCCGCATGGCGCCAATGGCCCGCAAATTCATCGAGGCCAACCCGGCGCCGCCCAAAAGACGTGGCGCGGGAGAGGGGCGCTAGGACGGTTTCCAACCAAAACGGGGCTCAAGCCCACCCCTCATGTTGAGCTTGTCGAAACATCAGGGGTGGGCGGCCTCATCCTTCGACAAGCTCAGGATGAGGCTTCGACAAGCTCAGGATGAGGCTTCGACAAGCTCAGGATGAGGCTTCGACAAGCTCAGGATGAGGC
>JABMOY010000111.1 GCA_013203955.1 Rhodospirillales bacterium | reverse complement strand
TTCTTATCAAGGAAGCTGTATCCGAAGATACCGAAGGCTTTCGGATTGGCGTCGAGCTTCTTGACGATCAGGTTATCATTCTCGCCGGCTTCGATAAAGGCGCCGTCTTCGCGGATGGTGGGGCAAAGCGCTTTATAAGCCTTCTTGTTTTTCTTCTTCATCGCCTTGATCCACTTGAACGTCTTGCAGCCGCCTTCCATGGCGAGCTCGACAAAGGCGTCGCGGGTGCCGGACGTCGGCGGCGGGCCCAAGACTTCGATCTTGGTTGCGGGCAGGGATGAATTGACTTGGTCCCAGGTCTTGTAAGGGTTGGGCTGAAGCTTGCCGTCGCCGTCCGGGACGTCCTTGGCCAGGGCCAAAAACACGTCCTTGAGGCTCAGGTTAAAAACCGGGGATTTTTTCGAGTTGGCCATGACGATGCCGTCGTAGCCGACCTTGACTTCGATGATGTCGGTGATGCCGTTCTTGGCGCAGCGGGCGACTTCGGATTTTTTAATGCGCCGGGATGCGTTGGTGATGTCGGGGTGTTTGTCGCCGACACCGGCGCAGAAAAGTTTCAGACCGCCACCGGAACCGGTGCTTTCGACGATCGGGGTCTTGAATGACGTGGTCTTGCCGAACTGTTCGGCGACCGTGGTTGAAAAGGGATAGACCGTTGACGAGCCGACGATGCGGATTTGGTCCCGGGCTTCGGCGATACCGGTGAAACCGATCAAGGTGACAGCGGCGACGGCAAGGGTTTTGTTCAACATGAGTTTTATCTTCTCCTACATACTTGTCAGGACGGGCCCCATGGCCCGTTCACCAAGGCACCCTAAGGAGAAGCGGTTTCGCTTTTATGACGGTTCAGTGAAACTTTTATGACACCCAGACAACTGGGAAAAACGTGAGAAATTCTGGGTTTTTCAATCGGCGCGCTGCAGATGAACCCGAAAGGATGTTTTCTTGCCGGGCGCGCTTTCGATGACCAAATCGCCGCGATGTCGGGCGACGATGTGCTTGACGATCGCCAGCCCCAGCCCGGTGCCGCCCATGGATCGGGACCGCCCCTTGTCGACCCGGTAAAAGCGTTCCGTCAGACGCGGAATATCTTCCGCCGGGATGCCTTCGCCTTCGTTGATGACGGCAACCGAAAGGCCCTTGGCGCCGGTACCGGGAACGGAGTCTTCGGCTTTGGCGACGATGCGCACGGAGGTTTTCGCGCGGCCGTAGCTGATGGCGTTGTTGATCAGGTTTTGAAACACCTGGGTCAATTCGTCGGCGTCGCCGATCACCGGCGGCAGCGGTTCCGGCAGGTCGAGGTTGATGTCCATGCCGCGTTCCTTCGCCCGCACCGACAGGATGTTGGTGATCTGCGCCAGAAGCTTGCCGAGGTCGAGGGTTTCCTCGGGGCGGATGTGTTCGTCGGTTTCGACCTTGGATAACGCCAGCAGATCGTTGATCAGCCGCGTCATGCGCTTGGCTTCGGTTTCCATGATGGCGAGGAATTTTTCGGTGGCTTTTTTATCGTCCTTGGCGGGGCCGCGCAACGTCTCGATAAATCCCAAAAGCGACGATAACGGCGAGCGCAGTTCGTGGCTGACGTTGGCGACAAAATCGGCGCGCATCTGCTCGGCCTTTTTGGCAGCGGTGATGTCCTGCAACACCACCATGGCCCACGCCGGGCCTTTTGATTTGAGATCCGGCAGCCGCCAGACATTGAGCTCGTAAGAATGCGAGACCGGGTAGGGGATGAAGACTTCGGTGCGGGTGCCGGGGTTGCCGTCCAGGGTGTTTTCAACAGCAGTTATCACGTCGTTGTTGTTGAGCGACTTCGCCAACTCGCACCCCACGGCCTCGCCGCCCAACAGCCTGCGCCCGGCGCGGTTGCAATCGACGATCAGGTGGGCCTGGTCAACCAGGAACACCGGGTCGGGCAACCCGTCGAGGATGCTGGCGTCCAGCGGCAGCGGTATGTCTTTGGTCTTTTTCGCCTTCGCGGTCATCGGATATGCTTAAACCGCAAACGCGTGTAAGGGAAGGGGGGCTGACCCGCTTAATCGCCTCAGGTTTGTAAAAACTCGGCGATCAACGATGCCGTTTCCGATGCCGCTTCGCGTTGCGGAAAATGGCCGATACCGTCCAGGACAACCCGCCGGTAGCCGGCCTTGAAAAAGCCTTCCTTGCCCTCCGATGTGGCGGGGCCATTGCAGGGATCGCCGCCGCCGTGGATGACCAAAGTCGGCACATGGATCGTCGGGTCCGCCGCCACGCGTTCCTCGGCGGCGATATAGGCGGGGTCGCGGGGCGCCAGCCCCCAACGCACGCGGTAGGAATGCAGGACAATCTCGGCCCAATCCGGATTGTCGAAAGACTTGGCCGTCAGGGAGAATTCGTCGTCGCTTAAATCCCACGTCGGCGCCCAGGTGTCCCAGAGATAGCGGGTGAAATTGACGCGATCATTGCGCACCAGATCGGCGCCCCGCTCCAGCGCCATATACCAGTGGTACCAGTAATTTTGCGCCTGGCCGAGCGACAGCGCCTGTTCCGGGTCGTTGGTGCCCCATCCCACCGACAGGGCAACGCAATGGCGGATCCGCTCGGGCGCCAGGACGGCTGCGATATAAGCGCCCCGCGCGCCCCAATCATGGCCGACCACATCGAATTGCTCGAGGCCCAAGGCGCCCGCCAGATCCAGGATATCCTGGCCGAGCGCCGCCAGGGTGCCCGAACGCATAGCCGCATCGTCGCGAAAGCGGGTTTTCCCGAAGCCGCGCAAATAAGGCACGATGGTCCGATGCCCGGCGTCGTGCAACGTCGGCAGAACGCGGGCCCACGTCAGCGCATCGTCCGGCCAGCCGTGCACCAGCATGACCGGCCGACCGTCCTCAGGCCCGGATACGAAGTAAGCGACCTTGAGCGGGCCGGCGTCGATGGTATTTGCGGTTTCCGGTGTCATGTCAGGGCATTGTCAGAGTAAATCGAACCAGTCTCAAAAAAGCCGGAAGTTGAGGAACTCAAGGCCGCAAGTTGACGCCACTCGGCCAGGGCGGCTGATCGGTTTTTCTTGAAGAGATCGCGGTGGTTGAGGTGGCGATCTTGGTTGAAATGGTTGTGAATCGAGGCATGGACGGAGGCTAATTTTTGCAGAATCTTGATGTCCCTGAACCTGGCCATCGCTCTTTCCCGTCGTCGAAACGGCTGATGTGAGTTTTCGGCCCGATTGTTGAGCCAGCGGCCAGTTTCCTGGCAGGCCTCATTGCCGATCTCCTTCATCGCAGCTCGATATGAACGAAGCCGACCCGTAACTGCCGTCTTCGGGCGATCATATCGTTTCATCGCCTTCTTCAAAAACCTCAGTGCAGCCTTGCGATCCCGCCTCTTAGTGACGAACGCTTCAAGAATTTCGCCCTCGTGGTCGACCGCCCGCCAGAGGTAGTGGGTTTCACCGTTGATCCGGACAAATACCTCATCCAGATGCCAGCGCCACTGCGTCCAATTCCGGTGCGCAGCAACTCGCTTTTTTCTGATTTCCGCCGCGAATATCGGGCCAAACCGGTTCCACCAAGCGCGTACCGTCTCATAGCTGATGTCTATGCCTCGCTCGTCGAGCAGGTCTTCGACCTGACGCAATGACAGGGGATAGCGGACATACATTATCACCGTCAGGCGGATGATATCAGGCGAAGTCTTGAAATAACGGAATGGCTTTCTCATCCATAGACGCTACGAAACCTGCCTCGTCGATTCAAGTCAGTTTGCTCTGACACTGCCAGGCCGTGTAAACGGCGGTTACAGAATCAAACGGGTTGCCCGCCCAAGGGCGGCCCTTAACCTGGACCGTTCATCCCGCTGATACGGGGCGCCTTGCCAAAAAGGCGTAATAGTTACACGCCGCGAAAAACGTGCCCCAGTCCAGGGCCCGGTGTTGCTCTGCAAGCCAGGCATCCACTTTTTCCGCAGGCAACAGACCGGAGCTTGATATCATTGGCGCATACGTTTCCGCCATCGACACGAAGTAACTTCCCGTGCCGATCTCAGCAACAACGTCGGCGAGGGTCTCTTCCAGTTCCAGCCCCGCATCGGACAGCAACTGCGCCATGCCGCGCATGACGAGAGGATTGTTAAAGGCCGTCTCTACAAGCGCCCGGTCCATCGCTCTGCCAACCGCATGATCGGGGTAGGCGTACGTGAGGGATTCGTAATCACCATCGAAGACGGCAACCATGCCTCCGATCCGAACAAGGCGGGCCGCTTCCCTGAGGACGGACAGGGGGTCCGTAACGTGGCTTACGACTGTGTGGATGATGACGGCATCGTACCGTCCGTCCTCTTCTTCAAGGGCATGGGCATCTCCCACGCGGAACTCGACGTGCTGATCCAGCCCCTCTTCCGCTGCCAACCGCCGCGCGGTTTCAATAAAGGCGGGACTTTGATCGATCCCCGTTACGCGCCCGGAGAAGCCCTCGCGGCGCGCCAGCGTCCTCACCACGACGCCCGTGCCGCAGCCGATTTCCAGGATTTGCGCGGAAGGGGATAACCGCATTCGAGCGACATACGCATCGAATAAACGCGTGAAAACCGCATCCTTGCCCCGGCTTTCCAGGCGGTTGATAAGCCTGTCGATCGTCGCGTCGTCCAGCTCAGCAACAAATCGATGGGGATCGCGGGCGGTCATAATGCTCTCCGTAACCGGCATTCCATGTATCAACCGACATTTCCTATGTGATCTTCACAATCGGCACGATTATACAAAATCACACCGTTTTCTGAAAAATTATTTTCTCCAATCGCCCGACACCTCCGATTTTGACGAATTAGCGGCGTTCTGAATGCCATTTCTTGATAATTCCCGCCATCCAGACGCACCTCTATATCTTCTCGCGTGCAGGTATTGCCCGCCGTTATTTAGGGGGCCAAGAACCAGACGGTATCATTTACGCTGGTCGCGCGTTCGAAGGTGACGGGAATTTGTCCGACTGGAAGGTTCAAGTAAACCGGCCCCGGCGCACCCTGCTCAACATAGTTGCGGATGACATGCGCTTTATATCTGGGCGGTTTTATTCGGACAAGCCAAAGCCCGGCTTTATAAGCGAGGCAAAATGCGATGGCCAAGATGTTCATCAACGTCGCCAACTTGTGAGGTTGGGTCATGTGCGTATCTTCCAGCCCCAGTCCTCTTGTTTTCAGGCACGAGAACAGCGTTTCAATGCCCCAACGACGGCGATATGTCGGCAAAGCTTTTTTGATCCCGATACGGCTTGCCGCGACAATCAACATCTCGCCTGTCTTCAAGCGCATCATGGAGATCTTGACGGACGTGGTCACCATTTCCTGATCACGGCCCAGATACCAAATGCCATTCAAGATGCGGCTCTGGCG
>JABMOY010000110.1 GCA_013203955.1 Rhodospirillales bacterium | reverse complement strand
CCATCTGGGCGCCCATGTTTTCGAACTTGTCCGCAAGTTCGATTTCCTTGGCCACGGTGACACCGTCCTTGGTGATGCGCGGTGCGCCGAAGGCCTTGTCGAGGACCACGTTGCGGCCCTTAGGCCCAAGCGTGATCTTGACCGCGTTGGCCAGGATATCGACGCCGGCGAGCATGCGCGTGCGGGCGTCGGTTGAAAATTTGACTTCTTTAGCTGGCATTTTATCCGTCCCTTATTTCTTCGTAATTACGCCCATGATGTCGGACTCTTTCATGATGATCAGATCATCGCCGTCGATGGTGACCTCAGTGCCCGACCATTTCCCGAACAGCACCTTATCGCCGGCTTTGACGTCCAACGGCGTAACCTTGCCGTCTTCGCTGCGGGTCCCAGAACCGACGGAAACAACTTTGCCTTCCATCGGCTTTTCCTGCACGGTGTCGGGAATGATGATCCCGCCCGCGGTTTTTTTATCCTGCTCCTCACGTTTCACGAGAACGCGGTCATGCAGCGGCCTAAACTTCATAGTTATTCTCCATGGAATTGTTTATTTACAAGTAGTTAGAGGGAATTATTAGCACTCACCCCCTGTGAGTGCTACGGATGTATGGGGGTTCCCCCCCTCTGTCAAGGGCAAGCCGCTATTTTTAACGGAAAACCCGGCTCAGCGTTCCGTGATGCCGGGGTGCCGGGCGACCACCGAGGCTTCCCAAACGGCGATCAAGCGGGTCCGGAAACGGTAAACGGCGATCGGCTTAGCCGCCGTCGGCAGAGCCCGGTGATAGGCGATGATCAGGGCCTTTGGATTCGCTTTGATAAATTTTTCCGTGTCCGGGTAAAGCATGCCGACCTCGGTCACCGGCGTCTCAAGGCGGCCGAGGAAATTGTACTGGCCGTGGTACTTACTGAAATTGGCCAGCGCGATGCCTTGGCGTTGCCATTCGGCCATCTTCAAGGCCAGGGGTTTGAGGTCGTAAACCGCCGCCAGGGGGGGCTTCAGCGCCAAATGGCTGACAATAACGAAAACCGCGCTGAGGGTGGCAATCGCGCCGATGCGCCCGGACAGGGGCAGCTTGGCGGTCAAGACCACGGCGAACCCGGCGACCACCAAGACCAGCCCCCACATCGAGGCCAACAGGTTCAGCCACGAAGGTGCGCCGGCAAACCCAAATGTCGGCAATCCGATAAGCACCGTGCCACAGATAACGGCAAACAGGCCGGGAACGGCTTGGTCGAGGGGCGGCATGGGTTTCTTTTCATCGCCCGCATACAGCAGGCGCGCCAGGATCAGGGCGATGGCCGGCATTTCCGGCAGCAGATAATGAAACTGCTTGCCGCTGATCGCCGAAAAAACCACGACCGCGCTTAAGAACCAGACCGCGCACAAGCGCGCCCCGCCGTCGTTGGACAGTTTTCGGAACCCCTTGGCCGCCCGCCACGCCGGCGGCCACAAAACCCACGGCAGCAACAACAACGGCAACGTCGCCCCGTACCACCACCACGATTGTTTGTGGGCGAAAGACGAAACGATGCGGCCCGCCGACTGCCCCCAAAAAATAGCGTCCCGGTAAGCCTCGCCGCCGGCCATCCCCGCCGGCACCGCCCACGCCAGACCAATGCAGGCGCCCATCAGGACGGCCGCCAAGACACCCACATACCAGCGACTTTTGTTTTGAGGTTTGGCGCCAATTAAAGCTTTGCCCCACCAGGTTGCCGACAAGGCCACCGGCAAGGTATGCAGAAAAATCGCCGGCCCCTTGGTCAGGACGCCGAGCCCGATGGCCGCCCCCATCAGGACAAACCCCAACCAGTTTCCCCGCCAGGCTTGGACGATACCCAACAGCGCCAGCAGCGTGCAAAAGGCCAAGATCATGTCGAACATGGTCAGCGTCGTGAACAGCGCCCAAAAGAAGCCGCCGAACAGCAATAGCGGCGCCAGATGGTCGATGCGGGGAAGATGCGTGGCTTGCTCGAACCCCGGCCATAATTCACGAGCCAGGCGCGCCGTCAGGAACAGGTTGGCCAAGCCGAAGGCCGGCGCCACCAGCCGGGGCCACCATTCGTTGACGCCAAAGACGGCCCATCCTGCGTTGATCAACCAGAATAACAACGGCGGTTTGTGGCTATAGGTCTCGCCGTTCAGGTGCGGCACCAGATAATCGCCCGAAAGCCACATGTCCCAGGCGACGGCCAGATACCGGGTTTCGTCCACCGGCATCGGGGGTCGGGTCGTTAACGCTGCGGCCATGACCGCCAGCCAAAGTCCCGACCACAACAGCGCCGCCCAGTTGCGCGCGATCATTCAGGCCCTCTCTCTAACGTGTCATCGAAGGTCTTGCCGTGGCGGTACTTGCGATAAAGGGTGACGCCGATAACGCCTGAGGCCACGAACAGCACGGCGCTTAAGCTAATGCGCAATCCCGGCTCGATGGTGATGCCGCTGCCGACCAGGGCGAAGACCGCCATTTGCGGGATGTAGCCCAACGCAGAGCCTGAGAAAAAAGGAAACGCCCGGACCCCGGAAACACCGGCCGCCAGATTGGTCAGGAAATTGCTGCCGAGCGGCAAGAAGCGGATCAACAGGGTCATGGTAAACGGGTTGTCGCTGAGGAAGGCGTCTATTTTTTGGATGCGCCCTGAAATCTTGTGCGCCACCAAATCGCGGGCGAGCAGCCGGGCGAATAAAAATGCTGTGATGCATCCCATCACCGTCGCCGCCAACGACAGCCCCATCCCATTGACGAAGCCGAAGGCATAGCCGCCCAAGAAGGCGACCAGTTGCCGGGGTAGGCCGACCGAGGTCAGGCCCCATCCGACGGCAACGAAGATCAACAAGCCCGTGACGCCCTGGCCACGCACCACCCGGTCGATCCAGGCTTCGTTGAAAAGATTGCCGAGTTCCGTGTTCTTGAGCAACAGGCCGAAAACCACCAGCGACACGAACAGGATCGAGCTGCGAAACAGGACCTTGGCGCTCATGCGCCCCCATCCCCACCGGCTTCCCCGTTGGCGTCCCTTTTAATCTTTGACTTGATGGGGCGCCGCTTCAACCACATGACGCCGACAAGGTCGACGATGCCGACGCCCAAGCGATCGAACAGGCCGTATTTTGTCGTCCCATGGCGCCTAGGGCGGTGGTTGACCGGCACCGAGACGACCTCGCCGCCCTGGCGCTGCATCAGCGCCGGCAGGAAACGGTGCATGTGGTCGAACCGGGGCATGTCCAAGAAGGCTTGGCGGGAGAAAACCTTGAGCCCGGACCCGGTATCCGGTGTGCCGTCACCCAGCATTGCGGCGCGCACCGCGTTGGCGACCTTCGACGACAGCCGCTTGATGAAGGAATCTTGGCGCTTGGCGCGCAATCCAGTGACCAGAATTTTGTCCGGGTCGGGCGCTTCGTTAAAGCGCGCCAACAGCGCCAGAATGTCGGCGGGATCGTTCTGGCCGTCGCCGTCGAGCGTAAT
>JABMOY010000109.1 GCA_013203955.1 Rhodospirillales bacterium | reverse complement strand
CGCCATCAAAAAACTGGAATGCCTGGAATACGCCGAACTCGGCATGGAGGCGATCTGGCGTGTCGAGGTCGAAAACTTCCCCGCCTTCATCATCGTCGACGACAAGGGCAACGACTTCTTCGCCGAGTTCCAAGCCCCTATCCATAACGGTTGACCATGCCCGACATCCTCTTCAACGGTCCCCAGGTCGGAGCCAAGGACGCCCCCTTGACCGTCGCCCTGGCCCACGGCGCCGGCGCGCTTATGGACAGCCCCTTTATGGACGCGTTCGCTGAAGGGCTGGCGGAAGCCGGATACCGCACAGCGCGGTTTGAATTTCCCTACATGGCCGAGCGCCGCGAGACCGGCGTCAAGAAACCGCCCAACCGGGCGCCGGTGCTGCTCGACACCTGGAAAGAGGTGATCGGGGAATTGGGGGCGGAAAACTTGGTCATCGGCGGCAAGTCGATGGGCGGGCGCATCGCCTCCATGGTCGCCGACGAGATGGGGGTGCGCGGGCTGGTCGCCTTGGGCTATCCCTTTCACGGCCCCGGCAAGGTGGCCGACGAAGTGCGGCTATCCCATCTCGAACACTTAAAAACGCCGTCGCTGTTTTGCCAGGGTACGCGCGACACCCTGGGCAGTGCCGAGGACGTCAAAGGCTACCCCTTGTCGTCCAACATCCAACTCCATTGGCTGGAGGACGGCGATCACGGCTTCAAGCCGCGCAAGGCATCGGGGCTAACGGAAGACGGCAACTGGAAAGACGCCATCAAAGCCATCGTTTCCTTTTTGGGGGAATTGTAATGTTTTTCGTCGACCCGTCATTGTTGGGCGGTTTTATCGTCACCGCCGTCGCCATCATCATGTCGCCGGGGCCGGACACCATCGTCATCTTAGGCCACGCGCTTAACGGCGGCCGCGGTCCCGGACTGGCGGCGGTGACGGGCGTACAGGCGGGGCTGATTATTCACACCATCCTGGCCGTCGCCGGAATTTCACTGATCATCGCCTCGTCGCCGGGGCTGTTAAAGACCGTTGCCGTCGTCGGCGCCGCCTATCTGGCATGGCTTGGGATCAAGAGCTTCAGCAAGTCGGGCGGGCTGCAACTCGATAACGGCGCCACCCCCACCGGCGCCGGTTCAGGACGGGCATTTCGCGAGGCGGCGCTGTGCAATCTTCTCAACCCCAAGGTCATCCTGCTGTTCCTGGCGCTGTTCCCGAACTTCATCAACCCGGGCCTGGGGCACGTCCCGGCGCAGTTGATTACGCTGTCGGTGATTTTGATCGTCATCAACGTCTTGTGGCAGGCGCCGATGGCGCTGGCCGCGAACGCCATCCGCAAATGGCTGAGCGCGCCTTCCGTCCAGCGCAACGTCAACCACCTGTCAGGCGCCATCCTTTTGGCGATGGCGGGCCTGATGCTTTACCAGCAGTTGTTATAGATGCCCGTCAGCCCCGAATTCCTGGACTTTCTCGTCGATCAACTGGCATCACTGGGCCCGGTCCAATCGAAGCGCATGTTCGGCGGCGCCGGGCTTTTCATGGACGGCACCATGTTCGGCCTTGTCGTCGATGATGGCCTGTACCTGAAGGCCGACGATGAGAACCGCCCCGATTTCGAAGCCCTGGACCTCGGCCCCTTCACCTACAAGAAAAAGACCCGCAAGGAACCGGTGAAACTTTCGTATTTCGAGGCGCCCTCGGGCATCGCCGAGGATCAGGACGATCTTTGCGAATGGGGCCGCAAGGCCTGGGAAGCAGCCCGGCGGGCGGCGAAGTGAGCACTGCCAGCATTCAAGGCGAAACCAACATCCGCAAGCGCTCGGTCTTGATCGCCGGGCACGCCACCAGCGTCTCGCTGGAAGAAGCCTTTTGGCGGGGGTTGAAGAAGATCGCTGAGGCCCGGGGGAAATCGGTCAACGGGTTAATCACCGAAATCGACAGCGAAACCCAAGGCAACCTGTCGAGCGCAATCAGGGTTTTCGTGCTGAACAACGTAGTCAGGGACTAGCGGGTTGCTGGAAAAGTATATTTGTTGCAACAATCCTTCGACACGCTCGCTCGCGCTCGCGGCTCAGGACAAGGAATTAAATTTCCTTATGCCTCACCCTGAGGAGGGCCGGAGGCCCGTCTCGAAGGGCGATTGCTCCCAATCATGGTTTTTAAGCAGCTAACTAACGCCGCTTAAACAGTCCCTTCAACAAATCGACGGGATCTATTTTCTGTTGCTGCCGGCTGCTATCGGACGGAGGCGGCGGCGGTTCAGACCCGCCCGTGGAGCCCCCGGTTGAGCCACTGGTGCCCTGTTGTTGCGCACCGCCGCCGAGGATGCCCTGCAGGATGCTGCCGACGCCCTTGGGCGCTTTCTTTAAAAGTTTATCGACGCCTGGGATCGGCAGCCCGCCGCCGGTGAGCTTGCTGGTATCGAGGTTGATGGTCGGCGCATCAAGCTTGCCGCGCACCGTGAACGGCACGGCCTGTGCCGCCCGCCCGCCCGTCCGGGAAGATAAAAACGCCGTCAGCAGGTTCGGCGCCAACTGCACATTGCCCTTAACGTCGATCAGCCACCTGGGTAAGTCGATGGACCCGGTGGCGGCCCCGTTGCCGACTGCCGACGCGACCTTCATATCCCCTGTGCGGGCGATGCCGCCGGTAATATCGAAGGAGCCGGAAATATCAACAAGGCCTGAGCCTTTGCTGGCGCCGCCCAACAGGCCGCCGACTTGGTTCAAGGCCGTCACCAAGCCCAAGGCGCCGGCCATGGCGGTGCCGGTATTTCCTTGTTTAACATCAACGCCCCGCATGCGGATATTGCCGTCGCCCGACAGGCCGCTGACCATGCCGGCGAGGTTTTCCCCCGCCGTCTGCAGCCTTGCTTTCATGCTCAATTTTCCGGTGGCGGCGGCCGTTCCGGCGAAGGCCTTGAGGGCTTGGCCGACGTTCATGTTTTCCAGGGCGAAAGCGGTCTCAATCCGGGGCCGGTTGGTGGCCGTGGCGGAGCCTGCGGCGTGCAATGCGCCACCGAACAGCACCCCGGTCAGCTTTTCAGCGTTGACGCGGCCCTTGGCGACCTTCAAGGCGAGGGCGGCATCTCGGAGTTGGTATTTTTCGAATTGCAGCAAGGGTGTTTTAAACGCGATCTCGGCATCGACGGTGCCCAATCCCGAAAGGTCGATGGGATTGCGCGACCAACGCCCCGAAGATGGTTTCCTGCGGGCGGCGGGGCGTATTATCAGCCCATCCCAAAGCGACGCCGATTTCTGCGCCGGCAGGAACGGATCGATAACGATGGCGCCGGCCGACAAGTTTGCCTTGATGGCGGGGCGCGGCCCTTCGAGCCCGACGGCGATGTCCCCGGTCATCTGCACGGCCCCCGCCTTGGCGGTCAAGCCGGATATCGTCAGCGCCTTGGGCCCGCCCCGCAGCTTGGCTTGGATATCAAGCCCGCCGATTTTTCCCGCCGGCGTATAAGCCACCCCCAGCGCCCTGATCAGTCGCTTCAGGTTGGGATAACTGGCCTTAAGGCTCAAATCCGCCATGTCGGTGGGGGTAAGCGTATTGACCGGCCCGCTCAAGGAAACGGTTCCCCCGGCGCCGTTCAGGGTCAACGTCACGGTCGGTTGCAGCAGGTTGCCGTCGACAGCACCTTCAACGACGACCTTGCCGAACTGTTTGACGGCCCCTTTGCCTTCGATCCCGGCCAGTTTTAATAGCCGCGTCGCATCACCGGCGCTGACGGAGAATTTCAATCCTTTGGCGGTGGGTATACCGGCGAGCCCCTCGATCTGCCCCTGCAAGCGGCCCAGGGCCCCGGCCCCTTCTAATTTCACATCGAGCTTCGGCGCCAACAGCTTGCCGTTGATTTTACCGGAAACATTCACCGCCCCCAAACCCTTGGGTACGACAGCGCCGTCCATCCCGGCCAGGTTGAGCAGCTTCGACAAGTCACCGGCTTTCATGTCGAAAGACAGGGGCGATGCCTCGGGAATGCCGCCTAACCCTTTAAGCACGCCGGTGACCGTCGCTTGGGCGCCTGCCATCTCGGCGACGCCCAAGCGACGGAGCTCAAGATCGCCGTTATAAAGAGTGCCGTCCATGGTGACGTCCTTGATCCGGGATCCGCGAAAAACCAGGTTCTTGACCCGGACCTTGAGGTTGGCATCGACCTCCGTCAGCACCTTGAGCGCGGAAAACGGGTTTTCGACTTTCGGGGCTTTTTCCTGTGGTTTCGTCGTCGCGGTTTTTTTAGTCCCTTTTATATCCTGGGCCTGTTTTGTCTTCTTTGCCGGTTTAGGCGTCGCAGGCGGCAAATAGGCGTCCAGATTGATCCGGTCCAGGGTCAAATCGGCGCCGAAGGAGGGCCGCTTCGTCAAGGCTAGGGCCACGCCCCCCGTCAGCCGGGAAGAATCGAACTGCAGGTCCAGGCCCGCCAGCTGCAATTGTTCCGGGACCGCGATGACGCGGGTCGCCAAATTAAGCTTGCGAAGTCTTTCCGGGCCGATGCCCTTCATATCTTCGCCCAACCAACGCAGGACCCCGCGCAGGTCGTTGACCGTGGTTTCAAGTTCCCCTTCGAAACGGGGCTTGCCGTTTTCCGCCGTCAGGAACCCAAAGATTGCCAAGTCGGAACCACCCGGAAACTGTGCGGAAATCTGCGAGATCGTCGCCTCGCCATTGGCAAGTTCGGCGTTCACCACCCCGTTGCGGATAACGCCGCCCCGAAAGGTGATGGCTTCGGCGGTTAAACCAAGAGATGCGCTGATGTTCTTCGGCAAAGCGAAAGCCCCAGAGTCAACGCCGGGGCCAGCCCCAGAGCCAGTTTGCCCCGCCGCCACGGGGGCTTCCGCCTTCGGGGCTTTGGCGCCGCCGCCCTTTGCCGGGCTCGGCGCATCAACAGGGGGAAGCGACAGCCATTTATCCATGTCGATGCGATTGGCGGCCATGCGCACCTTAACCGCCATCGTCTTGTTGAGCGTTGCGGTGACATCACCCGAAGCCTGGGTGCTGCCCAGACGGAAATTTAGCCCCGCCACATCAGCGCCGTCGGCGGCCGCGGTGACGGCGCCGTCAAAGCTGAAAGCCTGACCCAAAAAACCCGGCAACGCGGACTTCGGCCCGACGGCTTGAATCAACCGGGCCAAGGACGCGCCTTCGCCTTTGACCTTGCCCTTGACCTTGGGTTGATCTTCGAGCCCGACCAGGGTGCCGTTTATCTGTACTTTCGCGTCTGCGGACGTCACCCCGAGCCTGAGATTAAATGGAATCGTGCGTCCATGAATGAATTCGCCGACATTGACGCCATAGCTCAACGGCGTGCCCCGAACCATGGCCTCGCCCGAGCTTTCAAATGGCCCGGCCAGCGACGCGGCGGCGACATTGGCGTTTATTTTCTCGACCCGCTCGAAAATGCCGCCCTTGGCATCCCGGTAAATCAAGGTGCCGTTTTCAATGGTGAAACTGTCGAGCACGAATGCTGTTCCCGGCGCTTTGCCGTCGACCGGTCCGGCTTTTTTCCCCTGCCCAGAAGCATCCTTGGCCTTAGTCGGCGGCACCAAGGCGGTGTTTGCCGGCCCTGTTTCAAATTCCCAATTCTTTTTCCCGTCTGCCAGGACCTCAAGTTCGATCACCGGGTTGACCAGCTTGACCCGTTCGACCTCGACACGGCCCGCCAACAGCGGCGCCATTTTGATGCGGACCTCCAGCAATTTCAGCGCCACCATATTCTTGACGGCGGCACCTTTGGCATTGGTCAGGGTAACGTCACTGGCGACCAGCGCCGGCGCCGGCAGAACCGTGATCGAGATGTCGCCTTTGATGACGAGATCGCGCCCGGTGGCGGTTTTGGCCTGGGCCTGGATGTCTTCTTTGTATTTGTTCCAGTCGACCAGTCCCGGCCCGATCAGGACTCCGCCGATCAGCAAAACCAGGACAACACCGAGCGTCCAAAGAATTTTCTTCAAGACTTAAACCCCTACAATTTACCGAAATAGTAATGTCAGTTCGCAGCCGGGGCAAACCTAAGACATAAGCGCCTCGGACGGAACTTAACCGGTAATGAGAATAGCCCTGAAATCATTAACATTCGTCAAAGTCGGGCCGGTGACGACAAGGTCGCCCAGGGCCTCGAAAAAACCATAGGCGTCATTGCTTTCAAGGAAGGCCCTGGCGTCCAGGCCCAACCCGCGGGCGCGGGCCAGGGTATCGGGGCCGATGACGGCGCCGGCGTTGTCCTCGCTGCCGTCGATGCCGTCAGTATCGCAGGCGATGGCATGGACCCCTTCTCTGCCGTCCAGCGCCAACGCCAAGGCCAAAAGATATTCCGTATTCGGCCCGCCACGGCCATTGCCGGCGATGGTCACCGTGACCTCGCCACCGGACAGCAACACCGTTGGCTTGCCGCCTGTTTGAGCCCCTTCGACCAGCGCCGCATGGTCCTGAGCGACGATGCGGGCTTCGCCTTCGATGGCGTCGCCGAGAATTTCCGGGACCAGGCCGAGCGTTCGCGCCTTTTCGGCGGCCGCCTCCAAACTTTCCTGAGGACGAGCGACAATCACCGTCTGGCAACGATCGAAGACGGGGTCGCCGGGTTTCGGGGTTTCGGCTTCTTCCCGGTCAAGATAGGCCATGACCGAGGCCGGCAGATCGATACCAAATTTTTCAATGACCGCCCGCGCGTCCCCGGTGGTCGTCGCGTCGGGAACCGTCGGGCCGGAAGCAATGACCGCCGGATCGTCGCCGGGGACGTCCGAGATGAGCAAACTAACGATCCCGGATGCCGCCGCCTGGGCCAGCCGCCCGCCCTTGATGGCGCTCAGGTGCTTGCGCACGCAATTCATGTCGCCGATGGTGGCGCCCGAGCGCAGCAGCGCGCCGTTGACCGTTTGTTTGTCTTCCAGCGTCAAGCCGTCCGCCGGCAGCGACAACAACGCCGACCCGCCGCCCGAAATCAGGCACAGCATCAAATCATCCGGGCCCAAACCCTTGGCGATATCCAGAATCCGGTTTGCTGCTTGCAAGCCTTTGGCGTCGGGGACCGGGTGGGCGGCTTCGACGATTTCAATGCGCCGGCAAGGGACGGCGCAGCCGTAGCGGGTGACGACCAGGCCGGATATATCGCCGCCCCAATTGTCCTCGACCGCCCGGGCCATCGCGGCGGACGCCTTGCCGGCGCCGATAACGACAGTTCGGCCTTTCGGTGGGGTCGGCAAATAGGCGGGCACGCACTTGGCCGGGTCGGCGGCGGCGACGGCGGCGTCGAACAGCGCCCGCAGGACTTCGTTGGGCTCAGACACGAACGATCTTGCCCGGATTCATGATGTTTTGCGGATCGAGCGCGATTTTAATGGCCCGCATGACGCTCAAGGCTTCGCCGTGTTCGGAGGCCAGAAAATCCATCTTGCCGTAGCCGACGCCGTGCTCACCGGAGCAGGTGCCGTCCATAGCCAGCGCCCGCATCACCAGCCGTTCGTTGAACGCCTTGCATTTGGCGACCTCGTCTTCGTCTTCGAGGTCCATGATCATGACGACATGGAAATTGCCGTCGCCCACGTGTCCCAAGATCGGCGCAAGGAGTCCCGTTTCGTCGATATCTTTCCGGGTTTCAAGGATGCATTCGGCCAAGCGCGAAATCGGCACACAGACATCCGTCGCCATGCCCTTGGCCCCCGGACGGAGTGCCAGGCAGGCATAATACGAATCATGGCGGGCCTGCCACAGGCGGTTGCGGTCTTCCTGTTTGACCGCCCATTGGAAACCGGAGCCGCCAAAATCGCCGGCAAGGGCCTCGACCGTTTCGACCTGTTCGACGACGCCGTTTTTGGAGCCGTGAAATTCAAAGAACAGCGTCGGCAGCATCGGATAATCGAACCCGGAAAACTTGTTGATGGCATCCATCTGGACCTCATCCATAAGCTCGATCCGGGCGACCGGAACACCGGCCTGGATGGTCTGAATGACGGTGGAAATGGCCGACGGCAGATCGGGGAAGGAACAAACCGCAGATGAAATCGCTTCCGGAATACCGTGCAGCCGGACGGTGATTTCGGTAATCACGCCGAGCGTCCCTTCCGAGCCGACGAACAGCCGCGTCAAATCGTAGCCGGCGGACGATTTGCGGGCCCGGCGGCTGGTTTGGATGATGCGCCCATCGGCCATGACGACCGTCATCGCCAGGACGTTTTCGCGCATGGTGCCGTAACGCACGGCATTGGTGCCCGACGCCCGCGTCGCCACCATGCCGCCGATGGAAGCATCGGCGCCCGGATCGATGGGGAAAAACAGGCCGGTCTCGCGCAGGTGTTCGTTCAACTGCTTGCGGGTGACCCCGGCCTCGACGATGGCGTCCATGTCCTCGTCATTGACGACGACGATATTGTTCATGTGACTAAGATCGATGCACACCCCACCATTGAGCGCCGCCACGTGCCCTTCCAACGAGGTGCCGGTGCCGAAGGGGATGACTGGCACATCGCGGGCCGCGCACAATTTGACGATGTCGCTGACCTCGCCTGTGGTTTCGGCGTAAACCACGACGTCGGGCGGATGGGGGGCATGGTAGGATTCGTCGCGGCCATGCTGTTCCAAGACCGACTTAGCCGTCGACAGCCTGTCGCCGACGATGGCGGCAAGCGCGTCAAGAAGATCGTCGTTAACGTGGGCGACCTTGGCCATCATCCCGCCTCCCGCACAAGGTTATTGTTATCCTTGGGTAAGGTAGCGCCCCCCCAGGCCCGCTTCAAGGGAACGTTGGCGCCGTTATTTTTCCAGGGCCTGGGGCCAATTTTTCTCGCCCTTGGCGATATTGCCGGGGATGTCCTGGGCCCATTCGGCCTGCACGCCCTTGGAAAAATTAAGATAGAGCTTGCCGCCATGGATCGTCCAGGCTTCCGGGTCGATGGCGGCGGTATACCCTTGGCTGACCGCCCAGGCGCAGTAGCCGCCGAACTGCGGCGCGTATTTTTCAGGATCGGCGGCGAATGCCTTTTGATTGGCGGCGCTCTTGAACCGCCAGGTGGCGCCTTTCCAGGAATGGTTAAATTTGGACAACCCCTTTTCCGCCTTGCCCTCGGTAAAGTAGGCGACCGGGTCCGTGCCTTCGATGGCGACCGAGCCGATAAACGAGGCATTGACCTCTGATTTGGCGACCGCCGACTCCGGCATCGCCAATAAAAGCCCTGTCGCCATCAATAGGGCGCCAAAGCTTTTGATCATGTAACGTCGATCCATGGGTGGAACCTCCTAAGATTGAATAAGACCTGATCGTTACCTAAATATGTAGGCGATCACCTGCAAATCAACTTTACGTTAGGCGCGCCTCCGGCCGGGTCATTTAAAATTTCTCCACCCACGGCCTGAGGTCCATTTCCTGCGTCCAGGCGCTTCGGTGTTGGTTGTGCAGATTCAGGTAATTTCTGGCAATAGCGTCGGCATCTAAAAGCCCATCAGGGGGGCGTTCCTTGGCCAGTTCGGCGCGGGCGTCCGACATGATCTGACCATCGATGATGACATGCGCCACGTGGATGCCTTGGGACCCGAATTCGCGGGCCATGCTTTGCGCCAACGCCCGAAGGCCGAATTTTGGGACGGCCATGGTAAGGAAGCCGGCGCCGCCGCGAAGCGACGCCGTAGCGCCGGTAAAAATGATGGTGCCCGACCCCTTCGCCGTCATGCCCCTGACCGCCGCCTGACCAACAAAAAAAGCGCCCAGGCATCCGGTTCTCCAGCACTGTTCAAGATCTTCAGCCGTGGTCTCTAAAAAGCTTTTCTTCAAAAAAGCGCTGGCGTTGTAGACGACCAAAGTCGGTGCCCCCAGATCGGCGGTGACTTTTTCGAACAAATCCCCGACGGCGTCTTCATCGGTGGAATCGCAAGCAAAAGGCCCGGCCCGACCGTCCAGTTCTTCCATCAACGGCGCCAGTTTATCGGGGTTTCGCAAAGCCGCCGCGACGGTCATGCCGGCATCGGCAAAACATTTGACCAACGCCCCACCCAGCCCCGTACCGGCGCCGACGACAAGGGCTATGTCTTTTTTCGGCATCGTTTAACTCCTCTCATTGCAAAAAGTACCATGAAAAGGAAATGAAGGATTTTATTAACCAATGCAATGCTAGTTTCCCGCAACCTTTGGTGGCCGGACTCCATAGCATTTTTCGCTTTGCGACCACGTTTGCGGGAGATGATGTATGGAAACAGAGGAAAAGCCGTCTGACGCGCCCCAAGATTACTGGGTCACCCTTGAACAACAGGTAAGAGAGATCGTCAGCGGGACAATGGCCACGAGCAAGGCCATCGAGGAATTGCCGCTTCTGTCAGACGCCACCGTCCAGTTTTTTGAAAGATTGACCCGGGACATCCTCGAGACACTGCCGCCGTCCAGGCCCATCGCCTGTGCCCAAGGCTGCGCCTTTTGCTGCACCAGCACCGAAGTCCATGCCAGCGCCTTGGAAGTCATCGGCATCGCCGCCCATATGGCCGATCAATTCAACGAACAAGAAACCAAAGAAATTTCCCAAAAAATCCGCGAAACCACCGAAACGAAAGGCGCCCAAAATAAAAATGAAAGCCCGCCGTCAATGCCCTGCCCGCTTCTCAAAGATAGCAGGTGCAGCGTTTATCCTGTCCGCCCCTTCGTTTGCCGGGGGTTTAACTCGTATGACGCCGTTGACTGCGAACGCCACAAGGCGGGCGATGCGGAAACCGAGATTACCGGCTACCCGCATCAGGACATCATCGCCCATGCGACCCTGCGGGGCGTTCAACGGGGGCTTGCCGATTGTGGTCTCGATGGCGATGCGCTGGACTTAACCCCGGCGCTGGCGATTATGCTGGAAACACCCGATGCCGCACTGCGCTGGCGGGCCGGAGAAAACATTTTCGAGAAGGCGCACGCCCGCCAAGCCCGCAAATAAACTTGGAAGGGCAAACTTAATCCATCCCCGGCGGCTTCGGGCCGCCGGTCGCCCAATCCAGAAGCTCCACCGTGTGAACCACCGGCGGTGCCTTATTGTCCCCTTGGCCACCCCAATCGGCTCCCGAAATCTGCACCAAGCACCCGATGTTGCCGGTGGCGATGACTTCACCGCCGGTGTTTTTTAGGTTTTCGACCTTGCGCGCCAGCAATTGCCCGGCGAGTTCCGGCTGCAGCATGTTGTAGGTGCCCGCCGACCCGCAACAAAGATGGCCTTCGGCGGGATCGCGGACCTCGAACCCGGCCTCAGTCAGCAGAGCCTTGGGCGGGTCCTTGATCTGCTGGCCGTGTTGCATGGAGCACGCGGAATGATAGGTGACGACGGGCCTGTCCCCGGGGACGACGTCGCCCAACTCCAGTTCGCTCATAATCTCGGTAACGTCGGCGGTCTTGGCGGCGATGGCGGCGGCGCGTTCGGCCCAGGCGGGATCGTCCTTGAACATCCAGCCATAGTCCTTGACCGTGGTGCCGCAGCCCGACGCGTTGATGACGATGGCTTCGACATCGGCTTTTTCCCAGGCTTCGATGTTGGCCTGAGCCTGCACCTTGGCCTCGTCTTCCCGGCCCAAGTGGTGGACCAGCGCCCCGCAGCAGCCCTGGCCTTCGGCGATCACGACCTCACAGCCTCGCCGCCTCAACAACCGCACCGTGGCTTCGTTGATTTCAGGGCGCAGCACTTGTTGGGCGCAGCCGGTCATCAGCGCCACCCGTTTTTTGCGCGTACCTTCGGCGGCAAAAACCTGCGGCCGGTCGCCGGCGGAGGCTGAGGAAACTTTTCGGGGCGCCATGCCGACAAGACCCTTCATCCGCCCCGGCATCAGCGCCTTAAACGGGCGGGCAAGGCCGGCGCCGATCAGCGACAACCGGAACAGCCCCGGCCTTGGCACCACCGCCGCCAGCAGCGACCGCAGCAGCCTATCGGCCAAGGGCCGGGTGAAGGTTTTTTCGATGCGCGCCCGGGCGCGGTCGATCAGGTGCATGTAATCGACCGATGCCGGACACGTCGTCATGCAACTGAGGCACGACAAGCAGCGGTCCAAGTGCTTAACCACCTTGGCCGATGCCGGTTCGGCCTTTTCCAGCACGTTCTTGATCATGTAGATGCGCCCACGCGGGCTGTCCAACTCGTCGCCCAGCAACACATAAGTCGGGCACGTCGCCGTGCAGAACCCGCAATGCACGCAATTACGCAGGATCGAATTGGCGGCGTCGATCTCGGGGTCGGCGAGTTGGGCAATGGTGAATTCGGTCTGCATGATGTTGCCTCTTAAACCCCCTCAACCATGCGCCCGGGGTTGAGGATACCGTGGGGGTCGAAGCCTTCCTTGACGCGCTCTGTCAGGCCCTTAAGCGCCCCCGTCTGCGGCTCGAACACCGCGACGCGCCCGCGCACGTCTTCGGCCGCCCGGATAAGGGTCGCATGGCCGCCCACCTCGGCGACCGCCCGGCGAATTTGTTCGGCACCGGCGTCGGGCCCGGCATCGACGGCCAACCAGACCAAGCCGCCGCCCCAATCGTAGAGGACTTGGGTCGCCAAGTCGGCGGCAAGGTTTTCGGCGACGACGGCGCCCGACATGGGCGGCACTGACAAACGCCAGACTTGATGGCCAGGTCCGTCATAAGGTCCGTCGCCCTTCAACAGCCCCACGTCGCGGACTTCCCGCCACAAGGTGCGGGAGTTTTCCGAGTGAAGTTCTTCCAGCTCGCATCCAAATTCTTCCCAAAGTGCGCGCACCGCCCGGCAACGATGCTCAACGGACGGCCCCGGACCTTCGAGCCGCACCGCCGTTACCGTGCCGCCATTGCCGGAAACGTAATCGACGGCGGATGCGGCGGCGGCGGCATCCGGCAGGTGGGCGGCGGCGGAAATTTCGTTGGAACTGCCCAGGGCTACCGACATCGCCTTCATGGCGTCGGCGGCGCTTAAACCGATGGCTAAGACAGTACGGGTCTTTTCCGGCGCCGGCAGGACCTTGAAGGTAACGTCCGTCATCACCGCCAGCGTGCCGAAGGATCCGGCGATCAGTTTCGACAAATCAAAACCGGTGACGTTTTTGACCACGGTGCCGCCGGACTTGAAGACCTCGCCACGTCCGCTAACGGCGTTGAAGCCCAAAAAATGATCGCGGGCCGCACCGGCGCTTATGCGTCGGGGGCCGCCCAGGTTACACGCAATGGCGCCGCCGATGCTGCCGGCTTCTTCCGCGCCGCCCAACAGGGCGCCCAAATCCGATGGCTCGAACGCCATCTGCTGGTTGTTCTGGCGAAGCGCCGCCTCGATCTCGGCGATCGGCGTTGCCGCGCCGGTGGTCATGAACAACTCGTTGGGCTCATAAGTCCTAATTCCGGAAAGTCCGGACATATCCAAGGTATGCGGGGCCACAACCGGGCGCCCGAAGCCGTCTTTCGAACCCCGCCCGACCACCTTGAGCGGCGCTTTTTCAGCCGCCGCCCATTGGACGGCGTCCAAGACCTGTTCGGCGTTTTCGGGTTTCAGGGTTTCGGTCATCAGAACTTAAAACCGCGGAATATCGGGGAACGGAATTTTCCCGTGGTGCACATGCATGCGCCCCAGCTCGGCGCAGCGGTGCAAGGTTGGATAGACCTTGCCGGGGTTCATCAGCCCGTCCGGGTCGAAGGCGCATTTGAGCCTTTGTTGGTGGTTTAGGTCGTCTTCGGTGAACATTTCCCCCATCAGGTCGCGTTTTTCGATGCCGACCCCGTGCTCGCCGGTCAAGACGCCGCCGACTTTGACGCAATAGCGCAGGATATCGGCGCCGAAGTTTTCCGCCTTTTCCAATTCGCCCGGCTCGTTGGCGTCGAACAAGATCAGCGGGTGCAGATTGCCGTCACCGGCGTGGAAAACGTTGGCGACACGAAGGCCGAAATGCTCCGACAATTCCTCGACCCGTTTCAACACATCGGCCAGACGGCCGCGGGGGATGGTGCCATCCATGCACATGTAATCCGGTGAAATGCGGCCGACCGCCGGAAAGGCGTTCTTGCGCCCCGACCAGAAGACTTCGCGTTCTTCATCCGATTGGCTGATGCGCAGATACGTCGCGCCTGTCTGCTTGGCGATGCCGTCGACCCGGTCGATCAGGTCATCGACCTCGGCCTCCGGCCCGTCCAACTCGACGATCAGCAGCGCCTGTACGTCCAGCGGGTAGCCCGCGTGGACGAAGGCCTCGGTGGCGTGGATGGCCGGCTTGTCCATCATTTCCATGCCGCCGGGAATGATGCCGGCGCCGATGATGGCGGCAACGCAGTCGCCGCCGCTTTCGTTGGAGGGAAAGCCCAGCAGCAAGGCGCGTGCGGTTTCCGGTTTCTGCAAAATCCTGACCGTGACCTCGGTGATCACGCCGAGCAAGCCTTCCGATCCGGTCATTACACCCAGCAAGTCGTAGCCGCCCGCATCCAGGTGCTTGCCGCCAAGGCGCACGATTTCGCCCGACATCAGCACCATTTCCAGGCCAAGCACGTTGTTGGTGGTCAGCCCGTATTT
>JABMOY010000108.1 GCA_013203955.1 Rhodospirillales bacterium | reverse complement strand
CAGCTCGCCGGCGCGGTCAAGGCGCGTGGCGATCAACGCCGTTCCCGGTCGGACTGGATGAAGGTCGAGCGCGAACGCGGTATCTCGGTGACGTCCTCGGTGATGACGTTCGAATACGACGGGTTGACGCTCAACCAGCTCGACACCCCCGGCCATGAGGATTTCAGCGAGGACACCTACCGCACGCTGAGCGCCGTCGACTCCGTCATCATGGTCATCGACGCCGCCAAGGGCATCGAGGCGCAGACGCGGAAATTGTTCGAGGTCTGCCGTCTGCGCGACATGCCGATCATCACCTTCGTCAACAAGATGGACCGCGAAGCCCGCGACCCGTTCGAGCTGCTGGACGAGATCGAGCAGACCCTGGCCATCGACGTCACCCCCGCAAGCTGGCCGATCGGCATGGGCCAGGGTTTTTTGGGCTGTTACGACGTCTTCGGCGACCGGCTTGGGCTGCTGAGCAGGTCGAAAGGCGAAATGCCGGAAGAAAGCGAAGCTTGTGACGGCATCGACGACCCGCGTCTGGACGAAGCCTTGCCCGAATACGAGGTCGGCAAGCTGCGCGCCGATGTCGAGATGGCTCAAGGGCTGTGCCCGGCGTTTGATTCCGCCGCCTATCTGGCCGGCAACATGACACCGGTTTATTTCGGCAGCGCCATCAGCAATTTCGGCGTCCGCGAGCTTTTGCAGGGCCTGGCCAAGATAGCGCCGCCGCCGCGCCCGCAGCCGGCGCTTCAGAAAGGCGTCAAGCGCATCATCGAGCCGGGTGAGGACGCCGTCACCGGCTTCGTGTTCAAGATCCAGGCCAACATGGACCCCAAGCACCGCGACCGCATCGCCTTCGTGCGTTTGTGCAGCGGGCGTTTCAAGCGCGGGCTTAAAATGCATCACGTGCGGTCCGGCAAGATTATCAACGTCCATAACCCGGTGCTGTTTCTGGCCCAGGACCGGGACCTGGCGGAAGAAGCCTGGCCCGGCGACATCATCGGCATTCCCAACCACGGCAATCTGCGCATCGGCGACAGCCTGACCGAGGGCGAGGCGATCCAATTCACCGGCATCCCCAGTTTCGCGCCCGAGATGATGCAAAAGGTCCGGCCCGACGACCCGATGCGGGCCAAGCACTTAGGAAAAGCGCTGCAGCAACTGGCCGAAGAAGGCGCCGCCAGCGTCTTCAAGCCGATTATGGGGGCGGATTGGGTCGTCGGCGTCGTCGGCCAGCTTCAGTTCGAAGTCATGGCCGACCGCATCCGCACCGAATATGACGTGCCGGTGCATTTCGAGCCGACCGAGCTTTACACGGCGCGCTGGATCGAGGCCGACAGCGAGCAGGAAATCAAGAAATTCACCGACGCCAACCGCGCCGCCATGGCCGAAGACCACGACGGCGTTGCCGTTTTCATGGCCCGCAACGCCTGGCACATGAACACGACGGTCGAGAACTGGCCGGATATCCGTTTCCTCAAGACCAAGGAAACGACGCCGCAATAGCAGGCACCCTTCGTATTTTTGTGGTTTAAAAAGGCCTAACCGCTAAGACACAAAGAAAACCTTTTCTGTCCTTCCCCCTCTCTCCTCTTCGTCATTCCCGCGAAGGCGGGAATCCAGCCTTACGACACCATCGACGAGAATAAATATTTCCAGTCCGGATTTGCCGGCCTACCTACAAATGCATGGTGGCTTTTTTTAAAAGGTACTGGATGCCCGCCTTCGCGGGCATGACGGGAAAGGGTCGCGGGCGATCCTTCGACACGCTCGCTTGCGCTCGCTGCTCAGGATGAGGAGTTGCATATTTTTAGCCCTCACCCTGAGGAGGACCGTTGGTCCGTCTCGAAGGGGGATAGACTCAAATCATCGATTTTTTTGGCCACCTTTTAAATATTCGCCAACAAAAGTTTTCGCCGGGAGCACTGCAAACGCTAAACTGCGCGCATGATCTCCGTGACCCCCGCCATCACCCTCGCCGACGACGAGATCGAAGAGACCTTCATCCGTGCCCCCGGTCCCGGCGGCCAGAACGTCAACAAGGTCGAGACCGCCGTTCAACTTCGCTTCGATGCCGCCCAAAGCACAGCACTCAATCCGGGCTTGCTGGCACGGCTTCGCAAACTCGCCGGGCGGCGGATGACGCGGGACGGCGTCATCGTGCTAACGGCGAAGCGCTTTCGCACCCGCGAGGCTAACCGCAAGGACGCCTTGGAACGTTTGCTGGATTTAATCCGCGCTGCCGCCGTGGTGCCGAAAAGGCGGCGGCCGACGAAACCGCCGCGGGCGTCTAAGAAACGCCGCCTCGACGCCAAGAGCAAACGCGCCGGCGTCAAACAAGGCCGCGGCCGTCCCGGCCCGGATGATTAACGTGATGGCGTGTTTCGTTTACATCCTCGGCAGTGAAGGCAGTGACGCCCAGGGGGGCGGCACGCGCACCTATGTCGGCTGGACCACTGATTTGGATAAACGCCTGGCCCAACACAACGCCGGCCAAGGCGCCAAATCGACACGCGGGCGAACATGGGTGCTGCTTTATGCCGAGCGTTATCAGAACCGGGGCGAAGCGATGAGCCGCGAATGGCACCTCAAGCGTGACCGGGGATTTCGGAAGCGGCTGTTGGGTTAGGGGCCAGGGCGGGTTAGTCCCAGACGATTACTTAATCGTTTCCTTCCCAATCGTTTCGTCGTTGGCGTTGCGGATTTTTATGGTGGTTGTTCGTTCCCATCCTCCAAAACGCTTTTCCTCCCCTTTATGCCTTGCCCCATCATGCGTCCCGGGCATGCCTACCATGCATAAATAAAACGCAAGAAAATCCGGGCTCTTGACCACGGTCAAGGCTCGGACGCATAAAATATGCTGCAGTGCACAACTAGTTAAATCCGTTCGTTAATGGGCCGGCTCCTCCGGGCCAGCGTCCTTCACAAAGGAGGCCATCGTGAAAGATGTAGAAACGATTTCCCCCATAAAACGCCGGGACTTTATGAAGGGAATCTCCCTTGCCGCTGCGGCGGGTGCGAGTACGGTCGCCTTACCCAAGGCGGCCTTTTCCGCGAAAGCAAACCGCCAACCCCATTATGGAATGTTGATCGATTTGCGACGGTGTATTGGCTGCCATGCCTGCAGCGTGTCGTGCAAAGCAGAATTCGACGTCCCCTTGGGCGCGACTCGGTCGTGGGTGGAATACGTGGAAAAGGGTGACTATCCGAACGTCAGCCGAAGTTTCCTGCCCCGGCTCTGCAACCACTGTTCCAAACCCCAGTGCGTGGATGTCTGTCCGACCGGGGCGACGTGGAAGCGCAAGGAAGACGGGATCGTCGTCGTCGATCCCGATATCTGCATCGGTTGCAAATATTGCCTTCAAGCCTGCCCCTACGATGCCCGGTTCATCAATCCCGTTACCGGAGCGGCGGACAAATGCGATTTCTGCCAGCACCGGGTGGAAAAAGGACTGGAACCGTCGTGCGTCAACGCCTGCATTGGCGGCGCCAGGATTTTCGGCGATCTCAACGATCCTTCGAGCAAGATTTCACGAATGATCGCCAAAAACCCGGTCACCGTGCTGCGCCAGGAGATGGGAACAGAACCCAACGTCTTCTACATCGCCGCCGATCATTCCGATCCGCATACCGCGAGGGAAGGCGAGTACATCCGAATCGATACACACCGGCGTGAGCCGGAAAGGAGGTAGCCATGACACCGGAACTTTTTTGGGGTCTGCCCGTCATCGGATACCTGTTTTTGGCTGGGGTCGGCGCCGGGGCACTGACGGTTAGCGCGTCCGTTCTGTTGCGCGGCGGCGGCGGCGGATTTGCCGGGCAGCACTACAACATCGCCCGCTACGGTGCCTTCGCGGCGCCGCTGCCGTTAATGGTCGGCTGCGGGTTTCTTATCTTCGAACTCGGTTCGTTCGAGGCCGGGCACTGGTTCAAATGGATCAACCTCTACATGACCATCAATCTGTCGCCGATGTCTATTGGCACCTGGCTATTGACGGTGTTCATCGGCGTCAGCGTGCTTTACGCCTACACCTTCCTTCCCAAATCACCGGGCTTGGGTAATTGGAAGGGGAGCCTCCGAGAGGGACTGGCGTGGATCGGCGTCCCCTTGGGGATCGCCACCGCCGTTTACACCGGCGTGCTGTTAGGGGCCATGCCGGCCAGGCCGTTCTGGAATTCACCGATTCTTGCGATGCTATTCCTGGTTTCGTCCCTATCGACGGGCGTCGCCATCATCCTGTTGCTCAAGGCCCTTTTCCCGGTCAAGGAAGAAGGCAAGCCACAGGCAGCCATGGTCGGCGATTACTTCAAAAGACGCGACCAGAGCGCCTATATCCTGACCGCTTCGGATTTGATGCTGATCGGTTTCGAGCTATTGGTGATCTTCCTGTTCATCATGTACGCACACCTGACCGTCGGCGGCGTCAAGGAATCCATTTCGGTCATCCTGTTCGGCGGCAATCTTTCGGTGATTTTCTGGTTCGGAGTCGTTGCTGTGGGGTTAATTGCGCCGGCCTTGATCGAACTCTACTACGTGATTCCGAAGCTTCTAAATCATCAACCCTTTGATGTGCCGATCAGCATTGAAGTCATCGTTCCCATCGCCATCCTGACCGGCGGGTTCATTCTCCGTTACGTGGTGGTCGTTGCCGGTCAAATTACCGGCCCAATCGGAATCTGAGGAGGGTACTATGGTATCTCGAAGACATTTCCTCAAACTTGGCGCGGTGGCGGCAACCGCCACGGCGGCCATCACCGGAACCGGGGCGCTTACCAACGCCGAGGAACCCCGCATCAAGGGCGGCCGGGATTACTCTCCGGCCACCGGCAAGGCGCGCAAGGCCATTCCCAGTACTTGCTGGCAATGTGTCAGCCGCTGCCCCATCATCGGCTACGTCGAAGACGGCAGGCTGGTAAAGGTCGAGGGTCAGCCAAATTCCATCCGCACCGACGGCAAGATCTGCGCCAAGGCGCAGGCCGGCCCCAACCAGGTCTATGACCCCGACCGCATCCTTTATCCGATGAGGCGGGTCGGCAAGCGCGGCGAAGGGAAGTGGAAGCGAATTTCGTGGGATGCCGCGCTCACCGAAGTCGCCGGGCGGCTGAAAAAGCTCCGCGACGACGGCCAGCCGGAAAAATTCATGTTCCATTACGGGCGCATGAAGGCGAGCTCGTCGAAGCTGATCAAGAGCCTGTTCCTGGCCAATTACGGCACCGGCACCATCGGCAACCATACGTCAATCTGCGAAGGCGGCAAATGGACGGCCCAGGAGCTGACCTGGGGCAAGCACTACGACAACTGGGACTTCGACCACACCAGGTACGTGCTCAATTTCGGCTCCAACGTCTTCGAGGCCCACACCAACCACACGTCCGAGGCGCAGCGCTTGGTCAAGGCCATTGCCGACAACCGGGTGAAGATGGTGACTTTCGACGTCCGCCTGTCGAACACCGCCGCCAAATCGACGGAATGGGTGCCGGTGAAGCCGGGCACGGATATCGCCGTTCTGTTGGCCATGTCCAACGTCGTCATGAACGAAGACCTTTATAAGGGCGAAGGCGAGGCGTTCCTCAGCTTCTGCCGGGCGACGCTGGACGTCAATGCGTCCACCGCCGACAAGGTGGCGGCACTGAAGGCGCATCTGGCCCAATACACGCCTGAATGGGCGGAGAAGATTTCCGGCGTTCCGGCCGACAAGATCAGGACCATCGCCAGGGAATTCGCCTTGGCCAAACCGGCGGTCCTTGTCTCTTACCGTGGCTTGGTGGCGCATTATTACGGCCCCGAAGGCGAACGGGCGGCGCAAATGCTGGCGGCGATCACCGGCAACATCGACAATCCGGGCGGCCGTTGCAAAGCGGTCGGCGCCAAGTGGAAATACCCGAAAGGCCCGAAGGAAAAACCGAAGAGCAAAAAACTGAAGATCGTCGACGGTTTCAAGGGACAGGCCAAGCTGCCGACCCACCACATCAACCATCAAATCTTCAACGTGATTAAAGACGGCAAGATGGGCCGGCCCGATGTCTACATGTGGTATTGCTACGCGCCGGTCTATTCAAACGGCGATTGCAAGGCCAACGCAGCGGTGTTGAAGGATGAAAAGTTGATCCCGTTCACCGTTTGCGTCAATCCGTTCTACGACGAATCGGCGGCGCTGGCCGACATCATCCTGCCCGACACCACCTATCTGGAACGGTGGGATTGGGAAGACATGGTGTCGCCCAACCAAGTGCCTGAACACTATATCCGCCAGCCTCTGGTCAAGCCGCTGGGCGAGGTTCGCAATTTCGGCGATGTCGTCTGCGAACTCGCCGAACGCATGGGCTTCCCGCTCGGCGTCAAGAACATGGAGGAGTTCGTCAAGAAATCCTGCGAAATGACCCCGGGCGTCAAGGAAGCCGGTGGTTTCGAATACATGAAAACCCACGGCGTTTGGCACGATACATCAGCCAAGCCCAAATATTACAGCTACGCCAAAACGGTCAAGGCCAGCGATCTGGCCAAGGACGGTGTCATCCTGGACGAAGCCACGGGCGTCTACTGGAACTGGAAAAAGGCCAAGGTCAAAACCCTGGAGGAAGCCAAGACCAAAGGCTACGCCCACACTAAGAAATCCTTCAAGGCCTATGTCGGCCAAAAAATAGGCGACACGGTCTACAAGGGGTTCGCGCCCGACGCGGTCAATAAGACGGGCTACTTCGAGCTCTATTCCGCCATCATGGAGGAAAAGGGTCTTGCCCCGATGCCGACCTACAAGGCGATCCCGGAACATGAGGCCATGAAACCGGACGAGTTGATCCTGACGACGTTCAAGGTCAACGTTCAGACCCATTCGCGCACCCAGAACTGCAAGTGGCTGACCGAAATCTACCACGACAATCCAGCCTGGATTAACCCGGCCACCGCCGAGGAACGCGGCATCCGGGACGGCGACAATATCCAGGTGAAGTCCCATGTCGGCGGCATGGAGACCAAGGCCCGGGTAACTCCCGCCGTGGCCCCGGGGGTGATCGCCATCTCCATGCATTGCGGGCACTGGGAATACGGGCGTTTCGCTTCCGGCAAAACGGCGCCCATGGCTGCGGACAAGTCCACTCAGCGTATGTGGTGGAAGAGCTTCGGTGAACATCCCAACTGGATCATCCCCAATGACCCCGATCCGATCAGCGGACAACAACGCTGGATGGATACCGTGGTCTCGGTCAAAAAATCGATCGGGGTATGAACGCGGTAGGGGGCCAAGCAGCCGTCCTTGAAACGGACAACAGGGCCGGGACGGCCATGGAACGAAGCAGTCTCTATGGCTTCCTGGCCTCCGTTTACCGTACCGAACCGGCGGAAAGGCTGCTCAGGGAAATCCGCAAGGATTCATTCAAGGATGCATTGAAAGCAGTGGGTGTTGATCTGGGCGAATCCCTGGAAGGGGGCTCAGTTAAAAAACTTGTGGACGATCTGGCGGTGGAGTACGCGCGCCTGTTCATTGGTCCGGGCAACCATGTCGCACCCTATGCAGCCGTGTATCTAGGCGGGGAGGGGGCGTCTCTTTGGGGGCCGGAAACGGCCTGGGTGAAGGAATTCATCGAGGCCGCTGGCTTCGATTACCGGTCGGACTATCACGATCTTCCCGACCACGTCGCGGTCGAACTCGAGTTTATGCAAGAGATTACGGCCAATGAGTCCGCGGCTCTTGAAAGTAAAGATTGGAAACGAGCCGAGAAGTTGCGGCGAATCGAAGAGGAATTCGTTACAACGCACATGGCTAAGTGGGTGCCGGAGTTCTGTCGTCAAGTCCAGGATCGGGCCGAATTTCCTTTCTATAAGGCCATAGCCTGCTTAACCGAGGATTTCATCCTCTCAGAAGCGGCAACGTTAGGCACGACGCGTAATTCTTTGCCTCAATAAAAGGCGATCATATCGTGCATTGCCGATGGCAAATTCCGGAAATCATATATTCTCCGCACAGACCTGCTTGACTGCAAAATCCAGTGGACGGTCCTTTCAAAACGTCAGTTTTAGCCTGGATAGGACAACTAAGGTGGTGAATGCCCAGCCGACAGAACACCTGTCAATCGTTAGGGTCGTTCCCCGCAACCAGCGCCTTAACCGTGTCCCGCCATCGTTGGGCAACCACTTGAGGCGAGAACCGTCCATCGATGTAGACCTGCCCCTTTTCGATCCGGTTTTCAATATCGACGGAATTTTCGAGGGCCCAGACGATGCCGTCGACCATGTTCTCGCCGCACCAGCAATAATCCTCAAGCTCCAGGTACTGGGGCAACGGGCTTGCCAGCGCCAGCCGGCCGCCATGGATGGCGGCGACTAGCCGGTTGTGGCCCTTGACTCGTTTTTGCGGCGACATCGCATTGGGGATCAGGACAATGTCCGTTTCCTCTAACACCTGGTCCTGCAATTCCGGGGACCAGTTACCGACCCCGCAGGTCAAGTGGCTTTTCCATGCCGTCAATTCGTCGATCACCTTCTGGGCGTGTTCCTTCTCCTCGCAGATAACGGTCAGCCGGAAACGATATCCGGGAAGCGTCCCGATCTGGCGCAACCCGAGCTTAAGGCCGTCAAGGTTATGGTTGCTTCCATACCAGAGCAGGTTCAACGTTTCTCCGGGCTTGAAGCGCGGCGGATTCCGCCGGCCTTCGTAGGGCTCCTCGACGATGACAGCCCCCCGCCCGACCATCTCCTGGGTGACGGCAGCCATTTCCGCCGTCTGTGCCACCAGAAGGTCCACGGACTTGAATAGGGCTAAGTTGAAGTCCTTGTCGAAATGCCAGTCGACCACGGTGGCGATGGTTTTGATGCCCATTAGCTTTGCGGCATGGGCAAGGTCCACGAACCGCCCGTCGAAAGCCTTGGTGAAGATGAGGACGCGGGGTTGATAGCGCTTGATGAAGGCTTCGGGGGACTGGGTATTGGGGTCGTAGGCGACGACACGACCACCCAGGATCTTGGCCGGAATGATGGCCGAATAACGCCGGCTCGGCAGATGAGGTGAGAACACGTCGCCGTCGCCGTCAGCGACCCAATAAACGCTTTCAAACAATTCGCCCACCCTCAACCCACCGGTGTCGCCCACGGGTTTCATCACTCTATCTATATTTGGAGAAAAACTGAAACCGTCGAATGTATTCGTATCCTCACGGAACCATTAGATCAAAGGAAATTCCGCTACGGGTCATAAGCCAATTCGAGGGGCTGGACATCAAGAACACGCCCCGACGACAGTGTCATGACACCCGCCGCGGCCACCACAGCATTTCCGTTTCGCGCAGCACGTTCAAGGCATCGGCGAAATCCGAGGAAACCTTCAATAGCTCCTCGACAATTTCGTTTGCATCCATATTGCGCAACGACCGCCAAAACGTTCGAAAGTCAACGAAGTGGGATTTGTTAAGCCGAGTTTCGATAATTTCCGACCAGGCGTCAATTTCTTCCCGGCTTACGCTTGAGCGCGAGGAAGTCTTTTCCCGCCGTGTATTGGCGATGAGACCATCAACGCGTGCACGGACGTTTCCGTAGGAAACCAGGCTCGCCGTTTCGCGGGCGCCGGAAAAGTCGCCCCCCTTGATTTGCACCTCCACGATCCTGGCATAGGCGTGTGGCCTGAAAACTTCCAATGGAATTCGGGATGCCGCCTTTTTGGCGCCGGCGATCGCCTTTTGCGCGCCCTGGGCATCGCCGGCGCTGAACTCGGCTTCGGCGATTTTAACATAGGCCCTCGACTTTTCCTGATCATCGGAAATGGAATTGGCGGTTTTCCAGGCGCCGACGATATCCCCGGAATAGGCCTGCACCCAGGCGATTTCCCGTTTTGCCGAGAATGTCAAAGCGGCGGTTTTGATGCCGGCGACGACCTTCAGGGCGCTCTTGAAGTCTCCGTTCCGCATCCGGGCGATGGCGATGTTCATGGAAACGAAATCCCTGTCGTAAACCGAAGGCAGGGAGGCGACGATTTTCCCGGCACCCGCGATATCACCGGCAACGGCCATGATCGCGGCGATGCGCTTGAAGGCCTGGAGCCGGGAGCCCTCATCCGCCAGCAGGGCCGCGGCCGCCCCGGCCTTGTTCAGTAATTCCCGTACCTTGGCCTCCACCTCCACCCCGAGTTCGACAATTCGCTGACGCACCCGCGGGCCATTGCCGGCCTTGGGGGCGGCGGCGAGATAGGCCCGGTACCGGGCGATGGCGAACAATTCAAGGCCACCCTTTCGGTCGTCGGCAAGCGCCTTTTCGAACAGCGGGCCGGGCTCGTAGGAAACGGCCTGGGCGCGGGCGTCCATCGGCATCGAGACGGCGCCGATGACCGCCAAGGCAACGAGCAATCGTTGGCCCGGCCTCATTGTCCGGACAACGGGTGGAGACGGTGCGGCCGGGCTTTCCATGAGCATGAGGGAACTATTTGGGGATGTCGACGGCGACAGAGGGCATCCGCTGATTGAGGCGTTTTTGAACCTCCTGGGTAATGTCCGGCGCGGCGGGTGTGCCGATGATTGAAGATAGGGGCAGGACCACCGAAAGCTTCCGTTCCTGGATGATCTGATCCACGACCTGCTCGATTGCGGCCACAACCTTTTGCGATGCTCCCCGAAACGCACCATCCAACTTGCTCTGACGTTCCTGCATGTCACTCTCATTATTCGCAACCGCCTGGCGGAGTTTCCGCAAGCGCTGCTGGAAATCGCGATCCGAAAGTTTAGGGCGCTCCCGCACAAGGCTCTGATCGATCTTATCCATCTCATCTCGCTTATGGATGATTTCTCGTTGGAAATCGGCGCGTATCTTCTCGACCTGTGCACGAAGGTTTTTTGCCGCAGTCGAGTTCTGCAAAATGAAGGTCATGTCAATCACGGCGATATTCTTGGCCGGGGATTTTTCCTGGGCCGATGCAACGCGAACTCCTGCGACCATCCCTAGAGCCAACAGTCCAATGGCTAAAACCCAATAATTACGAATACCCTTTGTCATAGTCAATTTACCTTAAAAGAGTTTCTCTCATAACTGAATCGCCCCGGATTACGGGTCTCCCCGTTGTCGGCCCCCGACACTTGGGCGCATACTCAGGGAGTCCAATTGCACTTCATCGAAGCAGGCAAGTTGAATAAAAACGCCAACATCGAAATCTTCAATGGCCGCTTCCGGAAGGAAGATAAATGATAATATCGGTCATAGAAAATACCTGCTTCCACGGCCTTCCGGGACATCACCATCCCCTATCAATAATTGCATTTTCCCACCGGACAACATTGCCGCGAAGGTAAATGACTTCCGCTTTGTCATTATACAAATACCTTTCTGGTAAAATCTTGAGTTTCCGGAGAGCGGTTCCGCCACGGGATGGGTAAGCCGTTCCACCCGGTTTCACGTAAAAATCGACCACATCTTTCATGTCATCATTCACCCACTTCTGGTTCCATGGCTCTCCGGCACGTGGGCCCACGTACGTTTTCGGGACCGGTTTTGGCCCTTGGTAAGTCAGGAGCTTCTGCGGATTGGGGGTAAGAAAATTCGGCACTTTGCCGGCAACCGGCTTCGGCCCGGATTTTCCAAGGGCACCAACAAGTCTGGTGGCTCCCCGGGAAAGGGCGGCGCCTATGCGCGAAGACCTTGCGGCGGCGACTAATTTTGTTACGGTTCCTGCGCCTGGCACAGCGCCAATTGTTAATGGGGTTCCAAAAACAGTTCCCAATGTGGCGGCAGCCTGGAGGGTCAGTACGGTTTTCTGATAAGTGTCGGGCGTCCACAACGATGCAACCAGCCCGCCGACCCCATACCCCACCTTGGCGGGCAAGCTGTCAGTCGCTACATAGCGGTCCGCATACCATTGTGCTGATTTCTCGCCATGTTCGGTACCAAAGTAAGTGCCCTTGTCCAGTTTCTGTAAGAAGCTTTCCTTTGCCTCACCCTTCCATGCGAATGGGTTTGATTCTGGCGATAGCGCATCAAATCGAACGATGCTGGGCTCAAAGGATGCGGGCGCCTGCCCGCCTTTCAGGTCCATTGGCGTATCGCCGCCGAGGGCGACTGATGCGGTCGTATCGCCGCCTCCCGAAAAAGAGGGAAAGTCCGGTTCTTTTCCCGGCGGCCTGAGGCTGCCGTCCCAATCCGGCGGGCGGTCCCCTAAAATCTTATTGATCCGGGTCTTTTTGGCAGAGAGGTGCCTCTTAATGGAGCTGATGAGTCCTTGTCTTTCTTGTTTTTCTTGCTCCAGCTGCTGCCATTTCTCTTCGATGCTCGGCGAGCGGAAGAAGTCCGAATTTCCGAGATCGGGGTAGGATAATTTTGAACGCGCCTTGTCGATTGACCGCAAGCGGAAATTGTTCGCCTGGATCTGACGTTGGCGCATTTTCGCACGCTTGGCCGCCCGCGCCGCCGCCGAAGACGAACTGCTGGACGAACTGGACGAGCTTGAAGAACTGCTCGATGAACTGCTAGAGGAAGTGCTTGGCGATGAACTGGGGCAGTTGGCGACGCACTTGCCGGGGCCGACCGGAGGCACCACGAAGTCCGCATTGGCAGGAAAGGGTGTCAACGCCAGCGCAGTGGCAAGAGAAGCCGCCGTTATCAGGGATAGTTGAATGGAACGCCTGCACGCCATCGAGAGGGCTCCCTTCTTTAGACCAATATTTTGTCTCGGCGAAGCCTTGCGAATAAATCCCGTCCCTTACTTAATTATGCCAAAATAAGGGTCAATGAGCAATGTCGAAGGCCGGGTTGCTTCGGCCACTTGCTGCCGGTAGAATTAATACTCTGTTTTGCCGGCGTAAACGGATGAGATCGTGCCGGAGGCAACAATGAAGTTTTCTGCCACTATTTTCTTGGGTGTTTTTACCATCGCCCTTCTGACCGGCGGAACGCTGGTGGGGTTTTCGGACAGGGTTTTTGCCGGAATCTCCGAGAAAACTAAAGAAGCGGACGCGATCCGCCGCAAGGCCCAGGCCAGGGCAAAAAGCAATCTGGGATACCCGGATATCTTCGATTACGTGGCGCGGGAAAGCACCGAACAATCGGACGGTTTCTATTACCTGAGCCGCCAGATCGAACAGCTGTCGCGTTATCTGAAGGACGTATCGCGCTCCTTGAACCGGGGTTTGCCTGGTTCTGTTGGCGCCATTGGTGATCCGGATGACATCAAAACCGTTTACGGCCCCGACGGACCGACGGTCAAGTCCGTGCGCTTGATCCTGGAGTACCGCCTTATGGTGGCGGGGAACCCGCGCCTCAAGGTCGGCAAGGTGACGGAAAAAGGCGAGGCTATCCGGGCCCAGGTGGTTACCATCGAAGGGGCGCTGGTCGAGGAATACGACGTTATCAGGAAAACCGGCGAATGGCGGACCGTCCGGGGCAGCCCGTAGACGGTCGGAACGCATAGCTTTTAAGGGAGAAAAACCAATGTTCTTTAAAATCCAAAAACGTTTTGCTGCTCTCTTTTATGTTTTTGCCACGATCCTGTTCCTGATACCCGGGGGGAGGCCCGCCCACGCTAACGTGCATTGCGAGTACAATCCCAACGACATTGACTGCGTCACAGAACGGGAACATAAAAAAATTGACCAACAAGCTTCGCCGGTAGCAACGCCCGAGCCGGCAGGGCCGCCACCGAAGATTCTTGTCGAAGAAACCCCTAAAATCGCCGGACCCAAAAGAACCGTCGCCGTCGGCAAATTTGACGCGGTCGGCTCTTTCACTCAGAAATATGGCAACTGGGACATTGGCGGTGGGCTGGCGGCCATGCTGACCTCGGCACTGGTGCAGTCCGAACAGTTTATTGTCGCCGAGCGGGCGCAGATTCGGGAAATACTGAGTGAGCACGAGCTCAAGGCCGGGGGCCTGGTCAATCCCTCCACCGGGCCGAAGCTGGGCGGGCTGGCCGGAGTGCAGTTCTTGATTTACGGCGCGGTCACCGAATTTGGTGCCGAGGAAAAGGGCGGTGGCCTCAATTTCGGTTTTTCCGGTGGAAGCCTGCCTTTTACCCTCGGCGGCGCCAGTCAACAGGCATCCGGCAGCGTCACCATGGATATCCGGGTCGTCGACACCACGACAGGCCGGGCCATTGAAAGCCACACCATCCGCGAACCGATCGAGACTTCGTCTTTCAACCTGTCGGTCGGTTACCAGGGAATCAGCATGGGCGGGGACCAGTTCATGAAAACGCCTCTTGGCGCGGCGTCGCGAACGGCGATCAAGAAAGCGGTGTATAAAATCATCTCCACCGCCGGCAATCGCCCGTGGCAGGGCCGGGTCGTCGAGTTTGAGGGTGGCGAAGTCTTCATTAACGCCGGTGCGCGGGCCGGTATTGAGAAAGGCGATCTTTTTATGATCGAACGCGTCACCAAGACCCTGACCGACCCCTCCACCGGCGAGGTTTTGGGAACCCGGAAAAAAGAACTGGGCGTTGTCACGATCAGGGATGTTCAGGAAAAGTTGGCCATCGGCCCCTTCAAGGGGTTTGAGCCGGTGGTTCCTAAGCGCGGGGACCTAATCATCATGATGGAAAAATGAAGGTCCGGCAGGACCGAAGCGGCTTTCGGGACTCCCCCTATGGGGATTTGGGTTTCTGCCAGTGACCCGCTCGTTCGCCGCACTTACCTCACATAAAAGTCAATCACCAGCCCTTGCTTTCGTTTGTTCGATGGGGGCAGGATATTCATCCAACGGCAATATTATTCTTGGCAAAGGATGACTGTGGGCGATACGCCGTATAAATATCATTACCTACGTTACAACCATTACGGCGTATTGCGCCCGAACTGGCTGGTAAGGCTGATCCTGTTTTTCCTCTGTCGGCATCTTGTGCTGCTGTTGGTATTCGGCGCTATGAACTTCAAAGGAAAGGCCGGTCCCGAGATGGCGTTTATGCTGCCGTTATTGGACAAGGCGTTTATCATCACCGATATGCCGGCGCTCTTGGTGCTTTTCGTAATGGGCGCGCGCCGGCCAGATGCCTCGGCCGCCTATCAGTGGATATGGCGGCACGGTCGCTATTTAATTCTCGGTTCGATCGGGGCCTTTTTTCTTATTATCGGCGTCCGGTACGGCGTCAACCAAACCCCGTTGAATGTGGTGGAATGGGCGGTGATTACCGCAAACATCGCGGCCGTCACCTATATCGGTAAGTCGGCGTATATTAGTGACCTGTTCGCCGAATTCCCGCCACCGAGAGGCGATAAGTCATGATCCCCCGTAGCCGCTTCGGGGCATCCTAACCCAACCAATGTCCGCTAAGGGGTTGCCGCCCCAACCGATAAAATCCGGCATCGCTGATTTGCGGGCCCTCAATAATAAGTCCCCAACTGCTCGACCTCGCGCACCAGCCGGCAGTCTTCGGGGTAAAGGCTGATGGCCGGCACCTGGCCGTCCTTCAGGTCTTGCTGTACGCCTTGCCAGTAATCGACCGTCAACAGGTCGCCGTGGACGTCGCAGAAATATTTCGATAACTCGCGGTCTTGGATTCTTAAGCCCACCTCGACTTCTTCGGGCAGGAAGACCTCGCCTTCTTCGAAGAACCAGTCCGGCACGTCTTCCTCGCCGTCGAAGCGGTCCTGGTTGGTGCGGATTTTGATGGCGGTGAAGGGCTCGAGCGCGTCGTAATCGAACAGGTAGACCTTCATATAGTCACCGATGCCGTAATTGCGGGCGTCGAGGTCTTTGTTGAAGACGTTGGCGGCGGCGTTGTTCTTGATGCAATGGCCGAGGTTGGAAATCGCCATTCTCGCTTTTGCCCGGCTGGCGGTCTTGATGTAGGTCGGAATGGGGATCATTTTCGCCTGGGTGATCAGGTGTTTGAAAATGATGGTGTTGCCGGCGCGGATGACGGTTTCGCCGGCTTCGCTCAACAATTCTTCCAACAACGCCTTGTCGAACCAGTCGTCGTCGAAGCGCAGGTTGTAATAAATGAGGTTGTCGAGCATCGACCCGGTGCGGTTGATTTCGTGGACGCGGTTGTACTTGTTGAACACCGATTGCGTGCCTTCGAATTTGCCCCACTTGTATTGCGCCGTCGGTTTGTCGCGCAGCACCTTCAACGTATAGGTCGACGACGGGCTGGAAAAGGCGATGGCGACGGTGCCGGGGTGGCCGACGGCGGGCTCAAATTTTTCCATGTTCTCGAAAATCTGGTCCTTGATCTCGTTCATCACCGCGACCTTGCCGACGTGGTTGAAGCCGATCGTCGAATAGTGAAGCCCGAGCGACCGCCTCGGCATGATCGTGTGCAGAAACGCCGCCAGCTCGTGGTAACGGGCGTTGGTGACGTGGAAATTAGCCAGGGTCGAGCTGAAGATATTATGGGTGTGGGCGCGTGACGTCAGCACCGCATCGGCGTAGATGCCGTCTTTGTCGTTGAGCAGCGCGATGATGAAGGGTTTAAGGCTATCGTCCTTGAGCCGGATGCGCCCGACCAGATAGGCGCCCCGGTTGCGGTAGAACCCGGCGTCTAACATTTCGATGGCCTTGAAGGCGTCGGCGGTTTTGCCGTTTAATTTTAAGTCCCGGTTGACCTTATCGGCGATCAGGTGGGCGTCTTCCTGGATGTCTTGAAAGAAAACTTTGAAGCCGGGGATTTTTAGGATGTCCCAAACGGTTTCGGCCGACACCTTGGCGCCGCCCGGGTAGTCGCGCCGGATATCCTTCGAGAAATTGACGGGTTTCTTGGTCGGCTGGATAAAGCCGTAATCGACGGACAGCCATTCGCCTTGGCAGACCATGCGCCGGGCCGAATTAACGAAGGCCGAGGCGAGGTCCGATTCGTAGCGGCCCTTGATCAGCGGCAGGTAAATTTTCTCGACCCGGGTCCATAGCTTTTCGTTTTTGTTGAGGTCGGGAAAACATTGCAAAAGCTTAGGCCCGAGCGCCTCGATGACTTCCGAATAGATGGACAGCCGGCGGCGGCTCAATTCCAGGGATTGTCCCGGGTCGCGGCCTTCGAACGCTTGTTGGGCCAGGGCCGGGATATGGCGGGATTCAAAATAATAAGCGTCGAATTCCTGCAGAATCCATTTCGCCGTCAGCTCGATCTTGTCGCCTTCGCTGCTGGCGGTGGCGAAGCGGCTGGCGAAATCTTCCGGTTCCGGGGGCGGTTCGGGCGCCTTTTTATCAGGCATTTGGGTCGGGGGGGGCGTCGGGGGGCGTGAAGATGGCGAAAAACTCACCGCCCAATTGCTTGAAGAATACCAGATCGAACCTTTCCATCAATTTGGGCACCCACCATTTGACCGGCTCGATCGTCAGGTGGGCGTTGCGGCCGTCCGCCAGGGTCTTCTTGGCCGGGCGCGTGGCGACCAGGACAAACAGGCTTTTTTTGGTCAAGCGTTTTAAATCATCAAGGACGGCATCTAAAAATTCCGGCTCAATATGTTCCAGGACATCCGTGCAGACGACCAAGTCCGCCGGCTTAGGGGCCGCATCCTTGCCGGGGATGCAGGGGTCGTAATCCTGCCAGGTTTTGTCGTTGGTGTGGATGTCGCCTTCTAATTTAGTCAAAGCCGTGCGAAGCGTGCTTTTACCGCAGCCGTAATCCAAGACAGTGCACCCCTGGCCGTTGAACGGCGGCGATTGCAGAAGTTCCTGGACGAGCTGGGCGTATTTTTTGCCGCTGATGCCATATTCGGGGCGCGCTTCATGCATGGCTTTATTCATTGCCCGGTAGTCTTCAGAAATCATCTTGTCGGCGCTCCGCTTTCCGTATGCTCGATTGCCGGGCATGATAGGCCGGGTTTGGGGCGGCGGCAATTCCTGCCGCCGAAGGCTTGGTAAGGCAATTATATCCACGCCGAGGGGGCCGGAAACCCTTTAAAATCAATGTCCTTTGGCGGCTTTGTTCTGGTATGGTTATTGCAGAAAAAGTCATACGATGGAATGTCTCCTGAATGAGTGGAAAGCAGTGAAAAAATCTAGGTTGAGGTTAGCGACATCAGGAACCGCGCTCTTGTCGGCTTTGGCGGTTGCTGTCGCCTTGTCGTTGCCATTTCCGGCGATGGCGGCGCTTGAAATCGGCACCACGGTCAAGGTCGTCAATCAGGTTACCGCCAAAATCTTGAACCGGTTGCTCAAGCTCGGTGACCACGTCGTCTATCAGGAAACCGTCAGCACCGGCCCCAAAAGCGCCGTCGATATTCGGCTCATCGACGACTCGACCCTGATCATGGGCGAACTTAGTGAAATCAAGCTCGACAGCTTCGTCTACAAGCCCAACAAAGGCATCGTCGAAGGCTCCATCGAAGCGGTCAGCGGCATTTTCCGGTTTTCCGGCTCAGGCGTGAAGATGGACGTTACCATCACCACGCCGACCGCCACCATCGGCGTCCGCGGCACCGATTTCGATGTCCTGACCAAGGCCGAAGAAACCGAGGTTTCGGTCAACGAGGGCGTGGTCGAGGTGACCTCGGCGCTGGGCACCCAACAAGTCGCTCAAGGCCAGGTCTTCCGCGTCAACTCAGCCGGCCAAGGCGGCTTGCAGGCGGCGCCGTCGGCGGAAATGAAACAGGCGGTGTCGCTGATGCTGACGATGGTCGCGAGCAGCGATAGCGGCGGCGCCGATCAGGCGCAAAAACAAGCGACCAAGCCGAAAGCGCAAACCGCAACCCAAACCGCCGCCCTCAAACAAGCGGTAACGGATAAGGATAAGGATAACCTGCTTTACCTGGAACTTTCTTCCGGGCCCCTGGTCATTGAACTGCGCCCCGACCTGGCGCCCAACCATGTGCGCCGGATCAAGGAACTGGCGCGCCAAGGTGTCTATGACGGCCTTGAATTCGCCTTCGTGCGGTCAGGCTATGCGGCTGAAACCGCTATTCCTGAGGGCCGCGCCACTTCGACGCAAACGCTGACGGCTGAATTTTCGGACGAGCCCTTCGTCGCCGGCACCGTCGCCATGAGCCGCAAAGAGGACGACCCCGACAGCGCCGAAAGCCAGTTCTTCATCACCCTGGGCCGCACCCCCGCCTTTGACGGCAAATACACGGTCATCGGAAAACTCGTTCAAGGGCTTGAGAACGCTTTGGCCCTAAAGCCCGGCCGCCCGCCCAAAAATCCCGACAAGATCATCAGCCTCAAGGTCGGGTCTGATGTCAAAAAGGCCGTAAAGAAATAAGCTTCTAAGGCGCTTTGAGGTCGACCTCTAAATCCACCTGAACCGGTTTGGTGATGATGTCCAAGACCGGGCAATGGGCGTTGACGGCGCCCCGCAAGGTTTCGATCGTTTCGGCATCGGCGCTGGAAACGATGTGGACGGTGCCCTTGATGGCGCTGTATCCGGGCCGCACGCTATCATCGACGCCGAAGAACCCACGTAGGTCGATATGTCCTTCCAACTTCACCGAAACGTGGTCGAGCGGAATGTCGAGCGCCGTCGCATAGGCGCGGTAGGTGATTTCCTGGCACGTGCCGAGCGCGGCTAAGACCAATTCCACCGGGTTTGGGCCCTTGTCGGCGCCGCCCAGTTTTTCCGGCTCGTCGACGCCGAGCGCGTGGTCGCGGATCAAGACTTCGCTGTACAGCCCGTCCTTCTGGCTGGATGCGGATTCAAAAATTTCCTTGGCCAGCTCCGGGTCGTCCATAAAGGACTGCTGGGTATCGGAAATTATTTTTTTAAGTACCTCATTCATCGCCTGCCCCCCTCTGTGGGTGTTCTTTTAGATCCCACCAGCATATTCGCAGTTTAATCCTCGGCCCGGAAGCGCTAACCTTAATTATTATGGTCAACACCGGCACCCTCGATTGGCCGCGCGAGGCGGCCCGCCTTCCCGGTCAAAGCGATCCGGCCTTTGATCACGCCGGTTCCAACATCTGCCTCGATTTCCATGGCGATCCCCTGCGCGCCGGGCTGGTGGTCTATTCCGACGGCAACCACCACATGGCGCTGGAAGAAAGCGTCGCTCAGTTCCTGGCCGCCAACCCCGATGTCGTCGACGTTTTCTATACGACGACACCACCGGGACCATTGGTCGCCGCCGTTGGCCAAGGGGTCCTCCACATCGGCAATTTGGCGTTGTCGCTACGGCCCGACGTTTTCATCGGTCCGGGAAATGTCTTGGACAAACTCATCGATTCTGGGGCCATGGAAAGCCACCGGGCGTTCATGCAAAGCCGGGGCAATGTGCTGTTGGTGGCGAAAGACAATCCCAAGGGCATTTCCGGCATCGCCGGCCTGATGGAACGTGACGTCACCATCGCCATTTCCAACCCGAAAACCGAGAAGCCCAGCTTCCAGGTCTATTCCGACACCCTGGCGGCGCTCGCTTCCGAAGCCGGCTTCGATGGTGCGGCGCTGGCAAAACTTTTGGCTGAGGGCGGGGGCGAGGACGGGGGGCGCGTCCGCTACAGCACCGTCATCCACCACCGCGAGGTGCCCGAGCTTCTGGCGTCCGGCCAAGCCGACGTCGCCATGGTCTATTACCATCTGGCGCTGCGCTATTGCCGTATTTTCCCGGACGTTTTCGATCTGGTGGCGCTGGGCGGCAGCTTTGATGACCCAAGGCCCGGGCCCGAGCATCAGATTACCCGCTATCACATCGGTCTTGTCGGCGATGGCGGCGATTGGGGGGCTGCTTTCCTTGACTTCATGATGGGTAGCCAAGCGGGCGACATTTACCAATCTCATGGACTGAGCCGCCCCTCATGAAGCTTTTATCCGTTTTCGCTGTTAGCGCAGCCTTGTTGTTTTTGGCCCCGCCTGCGGTTGCGCAAATTTCCGGGGACGATGCCAAGGCCCTCGCCACCGTTATTGCCGGCGATCACCGGGAAGCCAAAAACAGCGCCCGCGACATTTACCGCCACCCCCTGGAGACGTTATCTTTTTTAGGGCTAAGGCCGGACATGACGGTGGTCGAAATCTATCCGGGCGGCGGCTGGTATACGGAAATCTTGGCGCCCTACCTGAATAAAAAGGGCCGGTATTATGCCGCCAGTTGGGTGCGTGATTCGAAAAACCCGCGCATCCAAAAGGCCTTGCAACGCTATCACGCCAAACTGGTGGCCAGACCCGATCTTTACGGTGCCACCATCGTCACCGAACTGTCCCGGGATAAAACGAATATGGCGCCCGCGGGGTCCGCCGACATGGTGCTGACCTTCCGCAACGTTCACAATTGGATGAAGCGCGGCTACGACGCGATTATTTTCGGCGCCATGTACAAGGCACTGAAACCCGGCGGCGTGCTTGGCCTGGTCGAACACCGGGGCGATGCGGAAGATTTTCAAGACCCACAGGCGCTGTCGGGGTATGTGAACCAGGATCATGCCATCGAATTAGCCGAGGCCGCCGGTTTCAAGTTCGTCGGTTCTTCGGAAATCAACGCCAATGCCAAAGACTCCCGGAAACACCCCAAGGGCGTGTGGACCCTGCCGCCGTCGCTCCGGCTTAAGGATAAGGATCGGGAAAAGTATCTTGCCATCGGCGAAAGCGACCGCATGACGCTGAAATTCATCAAACCCGAATAATCAGCCATTTTTCGGCCAATTCGGGCATCCACGCCTCTTTGTGCCCCTCTTGTGATAGAATCGGCGCCATGTTTAAACAGGCCGCCCTTTTCCCCGCCCTTGCCCTGTTATATGCGGCGTTTCCGGCTTGGGGCTTTCATACCCTGGATTGCGGGCCATTCCGGGCCGCCGTCGTTGACGAGAATACCGGGGTGAAAAAATGCGTTGCGCGGTCCGAAGATGCGCGGCGGCAATTTCAGCGTTTTCGCGCACTCCAACAAGAGCAGGAAAAAAGAATTCGGGACCTGGAACTGCAACAAAATCAGCAGGCGAAGAAGCAGGATCTGATTCAGAAGCAGGAAAAAAACAAGCAACAACAATTCTCCCGCCAGCAAACGGCTCGCCAGAAACAACCGGCCCTATCCCTTGAAAGGTCCAGCAATCTTTTGGATCAATTAAAGCGCCAAGAGTTAGATGCAACCAAACGCCGCGAACAGCAAAGGGCAGACGACTTGTTTCGCCAGGGAAACCTTCTTGAGCAGAAAATAGAGCTGCCGCGCGCCGACCTTCTGGACGGCCAAAAATCGCTCAACAGGCGGCTAAAGAAGGACCAGAGTGAGAATTAAAAACCGATTCTCGCTTTCAGCTTTTTTTGAACCACAAAGACACTAAGACTCAAAGAAAAAGAGCAGAAAAAGAAATTATCTAAAACACGCCTTGGTGTCTTTGTGTCTTAGTGGCTTAGCTTCTTTCTTTTTGCCTTTTTATTTGCGCCCCATTCTGGCCAGCAGGAAGTCCGACCACGAAACGTTTCTAAACACCGGTTCTTGGCCTTTGCGGTATAGCCTGGCGACGCCGTGCCGGATGTCGGGCGGCGCCGACCAGCGAAGGTCATCGATCTCGCGTACTTCCAGGATGGTAACGGCGCCGTTCCGGTCTTTCGGGCCAAGCCAGCGGAGGGTCCGGTTTTTCCGGTTCGCCCCGCCGATGATGATCGCCTGAATTTCGGGTTTTTGCGACGGTTCGCCGAAACGACGCGTGAAAAAATCGACAACGGCGTCATAGTTTCCATGAGCAAACAGGATATGGAATTGGGTTGCCTTGCCGCTTTCATATTGGGCAATGGCCATGCGCCCCCGGTATAGGGTGGTATGCACCTCGAAGGCGTCGCCGATTTCCTTGGGCCAAAGGACGGGTTCGATACAGAAAAAGTTTTTGGATGCTTGTTTTTGAACGCAGGCGTCGGCTGATTTTTCGTCTCTCTTTTTTCCCAACGCCGTTTTTTGAACCAGATAAGGATCGTAAGTCAGGGTGCGGACGATGGCGGCTTCAACCGGGGCCGGGGCCTTGCCTTGGCCCGTACGGTCTGAGCGGCCCGAACGATAAGATTGAAGCAACGCCGTTTCCTGTTCTTCAGTCAGGGGTTTGGGTTCCGGCTCGGATGAAGAAGAAAGAAAATCCGAGATGCTCCCGAGAATGGTTTCGGGGATTTCTTCCGCCGCCTTATCCGGTTTCAACACGGGCTCCGCTGGTTGGACTTCTGCTTTGATTTCGGGCTCCGGCGGTGGGGCGGGGCTCTCGATATTTTTGGCGGCCGGTTCTTGCGGCTCCGATTTAAATAATTCGGCGATGCGGTCAAAGACACCGGGGCCGCTGTCAGGCTTTTCCGAAGTTTCTGTAGGTGCGGGTACCGGCGGAGGATCGGGTGTGGCGGCCTGTTGGACGAGTGCCGGTTCCGGCGGCGGAGCAGGGCTCTCGATATTCTTTGCCGCAGGCTTTTCCGGTTCGGATTTAAATAATTCGGCGATGCGATCAAAGACACCGGGGCCGCTGTCAGGCTTTTCCGAAGTTTCTGTAGGTGCGGGTGCCGGCGGGGGATCGGGCGTGGCGGCCTGTTGGACGGGTGCCGGTTCCGGCGGCGGAGTGGGGCTCTCGATATTTTTGGCGGCTGGTTCTTGCGGTTCGGATTTAAATAAATCGGCGATGCGGTCAAAGACACCGGGGCCGCTGTCAGGCTTTTCCGAAGTTTCCTGAAGGCGGGAAACCGTCTTTCTTGCAGGCGCGGCGACCGGGACTGTCTCGGGTTCCGGCGGCGGCACTTGGAAAACCGTTTGCTTGTCCGGTTCTGGAATTTTGGGCTCGGCGGTTGCTTGGGCAATTTCCGGTTTCGGTTCCGGTTGCCGTACTGGTGGTGGCTCGGGCCTGGGTTGCGCTTTTTTGACGGGTGCCAGTACGGGGGCCGGTGAAGGCTTGGCCGTTTCCACCGGTTTTTCGAAAAGCTGTTTCACCGGCACGGTTTTAGGCGCCGACGTTGGAGCCCCGGGATCGGGATCGATCCTCAATGATGGGATGATCGGGTCCGCCACCGCTTGCTGAATGGGCTTGGCGGTGGGTTCCTGTGGGGCCGGGGGTGGGGGCGGAGACGCCGGCGCCTCGGCCTTGATCCTGTCCTGTTTCTGTTTCCGCCAGGCCAGCAGGTAATGGGCGATCGGGAAATAGCCCTTGTCGATGGCGAGGTCGATGGCCGTCAATCCGAAAGTGTTTTCCGCCCCGACGTCGGCGCCTTTTAGAAGGCTGCGCTTGACCGCGCCCATCTGGTTGGAACGCACGGCGTCGAATAGCTTGCGATCTTCCGGCGCCATTTCGGCGACTGCCGGCGAACTTGTCCAGGCGGTTCCGACGAAGCCGATGGCGATAATAATAAAGCCGAGGAATATTTTAGACCTGAGCTTCATGAATTTTTATCACCCCTACATGGAACCAGAATGGCCCATGTTGGCTCCATGATAGCAATTCCCTTAGGCCTAGGGCAAAGAGGGCGCAAAGACCGAATGTTCATTTTTTGTTCTTGACAACCATCAATTAATATGATCAAATTCCTTATTGTTTAAAATTAAGGAATTAAAATAATGTTTCTTTTGAATCCAAAACGCCGTCGTTCACACGCCCTCGGAGGCGTACAGATCTGTCCGCGAACAGGAAAAAAGATGAAAATGATGACATTTTCGCCCCTGATTTCGTATGAAATCCTACAAAAACAATATGTTGGTGGTTCCGGGACGGTCAAAAATGATGACCTAATGATGACTTAATGATGAACCAATGACGACACGATGACGACACGATGATGACTCTAGGACGACAACATGATGACACCCCCCTGGGCATGGATGCGATGCTTGAAAGACATTTGCAACGAAAAGCGATTCGAGTCATGGTGCCCGGCAACCGGGTCGGCATGAAATTATCCTGTGCTTATATAGAATCCGGGGGAATCCAGGGGATCGTCGCCCGGATTATTGGGGGGGCCTGGGATCACCGGCAAAAACAATCGACTGGGTGCTTGGGCCTCGCAACCGCGAATGCGGAAGAGGCAAGGTTGGGCTTTTGAGGCGAGGGGACAGAAATCGTGTTGAGATTCAAAGAAATTAACGTGTTTGCCATGGTGTGTGCCATGGCCTTTGCAGGGCTCCTTTCGCTGCTGCCAAGTCGGGCGTTTGCCGCCGAAACGCTTAATACCGGCAATACCGCCTGGATTTTGATGTCGACGGCGTTGGTGCTGTTCATGACGCTGCCGGGGCTGGCGCTTTTCTATGCCGGTCTTGTGCAATCGAAAAACGTGCTGTCGGTGATGATGCACTGCTTCGCCATTGCCTGCCTGATGTCGGTGTTGTGGCTGGCGGGCGGCTATAGCCTGGCGTTCAGCGACGGCGGCGGCGCCAACGCCTTGATCGGGGGCTTGGGCAAGGCGTTCTTCAACGGCGTCGGCAAGGAAACCCTGTCCGGCGGCATCCCGGAAAGCGTCTTTTTCATGTTCCAGATGACATTCGCCATTATCACCCCGGGACTGATCGTCGGCGCCTATCCGGAACGCATTAAATTCAGCGCCGTCTTGGTGTTCAGCGGGCTTTGGTTGATCTTGGTCTATGCGCCGGTGACCCATTGGATTTGGGGCGGCGGCTGGCTGGCCGATATGGGAATCATGGATTTTGCCGGCGGCTTGGTCGTGCACGCCACCGCCGGAACGTCGGCGTTGCTGCTGGCTTATATGTTAGGCGCCCGCAAAGGTTTCCCGACGGAGCTTCGTCCGCCGCACAACCCCGGCCTGTCGATGATCGGGGCGGCGATGTTGTGGGTCGGCTGGTTCGGGTTCAATGCCGGCAGCGCGCTGGCCGCCGATACCAGCGCCGGTATGGCAATGCTGGTCACTCACATTTCGGCGGCGACGGCGTCGCTGGTGTGGATGGTTATCGAATGGGTGAAATTCGGCAAACCCAGCCTTATCGGCATCATCACCGGCATGGTCGCGGGACTGGCGACGATCACGCCGGCGTCCGGCTACGTCGGCCCGTTCGGGGGCTTGTGTATCGGTTTGGCCGGCGGCTTGATTTGTTTCTGGGCGGTTAGTTTGGTCAAGAACCGTTGGAAGATCGACGATTCCCTTGACGTTTTCGCCGTTCACGGCGTCGGCGGCATTACCGGCACCATGCTGGCGGCTGTTTTCGGTGTCGCGGCACTGGGTGGCGGCGGCTTGGCCGAAGGTGTTTCCATGGGTCAGCAATTGGGGGTCCAAGCGACGGGCGTCGTCGCCACGGTCATCTGGTCGTTGGTTCTGACCTTCGTCATCGTTAAGATAACGACGGCTGTCGCCGGGCTTCGGGTCAGCGACGATGAAATCACCGAAGGGCTCGACGTTTCGGCCCACGGCGAAAGCGGCTATACGCTCTAACAAGAGGCGAGGAAGGCAGAATGCCTGACCGGGAAAAAATAAGAAGGAACGAATGATATGAAACTCGTTATGGCCATCATCAAGCCGTTCAAACTGGATGCCGTGCGCAGCGCCTTAACCGAATTGGGTGTGCAGGGGCTGACGGTGTCCGAGGTCAAAGGCTTCGGCCGCCAGAAAGGGCAGACGGAAATCTATCGCGGTGCCGAATACGCCATCGAATTCGTGCCCAAGGTGCGGATCGATATCGTCATCGACGACGGCGAAGTGGAGCGCGTGGTTGAAGCCATCCGCGACGCCGCCAACACCGATAAGATCGGTGACGGCAAGATCTTCGTCATCGACGTTGCTGAGGCAATGCGGATCAGAACCGGCGAGACGGGGTCCGATGCGCTGTAAATTCCAACCCTAAAACAAAGAGCAAATCCCGAGCGGATGGAAACATCCGCGACGACGAATTTGCGTAATAAAAGAGAAAAAAATGGCCTATAAAACCATCAACGCCGAGAAAAAAAACAGCGTCGGCGTTATTACCCTTGATCGCCCGGACGCGATGAACGCGCTCTGCGAAGAACTGATCAACGAAATGGCCGAGGCCTTGGACGGTTTCGAGGCCGACCCTGGCGTCGGCTGCATCGTCCTGACGGGATCGGAAAAAGCCTTCGCCGCCGGTGCCGATATTAAAGAAATGCAGTCCAAGAGCTACATGGACGCCTATCTCGACGATTTCATCACCGAGGGCTGGGAACGGGTGACCCAATGCCGAAAGCCGGTGGTCGCGGCGGTCGCGGGATACGCGCTTGGCGGTGGTTGCGAATTGGCGATGATGTGCGATTTCATCATCTGCGCCGACAACGCTAAATTCGGTCAGCCGGAAATCACCCTTGGCGTCACCCCCGGCGCCGGCGGCTCGCAGCGCCTGACACGGTTTGTCGGCAAATCGAAATCCATGGAAATGTGCCTGACCGGGCGCATGATGGATGCCGACGAAGCCGAACGCTCAGGCCTCGTCAGCCGCGTCGTTCCCGTCGCCGACTTGATGGACGACGTGATGAAGACGGCGGCCAAGATCGCATCGATGTCGCTTCCGGTTGCGATGATGGTCAAGGAATCGGTGGACCGGGCTTACGAGACGACGCTGTCCGAAGGTGTGCGGTTCGAGCGCCGCTTGTTCCATTCGCTGTTCGCCACCGAAGATCAAAAAGAAGGCATGGCGGCGTTTGCCGAAAAGCGCAAAGCCGACTGGAAGAATCGCTAGAGCGGTTTCCGACCAAAGCGGGGCACGAGCCCACCCCTCATGTTGAGCTTGTCGAAACATCAGGGGTGGGCGGCCTCGCCCTTCGACAAGCTCAGGATGAGGCCGCTTTT
>JABMOY010000107.1 GCA_013203955.1 Rhodospirillales bacterium | reverse complement strand
GGCATGCCGATTACACCTATTTGAAAAAATACGGGTTGCGCGATCATCGTGGCGGCGGCCGGTCATCGGCCCGCGAAACCGCCATGCGCGTCGCCGCCGGCGCCATCGCCCGCAAAGTTTTGGGCGACGGCGTTACCATCCGTGGCGCCCTGGTGAAAATGGGTGACCTGACCGTCAACCGTGACAATTGGAAGTGGGCGGAGGTCGGCAAAAACCCATTCTTCTCGCCTGACCCGGACTCGGTGAAGGCGTTCGAGGATTTACTCGATAAAACGCGAAAGAATGGCTCGTCCGTCGGCGCCGTCATCGAAATCGTCGCTTCCGGCGTTGCCGCCGGGCTGGGCGCACCGGTCTATAACAAGCTGGATGCCGATCTGGCGGCGGCGATGATGGGAATCCCCGCCGTCAAGGGTGTCGAGATCGGCGCAGGGTTCCATGCCGCCCTGCTGTCCGGCGAAGAGAACGCCGACGAAATGCGTATGGACGGCGACAACGTGACTTTCCTGTCCAACAACGCCGGCGGCATTTTGGGTGGAATTTCCACTGGCCAGGAAATCGTCGTCAATTTCGCCGTTAAACCGACCAGTTCCATCGTCAAGACGAAACGCACCGTCGACGCCAACGGCAAGGACGCGGAGATTTCGACCAAAGGCCGCCACGATCCCTGTGTCGGCATCCGCGCCGTTCCCATCGGCGAAGCGATGATGGCCTGTGTCTTGGCCGACCACCTGCTGCGCCACCGGGCGCAGTGCGGCGGCTGAGACCGCAGCCACAGGAGATTGACCGTGCCGCAACCCGGACACATCGCGAAAATCAACCTGCCGGACCCGGAAACCCTGGATGAGGACATTCGGAAGTACCTGGCCCTTTGCCGGGAAAAAGTCGGCTTGGTGCCTAACGTGCTTCTGGCCTTTACCGCCAAGCCCGAAAAGTTCCGGACCTTCACGAAGTTCTACAACCAGATCATGCTCGACGAGGAGACTTGCCGTCTCTCGAAACTTGAACGCGAGATGATTGCCGTCGTCGTTTCCTCAGCCAACCGGTGCTATTACTGCCTGGTCGCCCACGGCCACGCCGTCCGCCAGCTATCCGGCGACCCGCAGCTGGGCGAAATGCTGGTGATGAACTACCGCACCGCCAAGCTGGATTCCCGCACGCGGGCGATGCTGGATTATGCCTGGAAGGTGACTCTCCGGTCCGCGGAAGTCGGCGATGCCGACCGCGAGGCCCTTAAGGACGCGGGGCTGGACGAGGGGGAAATTTTCGACGTCACCGACGTAGTGGCGCTGTTCAACTATACCAATCGTCTGATGCAGGGGCTCGACGTCATGCCCAACCCCGAATACCACGCCATGGACCGCTAGCTCCCGGCCAGTCGCGCCCCAATCAGAAATTCTTTGTTGCCCCCGGCGCCGGTGACCGGGCTTTCGGTGATACCCAAGACCCGCCACCCTTCCAGCCCATCGAGCCACGTTTCAATGTGCTTGCAGACCTCATCGTGCAGCCCTGAATCGCGGACGATGCCGCCTTTTCCGACCTGGCCCTTGCCGACCTCGAACTGCGGCTTGATTAGCGCCACAAGATTCGCCCCCGCCCCGGCCAACGCCATCGGCGCCGGCAACACGACCTTTAGGCCGATGAAGCTGGCGTCGCAAACGATCAGGTCTATTTTTTCTGGGATTTGTTCTGCCGTCAGGTTGCGGGCGTTGGTCTTGTCCAAAACCACGACTCTGTCATCCTGGCTTATTTTCCAATCCAGTTGCCCATGCCCGACATCGACGGCGTAAACCCGGGCGGCTTCGCCTTGCAACAGGACATCGGTAAACCCCCCGGTCGAGGCGCCGACGTCCAAACAAACCAAGCCCTTTGGGTCGATCCCGAAATGGTCAAGCCCATGGGCCAGTTTCATGCCGCCCCTGGAAACCCAAGGGTGCTCCGGCCCCTTGACGGAAAGCGGCAGGTCGGCGGCGACTTGATGGCCGGGCTTGTCTAACCTGAGGGTGCCGGAGAAAACCAGCCCGGCCATGATCATGGCCTGGGCGCGGGTGCGATTTTCGGCCAGGCCGCGTTCGACAAGCAGTTGATCGAGGCGTTGTTTTTCAGATTTGGGCACGGCCCGGCAAGGCAGGGAAATTATGCCAACTGGGCGAGGATCGCGGGGTCGGCCTCATCGGCGCGACCGAGGGCCGACAGAACATTTACCACCATGTGCGCCGCCTTCAAACCGGCCAGTTCGTATTGAACGTCGGGCTTGTTATGGTCGATGAATTCATCGGGCATGGTCATCACCCGGACCTTGAGCCCGTTTTCCAGCAAGCCATCGTTGGTCATGAATTGCAGCACATGGGCGGCGAAACCACCGGCGGCGCCTTCTTCGATGGTTATTAAGACTTCGTGGTTGGTTGCCAACCGGCGGATTAAATCTTCGTCCAGGGGTTTGGCGAAGCGAGCGTCGGCAACGGTGGTGGAAAGCCCCATGGCCGCCAGTTCTTCCGCCGCTTTCAAAGACTCGCCGAGACGCGCGCCGAGGCTCAAAATGGCAACCGTCGTACCTTCGCGGACGATGCGGCCTTTGCCGATTTCAAGAACGTCGCCCTTCGACGGCAAATCAACGCCCATGCCTTCGCCGCGCGGATAGCGGATGGCCGACGGCCCATCGTCAATGCTCGCCGCCGTCGCCGTCATATGCATCAATTCGGCCTCGTCAGACGGGGCCATGACGACGAAACCGGGCAGCGTGCACAGATACGGCAGATCAAATGCACCTGCGTGAGTACAGCCGTCGGCGCCGACGTAGCCGGCGCGGTCGATGGCGAAACGGACCGGCAGTTTTTGGATGGCGACATCATGCACGACTTGATCATAGGCGCGTTGCAGGAAGGTCGAATAAATGGTGGCGAACGGCTTGTAGCCTTCGGTAGCCAGTCCGGCGGCGAAGGTTACGGCGTGCTGTTCGGCAATGCCGACATCGAAGCTGCGCTCGGGAAAGCGTTCCGAGAATTTATCGATGCCGGTGCCGCCCGGCATGGCGGCGGTGATGGCGACGATCTTGTCGTCGACCTCGGCTTCGGCGATCAGGCCCCTGGCATAAACGCTGGTGTAACTGGGGGCGTTTGATTTCGGCTTATCTTGTTTGCCGGTGACAATGTCGAACTTGGAAACGCCGTGGTATTTGTCCAGCGACGCTTCCGCCGGTTTGTAGCCGTGGCCTTTTTCAGTCACGCAATGCAATAACACCGGCCCCTGCTCCTTGTCGTCGCGGAGATTTCTCAGCACTGGCAACAAGTGGTCCAGGTTATGGCCGTCCACCGGCCCGACGTAATAGAAGCCCAGTTCTTCGAACATGGTGCCGCCGGTGACCATGCCACGAGCGAATTCATCGACCTTGGCCGCCGCTTCTTCGATCTGGCGCGGGAATTTCTTGGCGACTTCTTTGGCGTAGTGGCGCGCCGTGCGGAACGGCTTCGATGATATCAGCCGGGACAAATAAGCGCTGAGCGCGCCCACAGGTGGGGCGATGGACATGTCGTTGTCGTTAAGGATGACGATCAAGCGCGCGTCCATAGAGCCCGCGTTGTTCATGGCTTCATAGGCCATGCCGGCGGTCATGGCGCCGTCACCGATGACACAGATTACGTGATTGTCACCGCCGGAAAGATCGCGGGCGACGGCCATGCCCAGACCGGCAGAAATCGATGTCGACGAATGACCGGCGCCGAACGGGTCGTATTCGCTTTCGGCGCGATTGGTAAACCCGGAAATGCCGTCGCCTTGGCGAAGCGTATTCATGCGCTCGCGGCGCCCGGTCAATATTTTGTGAGGATAACATTGATGGCCGACATCCCAGATCAATCGGTCCTTCGGCGTGTCGAAAACATGGTGGATGGCAACCGTCAATTCGACGACGCCGAGCGACGCGCCTAAGTGTCCGCCGGTAATCGACACAGAGCGCACGGTATCGTGGCGCAGTTCCTTGGCCAGCTGTTTAAGCTGGTCCGTCGAATAATCCCTGATATCCGCAGGGTTCCGGACTTTATCCAGAAGCGGAGTTTTGCTATTTTCGGTCACGAATAAAAGCCCCTCCCTGAGGCCCGAAGGACACAATCGACCGAGGTTTTTGCGATCATTTTCCACAAACCCAGCCTATTAAGCGCTTCTGTTTACCACATAATGCGCTAATTCTCGTAGTAACTTGCCCTTTTCTTCAAAAATATCAAGGTGCGAAGCGGCCTGATCGGCCAAAAGTTCGGCCTGCTCGCGGGCGCGGACGACCCCCAAAAGGGACACAAAGGTCGCCTTTCCGGCATCCGCGTCCTTGCCGGTCTTTTTGCCGACCTTTTTTTCATCGCCCTCGACGTCGAGCAAATCATCGGCGATTTGAAAGGCCAAACCGACATCATGGGCGTAGGCATGAAGCACATGGTGGGCGTTTTCCGAAGCCTTGCCCAGGATCGCCCCGGCCTCGCACGCCACCGCGATCAAAGCGCCGGTTTTCATGCGTTGCAGCCGCGTGATTTCGGGCATTTTCAATTTATGGTCCTCGGCGAAAAGATCAATCATCTGACCACCGACCATGCCGGCCTCTCCGGAAGCCAAGGCCAACGCCGAAACCAAATCGCACCTTACCCTCGCGTCGCCGTGGGTCTTTTCATCCGCCAAGACCTCGAATGATTTGGTCAACAACGCATCACCGGCCAGGATCGCCGTCGCTTCGTCAAACTTGATATGACAGGTTGGCTTGCCGCGCCTGAGGTCGTCGTTATCCATGGCCGGCAGGTCGTCGTGGATCAACGAATAACAGTGAACCATTTCTATCGCCGCGGCGGCGCGCATCGACGATTTCCGATCGACACTGAAAAGATCGGCGCAGGCGACAACCAGAAATGGCCGGATGCGTTTGCCGCCGGCAAGGGCCGTATAGCGCATGGCTTCGGTAACGCGGGATTCCGGTCCCTCCCCCATAGGCAGTAAATCATCGAGGACGCGGGTTACCTCGGTGGCGGTCGCCTTCAGTGCTTTTTTAAGATCGCTTGAGGACAAAGAAATCAATCCAGGTTGGCGGGCTCGGACCCGATGGTGCCATCGGGGCTGGTAACGATTTTATCGATCTTCATCTGGGCTTCCTTGAGCTTGGCCTGACAATGCTTTTTCAAATGCGCGCCGCGGGCGTAACTGTCGATGGCCTCGTCAAGCTTCACCTCGCCCGATTCAAGGTCGCGAACGATGTCTTCCAACTCCTCCAGCGCGTCTTCAAAGCTGAGTTTCTTAATGTCGGCGGGAATCTTGCTGTCGCTCATGGGTTTCCCATCAAGGTACGGACGTGGGCCTGGACGCTTTCCTGAAGCGCAACCAGATTATAGCCGCCTTCCAGCAAGGAAACGACCTTGCCGTCGCAACATTCTTCGGCGACTGCCATCAGCTCGGCGGTGACCCAGGCGTAATCTTCGGTCTGCAGGCAAATCTGCGCCAGCGGGTCCTGCTCATGGGCGTCGAACCCGGCGGAAATCAGCAGTAGATCGGGGTTGAATTTGCGAAGCGCCGGCAGGATTTTTTCTTGGTACCCCTTGCGAAACGCCGCCGAGCCATCGCCCGGCGCCAGTTGTAGATTGCAGATATTATCGTATTCGCCGATTTCACTCTCGGCACCGGTGCCGGGATAAGCCGGCCATTGGTGGCTGGAGCCATAGAACAGCCCCGGTTCGTGCTCGAAGGTATGCTGAGTGCCGTTGCCGTGATGAACGTCGAAGTCGATGACGGCAACCCGGTCCAATCCATGGGTGGCACGCCCGTGCATGGCGCCGATGGCGACGGAATTAAACAAACAAAACCCCATGGCCTTGGTCGATTCGGCGTGATGGCCGGGCGGGCGCACGGCGCAAAAAGCGTTCTCAGCTTTGCCCTTCATGACCTGATCAACGGCATCGCAGACAGCCCCGGCGGCACGCCTCGACGCTTCCCCCGATTGCGGCGACATGGTGGTGTCCGGGTCCAAAAAGACACGCCCTTCCTTCGGCATGTTTTTGAAGATTTCGTCTATATAAAACGGCTTGTGGACCTGCTCGATTTCCTTGAGGTCGATGACCGGCGCTTCGAGCCGTTCGAGGGCCGAAAAATCGTCGTCCTCCAACCCCGCCATGACCGAACGCAGGCGGTCCGGACATTCGGGATGGTGGTCGCCGGGATTGTGCTCGATGCAAATGGGGTGCGAGTAGAGCAGTGTCGTCATCGCGGGCGGTCCTTAATCCCTGGCCTTATTCAGCCGATTGCAGCTTATTCTGCCTGCGGCGCTTGGGTAATTTCTTTCAGGTATTCGACAAGCTGGATCAACTGCTTGGCGTTGGGAACCCGTTGTACAGGCATTTTCGTACCAGGCAAATAAATGTCGGGCCCCTTGTCGAATAATTGGAACAGGGTTTTCTCGTCCCACCGGAAATCGACCCCGGTCAGGGCCTTTGAATAATTATAGCCCTCGACCGAGCCCGCCGGGCGCCCGAAAAGCCCGGATAAATGCGGTCCCGACCGGCGGCGTCCGTTAGCTTTAAGCGAATGACAACGGGCGCATTTCTTGAACAGCGGCGCGCCCGGATGGTCGCTTTTGAGCCACGGTTTCGGCTCGTCATCGCCTTCTGCCGCCAAACCGATGCGGTCGCCGCTTTCCAAGTGCCAGACCCGGGTACTTTCGTCGGAACTCGCCGACAAGGCGAAACGACCGTCGGGCGAAAACCCGACCGCCCAGATCATCGTGTCGTGGGCGCGAATAGTCTTGATCGGTTTGCCGTCGGCTAGGTTCCATTGAATAAGGAAGCCATAGCGCCCCGCCGACAACACCGTCTTGCCGTCGGGCGAAAAGGCGGCGGCGAAGATTTGGCCCTCGTGTTTTCCATCGAAGGGCAATTCCGTCATTTTTTCCAAGTCCCAGAGCTTTAGGGTCTTGTCGATACTGGCCGACAGCAGCCGCCGCCCGTCGGGCGATATGCTGAGGCCGGTAACGCCCCTCTCGTGGCCTTCCAAGGTTCCAATCTTGCGGCCAGTCTTGGCGTTCCAGACTGGGATTTTACCGTCATGACCGCCGCCGGCAACGACGATGCCGCCGAGCCCGAACGCCACCGCGTTGAGCGGCGATGAATGCTTGATGAGCAGGGCTTCTTTGCCCGCCGTAAGGTCCCAAAGCCGTACCGTCTTGTCCCAGCTTCCGGTGGCGGCAAGATTCCCGAGGGGGGCGATATCCAAACCCATCACTTTGTGACTGTGGCCCTTGAAGTGTTTCAAGGGTTTCATGGTTTTTAGGTCCCAAAGGATCGCCGTTTTGTCGTCGCTGGTGGTCATGGCGCGGGCGCCGCCGGGAAGAAAGGCGACATTGGTGACCGGACCGGCGTGAGCGTCCAGAACTCCGATTTCGGTCTGCTCGCCGAAATCCCAAAGCCGGGCGGTGAAATCGAAGCTGCCGGTTAAGACTTGGCTGCCGTCGGGCGACACGTCGAGCGCCCTGACCATACCGCCATGGCCGACCATGTCAGCCGAAGCCGGCGTCAGGCCGGGCAGCGCCAAGACAAAAATAAGAATGATTTTAGATTTCAGACTTAGTCTCTGAATATTCACGACACACTCCGCCAGGCGCTTGCAGACCGGGGGCTATTTTGGGGGATATGGGCAGCGCTTGCCAATGCCGATTTATCCACAGACGGTTTATTTACTTCCGTAAATGGACAGAAACGCCGACACCGCGTCGGCGGCCACGGCTTCGTTTTCCTTAGGCGTTGGCTGCGGGGCTAGATCCAGGAGCCGGCGCATATAAAAATCACCCCGCAACAAAGAAAAAAAACGTTGCGCCGAAGCCTTCGGGTCGGGGATAGACAACAACCCCGCCTTATCCAGTTCCAAAAGGTACTCGGCAAGGCTTTTGACGGCGGTCTCGGGCCCGGCCCGATAAAAGGCCTGGGCAAGTTCCGGGAAGCGGCCGCTTTCACCGACGATAACTCGAAACAGCGCGGTGCTGGGTGGGGCCAAGACGGCGCCGAGAAAACGCCGTGCGACTTCATTCAGGGTTTCGGCGTAATCCGGACCCGGCACCAAAGGACGGGTAACAGGCGCCAACAATTCATCACACTTATTTTCGAGGATCGCTTCAAAAAGCGCTTCTTTGGATCCGAAATGGCTGTAGACGGTTTGCTTGGAAACCTTGGCTTCCTCGGCGATGGAGTCCATGGAGGCGGCGCCGAAGCCCAAATTCAGAAAGACCTTGGCTGCGGCACAGACAATGGCCTGGCATTTCGGGCCGGGGTCGGACGAAGGTTGTTTTTTAAGGTCCCCCGCCGTTTTCACCGCCGATTTAGCCATCTTCAAAACCCTTCCCGGCTCAATCCGGCGTTTAAAAAAACCAAAAATATTCAATCATTATAGTTGCGTCTTAAGTAATCCTACCCTAAATTGGACTGGACCGTCTAGTCTAGTTTTTGGTTTTCAAGAAAGATACAGATCCTTGTCATGGTTAAGCGATCCCCTACAAAGTTGAAGCGGCGCCTGAAGGCGCCTGTCTGGGTGTTCCTGGGCTCCTTCGTTGCCCTTGCCGTGGCTCTCGGTGTTTTCGTGATTCCAACTTCCCAGGCGGACGGCAAAAAGGTCGCGCAAAACCAGGCGCCGGGTGAACCGCCGGCCCAGGTCGGCGTCAATCAAGTCATTCAGGAACCCTTGAAACAAACGGTTCCCGTCATCGGTCGGTTCGTTGCCCGCCAGACCGGGGTCGTCGCCGCCCGAACAAATGGTCCCGTCGGCGAAGTTTTGGTTGAAGTCGGCGACCGCGTCAAAACCGGCGATGTCATCGCGGTCTTGGTCAACGACCTTTTGAAATGGCGGCACGAACTGCAAAAGGCCGAGGTCGAGCAATACGCCGCCGCCGTCAAGACCCAGAAGGCGATGACCAAGCTTCGGCGCCAGGAACTTGAGCGAATTCAAAGGCTGATCAAATCCGCCGCCTTTTCCCAGGCCCGCTTGGACGACAAGCGCCAGGAAGTCGCCGTCGCCTATAGCCAGGCCGCCGAAGCCGTGGCCAGACTGGCCAGCGCCAAGGCTAATATGAATTTGACGAAAACAAACCTGTCCTACACGGTCGTCACGGCGCCCTATTCGGGCGTCGTCTCCAAGCGCCACATCGAAGTCGGCGCCTACGTCAACACCGGCGAGGCCGTGGTTACCCTGGTCAACGATACCCACCTTGAGATCGAAGCCGATGTTCCCGCCGGCCGCACGGCCGGGCTTCTGGCCGGCCTTCAGGTGCCCGCCGTCCTTGATAACGGCACCCGGATTACGGCCCGCGTCCGCGCCGTGGTGCCGGAAGAAAAAACGCAAACACGCACCCTCACCGTCCGCTTCGTGCCGGAACTGCCGAAAGGCCTTTCCGGCATCGCCAGTAACCAGAGCGTCAGCCTCAGCTTGCCCGCCGGGCGCAACGGCATTGTCGTCACCGTCCACAAGGACGCCATCCTTTCCCGCAAGGGAAATACTCTTGTTTATGTCGCCCAAGACGGAAAGGCGATGATCCGGCCGGTCCGCTTGGGCGAAGCCGTCGGCACCCGTTTCATCGTCAAGGCGGGGTTGGTCCCCGGCGATTTGGTGGTCGTGCGCGGCAACGAAAGACTGGTCCCCGGACAAAACATTCTTTTCCAGGCCCCGCCTGACTCCCTGAGGGATTCCTCGGCTGGCTCAGGAAAAGTCAAAGGCTAAAGTCGAATGAACCTGATCAGGCTTTCCATCGCCCGGCCGGTAGCGGTTATTGCCGCGGTGCTGATGGTGCTGATGTTCGGCATTCTGGCGTTGACCCAGATCCCCATCCAGTTGACGCCCGACGTGCGCAAGCCGGTGATCAGCCTGCAGACCGTTTGGCCGGGCGCAGCGCCCGCCGAGATCGAGCGCGAGATCACCAACAAACAGGAAGAAGTGCTGAAAGGCATCCGGGGGCTGGAACAGATCACCAGCGAGTCCCAGGACGGGCTCTCTCAGGTTGAACTTGAATTCGCCGTCGGCACCAATATGGGCGAAGCCCTGCTGCTGGTCTCGAACCGCTTGGATCGGGTCGACGGCTACCCCGCCGAAGCGGACGAGCCCTCCATCCAAACCGCCAACAGCGACGACAACCCGATCAGCTGGATCGTGCTTTTGCGCCAACCCGGCAACAACAAGCCCATTCATACCTTCGGCGATTTCGCCGAAGACGTCATTCAGGACCGGCTGGAAAGGGTCAAGGGCGTCGCCCGGGTCAACGTCTACGGCGGCGCCCTTCGTGAAATGGAAGTCGTCGTCGACCCCGACCGCATGGCCAAATACGGGCTGACGGTAACCGAAGTGGTCGGTACCCTGCGCAGCGCCAATGCATCGCTTTCCGCCGGCGACGTCGACGAAGGCAAACGCCGCTATGTTGTCCGAACGGAAGGCGAGTTTTTCAAGCTCGACGATGTCCGCAAGGTAGTGTTGCGGTCCGAACGCAATCTGGCGACCGGCGCCATCGCGCGGGTCACCGTCGGCGACATTGCCGCCGTCAATTTCGTCAGCAAGGAATCAACGGCGGCCATCCGCTTCAACGGCCAGCCGGCCCTCGCCATCAACGCCATCCGCGAAACCGGTTCCAACGTCATCGAAGTGATGGAGGGCATCCGTGGAGCAATGAATGAGATGAGCAAAAGGATACTGCCCGATGCCGGCTTGAAATTTAGGCAGGTTTACGACGAAACAACATACATCGATTCGTCGATCGACCTGGTGCAGCAGAACATCTTCATCGGCGGCTCGCTGGCCGCATTGATATTGCTTCTGTTCCTGCGCTCGGGCGGCGCGACCCTGGTGGTGTCGTTGGGAATTCCGGTATCCATCGTCGGCGCTTTTGTCGCCATGGCGGCGATGGGCCGGTCGTTGAACGTGATCTCGCTTGCCGGCATCGCCTTCGCCGTCGGTATGGTCGTCGACGCCGCCATTGTCGTGCTGGAAAATATCTATCGGCACCGGGAAATGGGGGCCAACCCCGCCGAGGCCGCCTATAAGGGCGCGCGCGAGGTGTGGACGGCGGTTTTCGTTTCGGCGCTGACCACGGTCATGGTGTTCATTCCCATCCTGGTCATGGAGTTGGAGGTCGGGCAGCTTTTCCGCGATATCGCGGTGGCCTTATCGGTGGCGGTGATGCTGTCGCTACTTGTCGCCGTCACCGTGATCCCGGCCCTGTCCAACCAGCTGTTAGGCGACCCCGCCAAAAAGGGACAAGGGGGGGAAACAGGGTTCGATAAACTTCTTTCCAAATTGCCCTTGGGGCCTTTGGACCGGCTCGCCAGTCTTTTCGTCGAATTCGTCATGGCCTTCACCCGCCGGGTCACCAAAAGCCGGCGGCTTTCAATTACCGTCGTCGCCGTGCTCTGTGGCGCGGGCGCCCTGGTCACCGTGGTGCTTTTGCCGAAGCTTGAATACCTGCCCGACGGCAACCGCAACCTGATCTTCGGCGTCATCGTCCCGCCCCCCGGCTATAACCTGGACACCACGACCAAAATCGCCGGCAACTTCGAAAAGAAAATCATGCCTTTGCTGGCTGAAAATGGCCCCCCTGTTGCGCCGGCCGGTGGCCCGGCCAGGGTGCAGCAGTTCTTTTTCGTCGCTTCGCGCGGACGGACCTTCCTAGGCGCCGCCGCCGAAGATCCTGCCCGGGTTCGCGAATTGATCCCGGTCCTAAAGAAAGCCGTTTACAGCGAGCCCGGGACTTTCGGCCTGGTTTCCCAGCGCTCGCTTTTCGGGCGCGGCATCGGCGGCTCCCGGTCCATCGAATTGAACGTTTCCGGGCCGGACCTGGAAGACGTGCTCGACGTGTCCTTGAAAGCCGTCGGCTTGATCGACAAATCCATGCCCCGCTCCGAGGGAACCCAAATCCAACCCAAACCGGGCCTGGAACTGGGCGCGCCCGAGATTCGGGTGATCCCCAACCGGGTTAAGCTGGCCGACAACGGGATCACAGCCAAGGAACTCGGCGATACGCTCGACGCCTTCAACGACGGGCTTCGCGTCGCCGAGATCACCGTCGGTTCCAAGCGCATGGACCTGATGGTCCGCGGCAACCATCGCAACATCACCGAAACCCAGGGTATTAACCAACTGCCGGTGGTGACAAAGTCGGGAACCATCGTTCCGCTCAGTTCCCTCGCCGATATCCAGGTGACCTCGGGGCCGACGCAGATTAGGCACCTGGAACGGCAAAGGACGGTAACTTTGGAAATCCGCCCGAAGGAACAGGTTCCCTTGGAAACGGCGCTTGAAACCCTCGATGAAACCGTCATCAGCAAGCTCCGCGCCGAGGGAATGCCCAAGGGGGTGCATTTAACCCTGACCGGCACCGCCGACAAGCTGAGCCAGACCTGGGACGCCATGGTGATCAATCTGGTGATCGCCGTGATCATCGTTTACCTGGTCATGGCGGTGCTTTTCGAAAGCTTCATCTATCCGTTTATTATTATGCTGTCGGTGCCGTTGGCAACCGGCGGTGGCGTCATCGGCTTGGCGCTGGTCAATCTTTTCACTTTCCAGCCGCTGGACATGCTGACGCTTTTGGGTTTCGTCATCCTTATCGGTATCGTCGTCAACAATGCCATCCTGCTGGTGCACCAGACGCTGGTGCACATACACGAGGAAGGTATGGCGGTCGCCGATGCGATTCTAGAGGCCACCCGCAACCGTATCCGCCCGATCTTCATGTCGACCCTGACCAGTGTCTTCGGGATGCTGCCGCTAGTGCTGTTCCCGGGCGCCGGATCGGAGTTGTACCGAGGACTGGGTTCGGTTGTGGTCGGCGGGCTGTCGCTGTCGGCGGTCCTGACGTTGGCGATCGTGCCGCCGCTGTTGACCCTGGTCGCGGGAACGCTGGAAAAGGCCCCTTCCGGGCGCGTCACCGGCAAACAGGCGGCGCCGGCGGAATGATAGCAAAAACCCCGGAAATCGGGCCAATTCAAGTCTTACAGGCTCCTCACGAAATTGTGCGTGGCCCCTTTGCAAGTCCTTCGATAGGCTTTAACTTACAGGGTCTCAAGCGTTACAATTCCGCGAAAAACGCCGAATCGGGCCTTAATTTTTAGGATTGGTCTTTTCTCATGGGTTTTGATTATTCAAACAATATTAAAATCGATCTGAAGTCGATCAGCCAAAACGCCAAGCATGCCAGTTCCATCCTTAAGGCGATGAGCAACTGCCACCGTTTGATGGTGCTTTGTCAGTTGGTAAACGGTGAAAAAAGCGTCGGCGAATTGGAAGAATTCATCGGCCTTTCACAATCGGCCCTGTCCCAGCATCTGGCCAAACTACGGCGCGGAGAATTGGTCAAGACCCGCCGTCAGGCCCAGACAATCTATTATTCCCTGAACGGTGACGAAGCCGCGCACATCATCAAGGCGCTTTACATCATTTGTTCCGCCGATAATGAATCCGATACCCCCATTACCTCGGACAAGCCCCCGAAGCGCGCCGCCACCACCTGAGCCGGCGTTTGGGGACGCTGGTCCTTGACCCCTTCTTGTTGACCTTGGCCTAAAACGGTCCATATCCTCTTTGAAAGCCCCCAAGGATTATCTTTTGCATGCTTTGAGGGCCGGAGGATGCGATGATTTTTCGCCAAATGTTCGATAGTGTTTCGTTCACTTACACCTATTTGTTGGCGAGCCGCCGAAGCGGCGAAGCGCTGATCATCGACCCCGTTGTCGAAAAGGTGGGGCACTACCTTCAGCTTATGGAAGAACTCGACGTCAAGCTTTTGAAAGCCATCGACACGCATGTCCACGCCGATCATATCACCGGGTTGGGGGAACTCAGGGACGCAACCCGCTGCGTCACCGTCATGGGCCGCGAGTCCAAGGTCGACATGGTTTCCATGCGGGTCAATGACGGCGATTCGATTGAGATCGAGAATATTGAACTCAAAGCCATGTACACCCCGGGCCACACGGACGATTCTTATTGTTTCGCATTACCCGACAGGATTTTCACCGGCGACACATTGTTGATCCGCGGTACCGGGCGCACGGATTTCCAAAACGGCAGTTCGATTGATGCTTACGAATCGCTGTTCAACAAAGTCCTGAAACTGCCAGACGACACCCTGGTTTTTCCCGGCCACGACTACAAAGGCGACACCGTCAGCACCATTGGCGAGGAAAAAGCGTTTAATCCGCGCCTACAGGTATCTTCGGCGGACGATTACGCCAAAATTATGGACAGCCTAAATCTGCCCGACCCCCAGAAAATGGACATTTCCGTTCCCGCTAATCTTGTCATCGGCTATTCGGCGGAAGACGCCGACCCGGATCATTCCGTAACCCCCGAGCGCGCCATCGAACGCGTCGGGTATTCGGAAACCATGTTCATCGATTTGCGGGAAGAAAGCGAACGGGTGCGGGACGGCATTATCCCCGGTTCCGTGCATATGCCTTATCAAAACCTACGCGACAACATCAAGCCGGGGGGCTTGTTGGCGGCGATTGCGTCCAACCCCGACCAAGAGCTGCTTTTGTATTGCGCCTACGGCGAGCGCTCGCAACTGGCCCTCAAGGAGATGCAGGAAGCGGGACTGGTCAATGCCTGCGGCCTGAGCGGTGGCATTGACGGTTGGATCAAGGCCGGTGGGCCCCTGGATTACCCCGCGGAAAGGGATAAACAGGGATAAACGGGCCGCTAGCCTTCGCTTTGCCCCGCCGCCCAGCCGGATACCGCCTCGGCGATATCGGTGGCGGTTTGGGGGTCTAGTTCTAAGTCCGTGAACCGCGACCCTTCCTTGATCCGCACCCTAAGCAGCGACATCCCCCCTTCATAGGCGACGTTCTGAAGCGTTACCTGCTTGTTCCAAGGGGCCTGAAAAACGCGAATGTCGGTGACGGTTGGTTGGTCGCTCATGGGAGATGTCCTTTTTTTCAACAATCAGACCCGGTCGTAAAACCGCGCCCTATACATAAGACGGCCTTTGCCGGGACCATCGCCATCAACAAAACCGGTCCGGCAATGAAGCACGTTATTGGTCAAAACCCCTTCGCCGGGACCGAGGGTATGGCGATACACATCTTCCACTCCGTCGGCCATGACCCGGACGAGGGCCTGAACGGCCTCGGTGGTTGAGTCATTTTCGGCCCAAAGAATGCTTCGGGTCCGCGCCGTGTAGCGCATCTGCAAGGAACCGTCCCGGGGATCGGCGAAAAACACGGGCCCCGTTTGGGGGCCGCGAATTTCCTGGCCGTCCTCTTCATTGGCGGGAATGGTCATGGCGTCGGGCCGGCAAAGCGCTTCGATATAGTCCGGGTTTTCATCGCGTATCCGAATGTAAGCGATTTCCGGGTCCATCAACCCGTTTTCGCCGCCTTCCAGAGCTTTGCTGCAACAATGCATCATGAAGACCCGGACCCGGTGGCGGGGCTCGTTGTAATAGCCGTCGGTGTGCCAATTGATCGGTCGGTCGGTGTAAGGAATGTAGCGTTTCCGCTGGCCTTCCGCTTCAACGCTCAGGGGCGTAATGCCGTCTCCTTCGGCGCACAGGTGCTTGTCCAAAGTTCGGAGTCCGAAATTCCCGGCGATGGCGGTCATCACCGCCTCGGGCGGGGCGTCCTTATTTGCGCAAACGTATATGGCCATGTTCGAGGCCCGAACCCTGTCCAGAACGGCCTGGCGTTCGCCCGCACTTATATTAAGAGGGTCGGCTATTTCGACCAGCAAATCCAAAACCGACCGCGGCCGGTTGGCCAGCTTCCAATCGCGCCAGCGCCGATAGCCGTCCCCGTTGTCCAAGTTAAAGGGGCTTTCGGCGGAGATTGTGGTGGGGAAATTTTCGGTATTCATGGAATCCTCAGTCGGCGCCGCCATTACAGGCTTTAACATTCCCGGTGAAAAACCACATAAAAAACAGGGTTGGGCGTTGCTTTTTTATACGTTATATTCATATTCACGACATTGAATGTGTATTTTTTTGATGTTATGTGTTAATCATATTCGTTACATTGAATGTGTATCTGTTCAATGTTATGGAATTTAAGGATGCTGCTCCGACTAGGGTATCCAGTTTTGGGGAACCGATCATTCGGATTTAGCGCACGGCACAGCCAATAGATAGGGTGGTATACTGGCAATGACTGAGAAAAAAGCTTCCAAACCGAAAAAAACGAACGGCAAGTCTAAAGGCAAGATGCCGAGGACTCCCCTTCTCGACCAGCTTGAAAGCGGCCCGTGGCCGAGTTTCGTGACCGGGCTCAAGCGTTTGGCCGAATCCGAAGACAAGCAATACGCCCCGATGATGAAGAGCCTTCTGGGCCAGTTGGAGCATTCCTACGAAAACCGTTTGGGATATTGGAAAGGCGGCACCGTCGGTGTCCGCGGTTATGGCGGCGGCGTTATCCCGCGTTTTTCGATCGTCGCAGACCAGTTTCCCGAATCGTCGGAATTTCACACGCTGCGTGTACAACCACCCGCCGGCATGCACTATGACACCAAGACCCTTCGCGATTTGTGCGACATCTGGGAAGAACACGGTTCCGGCCTGATCGCCTTCCACGGGCAGTCGGGCGACATCATGTTCCAGGGTGCGACCACCGAAAACGTGCAAAAGGCTTTTGACGCGCTGAATGAAATCGGTTTCGACATGGGCGGCGCGGGGCCGGCGCTTCGCACCTCCATGAGCTGCGTCGGCGCGTCGCGCTGCGAGCAGTCGTGCTTCGATGAACAGAAAGCGCAACGCATGGTTCTCAACCATTTGGTTGACGCCATCCACCGCCCGTCGCTGCCCTATAAGTTCAAGTTTAAATTCTCCGGCTGCGCCAATGACTGCGTCAACGCGACGCACCGTTCCGACTTCGCCGTGCTCGGCACCTGGAAGGACGACATGCAGGTCGACCAGGAAGAAGTCAAAAAAATCGTCGCCGAACGGGGCCGTAAGGAAGTCAACGACCAAGTCATCAATATGTGCCCGACACGGGCGCTCAGCCTCAACGACGATGACACGCTGGATGTCGACAACAGAAGCTGCGTTAGGTGCATGCATTGCATCAACGTCATGACCAAGGCCCTGTCGCCGGGCAAAGAGCGCGGCGTCACCATCCTGGTCGGTGGCAAGCGGGCACTGAAGATCGGCGACTTGATGGGCACCGTCATCGTTCCCTTTATGAAAATGGAGACCGACGAGGACTACCAGAAACTGGTCGAGTTGGGCGAAACGGTCATGGAATTCTTCGGTGACAACGCGCTCGAACACGAACGCTGCGGCGAAATGATCGTGCGTATCGGGTTGGTCAATTTCCTTGAGGAAATCGGCATCCAGGCCGATCCAAACATGGTCAGCCACCCGCGCACGAGCTCGTACGTCCGTCTCGACGATTGGGATAACGAGGTCGAAAAATGGGAGCAAAGGCAAAAGGCCAAGTCCGATGCCCCCGCTGCCGCCGCCGAATAAGCAACGATTTTATATTTAAGAACCCTGGAGAACAAAAATGGATGAAGCCCACCGCACGCCGATCGAATCGGGTTGTCCGGATCCTATTCCGCTGATGCACCCGATCATGCGGGAAAACAGGGGAAACTGGAAATGGCACGACCGCCCGCGTCCGGGCGTCTTGCACCATGTAACCCATGACGGCGTCGAGTTATGGACCGTCAAGGCCGGCACCCAGCGCCAGATGGACGTCTATACCATCCGCCGCCTGTGCGACATCGCCGACGAATTCGCCGAAGGCCATGTTCGGTTCACGACGCGATCCAACCTCGAATTCATGGTCAGCAAAGAAGAAATGGTTGCCCCGCTGATCGAACAACTGGAAGCGGACGGGTTCCCCGTCGGCGGCACCGGCAATTCGATTTCCATGATTTCCCATACCCAAGGCTGGCTGCATTGCGATATTCCCGGCACCGATGCGTCGGGCGTCGTCAAGTCGCTGATGGATTTGGTCTACGAAGAATTCGGCCGCGAGGAAATGCCCAACCGGGTCAAGATCACGACATCGTGCTGCCAGGTCAATTGCGGCGGCCAGGGCGACATC
>JABMOY010000011.1 GCA_013203955.1 Rhodospirillales bacterium | reverse complement strand
CGGGCCGGGCATGACTTTGCCGACATTCGGGTGCAGCCCGATGCCAATGTTTTTGACGCCGTGCTCAAACACGTCCGGGAACTGAAAGCGGGCGGGGCGCAAGTGGTCATCAGCGCGTTCAGCAACGGGTCGCGCGACCGTCTGCTGTCGGTGTTGGAGGAACACGGGCTAAGCCTCAGGCCCCTGGAACAATGGTCGGGTATCGGGGAACTGAAAGGCGGGGTCGGCCTGATGGTGGCCGGATTTGAACGGGGATTTACGGCCGACGGTCTGGCGGTTATTTCGGAAACCGACATCTTGGGCGAACGCATGAGCCGCCCGGCCAAATCACGGATCCGGGCGGAAAACTTTCTCACTGAGGCATCGGTGCTCAATCCCGGCGATCTGGTGGTGCATATGGACCACGGCATCGGCCAATTTGACGGGCTGCATGCCATCGAAGTGGCGGGCGCGCCGCATGACTGCCTGCGGTTGATTTATGGCGGCGACGCCAAGCTGTTTTTGCCGGTGGAAAACATCGAAGTCATTTCGCGCTACGGCTCGGAACAAGCCGGCGCCGTGCTCGACCGGCTTGGCGGGGCGGCATGGCAGGCCCGGAAATCGAAACTCAAGGACCGGGTTCGCGATATGGCCGATGAACTGATTGCCATTGCCGCTGCCAGGGAGTTGAAAAAAGCCGCCCGGATTACCATGGAGCACGGACTCTATGATGAATTTTCCGCCCGTTTTGCCTTTGTCGAAACCGACGATCAGGCCCGTGCCATCGAAGAAACCTTGGCCGATCTGGGCAAAGAGCGGCCCATGGATCGGCTGGTCTGCGGCGATGTCGGCTTCGGCAAAACCGAGGTTGCTTTGCGCGCCGCCTTCGCCTGCGCCCTGGACGGTCACCAAGTGGCCGTTGTTGTGCCGACGACGTTATTGTGCCGCCAGCATTACCTGACCTTCCTGGAACGCTTCAAAGGCTATCCCATGCGGATCGAACAAATCTCCAGGATGGTGACGCTCAAACAGGCGAATGCGGTCAAAGCCGGGCTTGAGGACGGCACCGTTGATATCGTTATCGGTACGCATGCTTTGCTGGCCAAGGATATCCGGTTCAGGGAATTGGGATTGTTGGTCATCGACGAAGAACAGCATTTCGGCGTTGCCGCCAAGGAACAACTGAAAAATCTTAAATCCGCTGTCCATGTGCTGACGTTGACGGCGACGCCGATCCCCCGAACCCTGCAACAGGCGCTGACGGGGCTGCGCGAGTTGAGCCTGATCGCGACGCCGCCGGTCGACCGGCTGGCCGTCAGGACATTTGTGTTGCCGTATGATCCGGTGGTAATCCGCGAGGCCATCATGCGCGAGAAATTTCGCGGCGGGCAGAGCTTCTGGGTCTGCCCGCGGGTCAAGGATTTGGCCCAGGTCAGGACTGAGTTGAAAGAGCTGATCCCGGAAGTAAAGACCGCGATGGCGCACGGGCGGATGACGCCGGCGGAACTGGAAGAGGTGATGACGCGGTTTTATGACGGCGCCATCGATGTCCTGGTATCGACCAACATCATTGAATCGGGGCTCGATCTGCCGTCGGTCAACACCATCATCATTCACCGGGCCGATATGTATGGATTGGCGCAGTTGTACCAGCTTCGAGGCCGGGTCGGGCGGTCGAAAATTCGCGCCTATGCCTATTTGACCTTGCCGCCGGGGCGGATGCTGACAAAGGCGGCGGAAAAGCGTCTCGAAGTCATGCATTCGCTGGATACCCTTGGCGCCGGATTTTCGCTGGCCAGCCATGACCTTGATATCCGCGGCGCCGGGAACCTGTTGGGCGGCGAGCAGTCGGGCCACATCCGCGAAGTCGGGGTCGAGCTTTACCAACAGATGCTGGAAGAAGCCGTCGCCCAGGCCCGCGGCCTTGATGACGGGCATACCGGTGAAGACGAGTGGAGCCCGACCATTGCCGTCGGCATGGCGGTGATGATCCCCGACCATTATGTCGAGGATTTGACCATTCGCATGGGGCTGTACCGTCGTCTGGCCTGGTTGGCCGGACGCGAGGATAT
>JABMOY010000106.1 GCA_013203955.1 Rhodospirillales bacterium | reverse complement strand
TGTCGAAGCCTCATCCTGAGCTTGTCGAAGCCTCATCCTGAGCTTGTCGAAGCCTCATCCTGAGCTTGTCGAAGCCTCATCCTGAGCTTGTCGAAGGATGAGGCCGCCCACCCCTGATGTTTCGACAAGCTCAACATGAGGAGTGGGCTTGTCGAAACATGAGGGGTGGGCTTGTCGAAACATGAGGGGTGGGCTTGTCGAAACATCAGGGGTGGGCTTATGCCCCGTTTTGGTCGGAAACCGCCCTCATGGAACGATGGCGAAAAAGCCTGTTCGCCCAAAACAAAAACCGGGGCTCCTAAGAGCCCCGGTTAATGTCTTTTAAAGGACCTTGGCCGCCGTAACCGGCTTCCAAGTGCCTTGTGCAGTATTCGTCGTTAGAAGTTTACGACTGCCTGCAAACCGAACACGTCAATGCTGTCGTAGTTCTTGCCCGTACGATCAAGATCGTAGTTCCGGTAGGCTACGCCGACGTTGGCGCCGATCGCATCGAAGTACTGAACCGCGGTGACGCCGATAGCCGTAGCATCGTCGTTTTCGGCGACGACATCATCGTTGTTTTGGTAGGTAATGGCGAAAGCCGTCCCACCGACACCGAAGATCTTGGCATTGTAGCCAACCTGAAAGAACATGAAGTTGGGGTCGGAACGATCAGAAGACACAGTGCTGTTGAAGTTCCGCTCGGCATAACCGGCAGCGACGTTAAAGCCGCTGTCATGCAGCAAGCCGATGCTGCCGAAGGTATCACCGTCAACGCTCGTGCTGTTCGCGGAAGTTTGCGATTGCGCAATCGCCGCGGAGACCGAAACGCTACTGAATTTGCCGCTATACTTGAGGGCAAATTCCGTGGTTCCCGTATTCGAGAACGAACCCGCAAGCCCGAAACCCGCGAAACTCGGCGTGTCGTAACGGATAACGCTGTCACGGGACTGCCCGTCAAAGTTGGTCAGCGCCACGCCGACCGCAACCGTGCTACGGCTGGGCGTGCCACCGGTGGTATCAACGAACGTGGTGGAACCAGCGAACTGCTGGAGGCTGGTGTTGTCGATCGGGCTGGTTTTGGCGAAACGCTTTTCAGCGGAGCCGTTACCGCCCGAATCGGTATGACCGAGCTTGATCGTGCCCAATTTCTTGTGAGCAACCCACACATACTGGTGGCGAATGGCCCAAGCCGTGTCGGCGACGACTTCGCCATTGTCGGTCAATGAGGAGGAACCGGCGGCACCATCGGCAAGCGGGACATCCATTTCGATCGTCGCACCGGCGGTGACGTTTTCGTTCAACGTGCCCTTGGCGACCCAGCGGATACGCGACCGGGAGGTCGTACCATCAGTGAGGAACGTCTGGCTGTGTGTTCCGTCATCGACGTGATACATGGTTCTAGCAACGTTACCCGAGATCGTCATGGAGTTCTTGTTGCCGTTATTGATAGCGCCGGCATTCGCGGAGGGTGCAGCAACGGCGATAAGCGCAGCAGCGGCAACCGAGGATTTGAGTACTGTTTTGATATTCACTTTGGTCTCTCCTTCACCAAATTTTGTTTTGGGGTAACCCCTTTAAATAAGAAGTTGGAAAACCCCTCTAGGCCAATAAGGCCGACCTGAGGCTTTCCTACCTCTTGTCGAGATGCAGTCTACGGTTTTCGGGCTTAGCGGGAAGTTAAATATGACTATTTTGAGGATTTAACGCCACAATGTGTTAAATCAGCAACACCCAGAAATAACAAGGAAACACCAAGGAAATAACAAGATTGCCCTCACTTCCGGGAAAATGTTGCAAAAACGCCCGGGTTTTAGAAGTACTTTAGGGGCTTTCAGCGCCATCCCCCAAAAACAAGGCATACCTCCGCATTCAGCGGCTTTTGGCGTCGATGCGGCGCTGGCGGCGTTACGGGTCCGCCCAATGGATTCAAGGGGGGCGTCGGCTTATACTCCGCCTTAGTCGGCGCCAGGGGAGCAAGCAATTGAACAGAAAAGAACGCCGCCGCCAGGAAAAGGCGGAGCGCCAGCTCAAACGGGGCGGCGCCCCGGCAGACATCGCCATGCAGACCGCCAGCCGGCATTTCCAGGCCGGCGACTTGCAAAAAGCGGCAGAGGTGCTGGAAGATTTTCACCGGGAAAACCCCGATCATTACGGCGCGACCCATGGCCTCGGCGTGCTTTACGCCAGCCAAGGCGACACCGCCGCCGCCATTCCTTTTTTGGAGCGCGCTTGCGCACTCAACCCCGACGCCGCCGACGGCCACTATAATTTGGGCAAAGCCTACCAGACCGCCGGGCGCGCCGACGACGCCTTGGCCGCCTACGCGCAGGCCCTGGAAATCGACCCGGGCGAGGTGCCGAGCCATCTCGGCATCGGCGAAATCCTGCGCCAGGCCGGCGACCTCGACGGCGCCGCCTGGAGCTTCAATAAAATCCTCGAGATCGATCCCGACAACGATGCCGTGCTCACCAATTTGGGCGCGATGCTGCAGATGCAGGGCCGTTTGGCCGACGCCGAAGCGGCCCAACGCAAAGCCGTCGCCATCAACCCCGCCAACGCCGTCGCGCACAGTAACCTGGGCAACGTGCTGCACGAAACGGAACGCTTCGACGACGCCAAGGCCGCCTATCGCCGCGCCATCGAATTGGCGCCCGATTACCCCCAGCCCCACCACGATTTGGGGCTGGTGCTGCTGTTACAGGGCAACCTGTCGGAAGGCTGGGCCGAATATGAATGGCGCTTGCAGGCCGAAAAGCGCGAACGGTTTTTCGCCGAACGCCGATGGCTGGGCCAGGATTTGCGCGGCGAGACCATCCTGGTCTGGGGCGAACAAGGCGTCGGCGACGAAGTTATGTTCGCCAGCCTTGTCCCCGATCTGATCGCCGCCGGCGCCAACGTCATCCTCGAAAGCGACGCCCGGCTGGTGCCGCTTTACCGGCGCTCGTTCGCCGAAGCGAACTGCATCGCCAAAGACGCCGCCTATGGCGACATCGACTATCAGGTGCCGTCGGGCAGCCTGGCGCAATACCTGCGCCCCGACGCCGACGCTTTCCCCGGCGGCGAGGCTTATCTTCGCCCCGACGAAGCCAAGCGCGACGCACTGCGGGCGAAGTATAAGGACTCCTCGGGAAACCTTCTCGTCGGCATCGCCTGGCACAGCGGCAACGAACGCTCGGGCCCGCGCAAGTCGATGACATTGACGGACTGGGCGCCGCTGGCGGGTATTTCCGGCGTCACGCTGATCGACCTGCAATACGGCGATTGGGCGGCCGAGCGCCAAGCCTTCGAAGAAACCACCGAGGCCACCGGAACCTCGATCCTGCATGACGCCGGCATCGACCAGATGGCCGACCTCGATGCCTTCGCCGCCCAGATTGCGGCAATGGATGTGGTCATCAGCATTTCCAACACCACCGCCCACATGGCCGGCGCCTTGGGCGTGCCGGTATGGGTGCTGTTGAACACCAGCCCCTTGTCTTGCTGGATGCTGGAAGGCGACGACAGCCCCTGGTACGCCTCGGCCAGGTTGGTGCGCCAGACCGACCCGGACGACTGGGCGCGCGTCATCGAGCGCGCCGCCGCCGAATTGGCTAAGCTTGCCGGGGCGCGGCCCAAGGGATAAATATCACCCATGGCCAAATACGATTACGACCTGATCACCATCGGCGCCGGGTCCGGCGGCGTCCGCGCGTCGCGCCGCGCCGCCGGCTTGGGCAAACGCAGCGCCGTCATCGAAAACCTGCGCGTCGGCGGCACCTGTGTCATGCGCGGCTGCGTGCCGAAGAAGCTGCTGGTCATCGGCAGCCACTTCGCCGACGATTTCGAGGACGCCGCCGGCTACGGCTGGCAAGCCGTCAGCCCGGATTTCAGTTGGCCGCGTCTGATCGCCGCCAAGGCAGCCGAACTCGACCGCCTGGAAGACGTCTATCACCGCATCCTGCGCGAAGCCGGGGTCGAGGAAATCACCGGCACCGGCAGACTCGCCGACAGCCACACGGTCGAAGTGGATGGCAAAGCCATGACGGCGGAAACCATCCTCGTCTGCACCGGCGGCTGGCCGAAAATGCCCGACATCCCCGGCATCGAACACGCCATCACGTCTAACGAGGCCTTGGACCTGCCCGAGCTGCCGAAACGCATCGCCATCGTCGGCGGCGGCTACATCGCCGTTGAATTCGCCGGGATTTTTAACGGCTTCGGCGCCGACGTCACCGAGATCATCCGCGCCCCGCAAATCCTGCGCGGCTTCGATGAAGACGCCCGCGACGTGCTGGCCCATGAAATGGAAAAAAAGGGCATCCACATCATGCGCGAGACCGTGGTGCGTTCCATTGAGAAGTGTGAAGGCGGCTTTTCCCTGCGCTTTCCCTATGGCAAGGAGTTGGAGGCCGACCTGGTCATGTACGCCACCGGCCGCAGCCCCAACACATCCGGGCTGGGCCTCGAAGAAGCCGGCGTCAAACTCGATGATAAGGGCGCCATCCTGGTCGATGAATTCTCGAAGACGGCGGTCGACAACATCTACGCCATCGGCGACGTCACCGAACGCCTGAACCTGACGCCGGTCGCCCTGGCCGAGGCCGAGGCTTTTATCAACACCGTCTACCGCGATACGCCGACGGCCATGGACTACGCCAACATCGCCTCCGCCGTCTTCAGCCAGCCGCCCATCGGCAGCGTCGGGCTGAGCGAAGCGCAGGCGCGTTCACAAACCGACATCGACGTCTATGTCTCGCGCTTCACGCCGATGAAGTACACGCTCAGCGGCCGCGACGAGAAGACGATGATGAAGATCGTTGTCGATCAAAAAACCGACCGCGTGCTCGGCTGTCACATGGTCGGCCTCGACGCGCCGGAGATCATCCAGGGCCTCGCCATCGCGCTGAAATGCGGGGCGACGAAGGCGCAGTTCGACGCCACCATCGGCATCCACCCGACGGCGGCGGAAGAATTCGTGACGATGCGGGAAAAGCGGGAAGATTAGGCCAAGAGGCCAAGAGGCGAGGAAGGCCGCAGGCCTGACCGGGATAAAATACAAGAGGCGAGGAAGGCCGGAGGCCTGACCGGGATAAAACAAGAGGCGAGGACCTGCCTTCGCGAAGCCTGCTTCGGCAGGCGAAGGAAGGCGGCCGCAGGGTTCGGGGCCGGGCGCCGGAAGCCGCAGGATCAGGGGCCGCCGCTGGCGACCAGCAGGCTCATTTTCTTGTCGCTGTTGAGGATGTGATTGACGATCCATTGCCGGAGCACCGTTTCCAGGGCGTCGCGGTCGCCGGGGTTGGGGGTGTCGCGGAACTTGACCATGTGCTCGGTGTATGTGTCGATGAGCCGGTCGTGTTCGGCCTTGTGTTCGTCGAAGTGGGGGTAATGGCGCTCCGCCATGACGTGCTCCTCGAGCGCGAAGTGGGCCTGCAGGCGGGCGAAGATGCGCCCCAGGGTGTCGGCGATCCGCGCTTGGCCGGCTTGGCCGCGCAGCTCCAGGTGCAATTCGTTGATCTCGGCAATCAGGCCCCGGTGCTCGTAGTCGAGTTCGCCGATGCCGATCAGGAAGTCGTCCGTCCAGATGATGCTGTCTGCCGCCGCGTCACCGGCCATGGCTCCGTTCCTCCCCTCCGTTCCTCCCGTCGCCCCTCTCCCGTCGCCGCCTCGAAAGCACACGCCCACGGCAAACCGCCTCCCCCTCGGCGAGGGGGCTCGGGCGTAATCCAAGGAAACGGCGGGCGCGATGGCTTCCTTAAGCGACTTCGTCCAAGAGGTCGCCACGAACGGTCGGGGCGTTGCCCTTGCCGTCGGCGTCGTCGTTGGTGGCGGCGCCAACGCCGGGGGCTTCACCCGATGTCTGTTTGCTTAACCCACTGTCCTTAAGCGATGGTTCCGTCGGCTGGGTGGCCGACTCGCTGACCGGCTTGGTGGCCGGGGTCTCGTTCTCGTCTTTGCTCTCCAGCAGCGCCTTGGCAACGGTGTCGCGAACCTGCTCGAGGGTCCGGCTTGTCGTCTGAACAATCTGAGAGGTTACCGTTAGCGGTGGCGAGGCCAGCAGCGTACTTTCGGTCATGACACAACTCCTTTCTGGATGTTGCAAACCTTCTGGTAACCCGTAATAGTCGCATAAAATGGTATGAGAAGCAAGGAGTTTGGGGGCTGGGGGGTTAGAATGATGTTTTTTGGGATTGGGATTAAGGGTCAGTAAAATTCTAAATTGACTGCACTTAAAATTATCAAATTAAGGTATTTTTCTATTTTCTTTTTAAGCCCTGGAGAGGCACTAGGGTTGCCCAAATTTGCCGCCAGAATGCCGCAAGCCATTCTAAATAAGGTCGAGTAGGTCTTAAGAGGAATCTAATAGAAGGTTCGACACGAATCGTCTCCATTGCTTCCACCAATCGGTTACGCCAAACCTGCAAGACGCCACGATTGCCTAGATTTCCGAAGGAGTGAAATAAAATGTCAGCGTGAGCACAATTTTCCTTGAGGGCGGTATCTAATATGCAGAAAACTGGTTGTTCGGATTCGTCTAAAAACTGCCTAATATTACTTGCAGAGACTTTGGAAAGAAGAACCCAATTTCGGTTTTTTTTGCCAGCAATCCTTATGTGTGCACGTTCCAAGATATTGAATTTCGTGCCGTGTTGTTTATCAAGACGATCAACTGATGCGCCAGTATTCTGCAATTCTTTCAGTGTTAGTGATTTAGCACTTAGATTACCGTCTTCATCTACATGCTCTGGCTCAAATAAGGTTCGTACAACGATTTCGTCATTTTTGACGATACCTGGCGAAAACTTGCTTTGAGAAGATTGCTCACGGGGACAATCTCCATTCTCGCCCTCCGCCTCCGCCATCACCCCCCCTGGAGACGAGCAATTTGTTCAAAAAGCTTTCGCGGAAGAGATTTTTTGCTGAATTCTTCGTCCTCAGCACAAAGAATTTTGTCACCTTTGCTGGCGTGGTAGATAATTTTTTCGTCCCCATAAAAACTTACTTCGACATAAATTGTTTCTAGCCTCCAATGAAAGCCAACTTCACCATCGCCAGCGACTCCAGGCACTGGCGGAGGCATGGCACTCGGGAGAAGGTTAAGAAAATGAAGGGCATCTGATATTGCCTGTGCGTTTGGGGCATGCCCATCATAACCATCCCAATCAGGCTCAAGATTACGGTAACTAGTAATACGATCTGCAATGTTAGACCAAGCGTCACTTTGCTTAGCTTTAATACGCTCGGTTGGGGGAAGTGCAGGAGGTCGCGCAACAAATCTATGAGTGCACACGATAAAATCATCGACGACGACGGCGCTCCTAGGATTAAAGATGATACCTTCATGGGAAGTTAAAAGCGGATCATCCACCATTACCCAATCATTACCAGCGACAAGCTGAACCGGTCGTGTTGCTACGTTGCTTTCATTATCATCGTTAAAAAAATCCAATCGACCCCAGTAGCGAGGATGCTCATTGAAATCATTATCTTCATCATATTGATTTATATCTGTTGCGGATGACCCCCCCCCTATTAATGGCTTTAAATTTTTAAGGGCCAAATCGACAAGATGCTGTGTATCGTCCATAGCGGGAAAAGGCATTATTCGACCTCCGCATGTAGATAGATCGTTTCAATAATCTCTGGGGTTAAAAGCTTACCTAGCAAGTCTTTGTCCGCCTCATGCATTTGTTCCATTGCGATAGCAACTTTGCCATCATCTTCGACAATATGGTTTACTCCAAGGACTTCTCGAAAATAATGTGTAAAACGCGATATAATTTGCACTTTGAGTTGACCTTCTCGGCGGTTAGAATCAACATTCAAAAGTTCTAGCCGGTGGCCGGGGGTGGAAAGGCCTTTTTCACTAAACCATCCGTGATGTGTATGCCAGATCGGGCCCCTTTCAAGCACTGCTTTCGATAGCAATGAACTATCCAGATTGAATAAATGGTCTGCCCTCCAATCTGAATCTTCGCCCTCCCATATAAAAACGTCTTGATACTCTAAACCTGCCCATTTAATGCCGGGCTCTCCGATAGCCTTTAGTGTTGCAGCCAGGATGTCTCGAGCTTTTCCCCAGATGGCTCCCCAGCGCGTATATGATGAACAATTAACAGCGATTGTAGCGGCATCAATGGCTTTTCCTGTCGCCATTTCCCATTCGACGCTGCCGTCACGACGATAGGTTTTCAAACGAACACCCCCAAGAATTGAACGATCCACATTTGCCGCAGGTTGCTCCCCTCCCCCAGGGGAGCTAACTTTCATCTGAACCCCTTCAAGGAATTCTGCCCGACCGAAGTCAAGGCCAAAACCTTTATGGCCTTCCCCAAGAGCACGTATCTCCCGCTCAGACAACTCGCGCTCAAGTCCAAGAGCAAAGCTCACCCGTTCTATTGCATGAGTGTCATGAAGTGGCTTATAGGCCATAAGAGATTATTCCCCTAAAATGCTTTTACTCTGCGTGGAGTCACCAAATCAAGCCTGGTGAATTACAAAAATAAATCTGAAAAAGTTAAATTACCACTACCTCTAAACAAGTTCTTCCTTTGTTCTTGACAGCCCCGCCAAAATATGATCTTATTCCCTATCAACTATAAAGATAGGAATTATACATCATGAAACCAGACAATCCCCCTACCTTCGCTAAAGCTACGGCAGGCGGGCCTGCCTTCGAAAAAGCCACATTGGGCGGGGCCGCTACCGGGAAACCACTCCGGTCGCGCCACGAAGCCTTCTGCCAGTATTTCGTCCTCGGCGGCAACGCCTCCGACGCCGCCGTCCATGCCGGCTACGAGCACCAGTGGGCCAAGAACCAGGGCTACCGGTTGGCCCGCCAGCCGCGCATCCGGGCCCGCATCGCCGAAATCCGCAGCGCCATGGCCGTGGTCGGCTGCCAGGATGCGGCGGTGTTGATGGGCAAACTGGAAGCGGTTTATCAACGCGCCCTGTCCGACTACAAATTCCACGCCGCGGCGCGCTGCGTCGAGCTGCAGGGGCGCCTGGCCGGGCACATCGCGCCGCCCCGCAAAAGAGCTGGCAAGCAACAACCCACCTTCGCTAAAGCTTCGGCGGGCAAGGATGACGACTTTGCGGCCGTTGTTTCGGGGCAAGGTTCAATAAAACCAATACCTTGTGCGACAAGCGGGCGGCGGAAATGACGACTTATCGACGACCTATGGACGACCCAATGACGACCGCCCGACGACCTGTTGACGACCTGTTGACGACCGCCGGACGACCTGTTGACGACCGGGCGCCGACTTTAAATCACCAAGGTGGTGGAAATTTCCGCCCCGCCAGCGTATATGGGCTCACAATATCCTGGGACATTGAACAAAGAGTACGACGTCATGGCTAAAAAATGGGCGCCCGACAGCTGGCGCGGCAAACCGATTTTACAGGTACCGGCATACCCGGACGCCGGCGCGCTGGCGGCCGTCGAAGCCGAGCTTAAACGCATGCCGCCGCTGGTCTTCGCCGGCGAGGCCCGCAACCTGACCCGCGCCTTGGGCCGCGTCGCCAACGGCGAGGCGTTTTTGCTGCAGGGCGGCGATTGCGCCGAGAGCTTCGCCGAGTTCCACCCCGACAATATCCGCGACACCTTCCGCGTGCTTTTGCAGATGGCCGTGGTCCTGACCTTCGGCGCCACCCTGCCGGTGGTCAAGGTCGGGCGCATGGCCGGGCAATTCGTCAAGCCGCGCTCGGAAGACACCGAAACCATCGACGGCGTCACCTTACCCAGCTATCGCGGCGACATGGTCAACGGCATCGAGTTCACCGAACAAGCCCGCGTCCCCGACCCGGCCCGATTGCTGCAGGGCTATAACCAATCGGCGTCGACGCTGAATTTGTTGCGGGCGTTTTCGCAGGGCGGTTATGCGGACTTGAACAAAGTGCATCAGTGGAATTTGGGCTTCGTCGAGGACAGTGCCTTGGGCGAACGCTACCGCGACTTGGCCGACCGGTTGGACGAGGCGCTTTCGTTCATGGCGGCGTGCGGGCTGACGGCGGAGACGGCGCCGCAGATCCGCGAGACCGATTTTTTCACCTCGCACGAGGCGCTGATGCTGACCTATGAGCAGGCGATGACCCGCGTCGATTCGACATCCGGCGATTGGTACGACACGTCGGCGCATCTGTTGTGGATCGGCGACCGCACCCGGCAATTGGAGGGCGCGCACGTCGAGTTCATGCGCGGGATCTCAAACCCGGTGGCGGTTAAGGCGGGGCCGACGACGAAGACCGACGAGATGCTTAAATTGATCGACACATTGAACCCCGACAACATCGCCGGGCGCCTGACCATTATTGCCCGCATGGGCGCCGACAAGGTCGAGGAATTTTTGCCGCCGTTGGTCCAGGCCGTCGCGCGCGAAGGCAAAACCGTTGTCTGGGTCTGCGACCCGATGCACGGCAACACGCAGAAAGCATCGAACGGCTATAAAACACGCCCGGTCGAGCGCATCCTGGCCGAGGTTCAGGGTTTTTTCGATGTCCATCGGGCCGAAGGCACGCACGCCGGCGGCGTCCATTTCGAGATGACCGGCCAGGACGTCACCGAATGCACCGGCGGCGCCCAGGCCATTACCGAGGCCAATTTGTCGGCCCGCTATCACACCCATTGCGACCCCCGGCTGAACGCCAAGCAGGCGTTGGAGCTGGCGTTCCTGTTGGCGGAAATTTTAAAAGACGGGCGCGATAAGCAAAACGGCCGGGGCAACAATAAGGCTTCTAAACCAGCCGCCGGCTAGGGCGGTTTCCGATCAAAACCGACCACCGTCCCCACCCCTCATGCTGAGCCAGTCGAAGCATGGGGGGCGGGCGGTCTCCCCTTCGACAAGTGCTCAGGGTGAGGCTGCTGATTGAATACCGATTCGAATTGATCGGAAACCGCCCCCAACCCTCATGCTGAGCCAGTCGAAACATCAGGGGCGGGCGGCCTTCCCTTCGACAAGTGCTCAGGGTGAGGCTGCTGATTGAATGCCGATTCGAATTGATCGGAAAAGGGTCTAGGGCCTATTCGACGAGCGCCAGGATATCGTAGAGGTCGGCGCAGGCCTCGGCGCCGTAGCGTTTGGTGATCGCCATCTTGCCGGCATCGGACTCCAACTGGGCGCGCAGGTCGGTCATCAGCCCGCCTAAAAATTTCCGGAAGCCGCTTTGGTTGAGCTGCCAGTGGGCGACGTTGGGGTGAGCGCCGGATGGGGGCGGGGCCAGGTGGCCGTTGACGATGTTGATGAACCATTCGGAGCGTTTCTCGAATTCATCGAAATGCCGGGCGATGGCGACTTCGGCGGCCAGCGAAATATTCTTCGACGTCTGGTCGGCATAGACGGCGTCCCAGCTGAAGACGCTTTTGCCCTCGCCCTGGATGCGCTCGACGACGGCGCGCAGCTTGCTCTGGTTTTCCTCGACGATTTCCGGGCCCAGCATCATGCCCAGGGCGACGAAAAATCCGGGCAGCATGCGCCGGCAGAGATCGTCGGCGCTCAAGGCCTCGCCGTCCTTGAACAGCCGCGAGAACTTGCTGACCATCAGCCGGTCGAAGGGGAAGTCGCGCTGCTGGTCCCAGACCGAGCGCTCGCGGGCCTTGACGTAGACCTCGAAGGATTTTTCCAGGGCCCCGGACAGCGCCTCGGCCTGGCGGTCGAAATCGGCCTGCATGTCTTCGAGATCGGCCACCGACAGATGCCCGCCCTTGGCCTGGGCCGCCGCCTTCATGCGCTCGACGAAGGACTGCACCATGGGCGTCGCCAACATGTTGCTGGCATCCTTGGGCGAGCTCATGTCC
>JABMOY010000010.1 GCA_013203955.1 Rhodospirillales bacterium | reverse complement strand
GATCGCACATTAGGGCCATGGCAATCATCACTCGTTGCCGGATGCCACCGGAAAGATGATGAGGATACTGTTCAAAGCGCAACGGTGGGTTATCGATCTGTACTTTTTCAAGAAGGAACAAGGCTCTTTCACGAGCCTCTGCCCTGTTGGCACGGCGGTGCCTGAGGTAAACTTCGGTAAGTTGTGTTCCGACTGTATAAACAGGGTTTAATGACGTCATAGGGTCTTGAAAAATCATTCCAATACGGTCGCCCCGAATCCCCTTTATTTTTTTTGGGTTCATTACATCTAGCCCGTCGAAGGTTAACTCGGTCGCGGAACGCTGAGCATTCTTGGGCAGCAAATCCATTAGCGCCAAAACGGTCATTGACTTGCCAGATCCCGATTCGCCGACGATCGATAAGGTTTTTCCCAGTTCTACTTCGAATGAGACATTACGAACCGGATGGAGATCGCCGTGATCGGTTGGAATTAGGACATCCAGGTTGCCCCGCTTATCGCGCCTCATGACCCCTACGCTCAAGATTTTCTGAATAGATTAAATCAGAGATGTCGGCGGCCTCGTTGCCGCTACGAAGATCTTGGGCGGGAGTAAAGGTGATCAGCGGCTCGCTCGAGACCGATGGCATCACGGACGATGCCCGCGTTTTCCCACATGGTCTCGTTTAAGCGTTGCCGAAGCGTTTCCATGTCTTCTTCACCATCGGGGGCCTGAGCATGAAGGGCCGCGAACAAGCCGGCGCCACCACTTCCCAGTATCAGTATATCGGTCTTGAGGCGTTTCAATCTGAGACCCCCAACGAATGCAAAGCCGCGTCCCGGCGTGCCGCTGAGTCTGCACGCACCTGTTCGAACAGGCTTTCACCATGGCTGTCCATACCGACCAGCAGTGGCCCGAAATTTTTGATTTCGAACTGCCAAAGGCTTTCCGGGTTCAAGTCGTCAAGATCGACATCAACAATACGCTGTATCCAGGTGGTCTCAAGCGCCGCCGCGCCGCCGACGATAGCCAGATAAACTCCGCCCAGGTCCTGGAACGCCCGGGCCGATTCTTCAAGCAACCCGCCCTTGCCGATGATCATGCGGACTCCGCAATGTTCCATCAGCGGGCGGGTAAAGCGTTCCATGCGGGCACTAGTCGTCGTTCCGATACAAATGGGTCCATACCCCACGGGGCAGGAATTGGAAGGCTCAACCTGGCGCACATTGGGCGCCGTATGGATAACCGCATGGCCAGTCAGGTCGAACTTGGTCTTGCGGCCATGATCAAACATATGTATCTGGGTCGCGTCGCGGATGCCAAAAAGGGTCTCTTGCAGGGTTACCCTGTCGCCGGCGCGCAAAACGCGAATTTCTTCTTCCGAGCAGGGCGGTGTCAGCACATAATCCATCAGAACCCCACCTCCAAACCCTTCGGTGTGAATGTCATGGTGGCGCGTCTGGCGGAATGGCATTGGATGTTGACGGCAACCGGGTTCATGGTGATGTGGGTGGCGGCCGTCTCCACATGGACGGCAAAAGCAGTGGAATCCCCTCCCAGGCCTTGAGGGCCTATGCCTAAACTGTTGACGGCCGTGCTCAGCGCCTGTTCTAGCGCGGCTCCCTCCGGGTCATCACACACAGATCCAAGGGGCCGAGTCGCCGCTATTTTCGCCAAATGCATGCAGAGATCGGATGTACCCCCGACCCCGACACCTACTATGGTTGGCGGGCAAACCTTGCCACCAGCTTCCAGCACGCGATCAATGACGAAGGTTTTGATTCCGTCCATACCCTCTGCGGGGATGCACATCTTCAGGAATGAGCCGTTTTCCGACCCGCTGCCCTTGGGCACGCATTTGATTCGCATTTCGTCAGGGATTTCAGAAAAATCGATATTGATGACCGGCACCCGCCGACCGCATGAGGTGTGTTCGTTCTTGCGGGTGATTGGGTGAACAACGGATGAACGAAGCGGGTGCTCCTTAGTGGCTCGTTCACAGCCTCTGGCGATGGCTTCTTTCAAGGCATAGCCGTCGATGTCGACATTTCTTCCGATGGATATGTCATAGATAGGGATGCCGGTGTCCTGACAGAGCAAATTGTTTTCTTTCTCAGCGACGGAGATGTTCTCGATCATGGTCTTGATGATTGCTTTCGCCGTTGCATTGGTTTCCGTCATTTCCAGGCGTTGGAAACCCTCCTTGATGTCGTCGGGAAGCACCTTCAAGGATTGGATGTAGAGTAGTTTCGCGGCCTCTTCGACCGCCTCCATTTCAATTTTCATGAGCTCTAAATCCTTCAAACCACGTTGAGCAAGAATGCAAGGCCGATGAGAAAGCTGAGGCCGGCGGAGATGGCGGCGGCATTTTTTTGCCAGTTGCGCCACGCTAGGAATTCTATGGAGAGCACCCTCAGGCCGCCCGTCAAATGGATGGCAAGTAAGAATACCAGTCCGAACTCGGCGGCCTTGACCAGAGGCGCCTCGGCCCAGGCAGTGAATTCATCAAAGGCTGATGCCTTATTCACAGCCAGCGACAGGACATAAAAATGAACCGGCAGAAAAAGAGCCAGCAGCACGCCCGAGGCGCGATGGATCACGGAAGCCCAATACAAAGGGTGGCCGCGCGTTTTCGGGGTGTAGGGGCGCATCACAATCCACCCGGCGCATAAAGGCCGAATACGGCGCGCAGTCCGGTCACCAGCAGGATCAAGCCGAACACTGAAACTGCGCCGTCGATACCACGCCATGATTTAGGCAGAACTTCGGTAAGGACGGTGCGCAGGCCGATAGGGGCATGCAAGGCCGCAGCGGTTACAAACATGCTATAAAAAACAAACCAACCCAAATTCCCCTGGGTACGGGAAAGAATTTCCGCCGCGCTCAAGCCTTCCTTCATAGCGTAGATCATGGTTACAAGATGGACGGCGACAGCGGCGGCGAGAAACGCGCCGCTCAGTCGCTGCACCAGCCAAAGGCGAGTCTGGGTGACAGGGGCGCTCATAGCTTGCCTCTGATTGTCGTCGAAGCGCAGGCTCGTTTGAGGCCGGCGATGGAAGCGGTAGGTGCCAGATGCTTGGGACACCGTTCCGTGCAGCTTTGGTGCGAATGGCAGGCGTGGCACCCTGCGTCACCGGCGATGGCGGCCAATCGCTCCGTCCCACCCGAATCGCGAACATCATTGATGAGCGTCCAGACCCGGTTCAACGCCGCTGGGCCGGCGTATTCCGGGTTCCACGTCACCACGTCACAAGACGCAAAACACACGGCGCAGCCGATACATTCTATGGCCGCATCTGCGGCGCGGCGCTTTTGAGACTGCGGGTTGATCACGGCAAAATCCGTTTTCCGGTTAGCGCTGGGCTGGAAAGCCACGCCAACCCGCTTTTGCTTCTCGAAAAAAGGGGTCATTTCGACACTCAGGTCCTTAACGATGGGAAGGTTGCGGAGAGGCTCAATCCGTAGCCTTCCTTCATCGGCGACCCGGCTAACGTGGGTCCGACAGGTCCAGCGGGGCACCCCATTAACCGTCATGGCGCACGACCCGCACATACCGACCCGGCACGAGAAGCGGTAGGTGAGTGTTGGATCAATCTTGCGTTGAATGTAGGTGACGACATCAAGAACGGTCTGATTCTCAGCGCGAGGTACTTGGTAGGACGCGTGTTTGCCCATTTCGTCGCCACGCCAAACTTGAACCTCCAGAATCTGTTCGCTTGCCATACTCCAGCGCCCCATTGTTATTCGATTAAGTCGCCCTTATGCGCTTCGGTAGAGTTTCGTCAGCACGAACTCCCTATGGCCCAGCGCTTCGGCCGCCGTCAGGCGGCCGTTGCAGGTTCGTATGGTGATATCGATCAGGGCATCTCCCGCTTTGTCGAGGGTCATTTCCCGGCGCAAGATTCCCGTGACGTCCAAATCCACGTGCTCACCCATGGTGCGAATGGTGCGTGGATTGGCGGAAAGCTTGATCACCGGTTCGATGGGGTTGCCGATGATATTTCCTTGTCCGGTGGGAAACAGATGGACGACGAAACCGGCTGCGGCTTGAAGCGTCACGCATTCCGCTGCCGCCGAAGAGGTGTCCATAAAATATAAGCCCGGCCCCTTCTTCGGCGTCTCGGCGGGCTCCAGGATGTCAATGTAGCAGGCCTTCTTGCCGATCTTCTCAAGATTTCCAAAGGCCTTTTCCTCAATGGTCGTCAGCCCGCCTTCGATATTTCCCTTGGTCGGTTGCGAATCGGAAAGGTCGTCTGTCTTGAAGGGCTCGATAACCTCGTCCATGTAGGCCTGCCAGGTATCGAGAAATTTTTGACCGATTTCCTTAGTTTTGCCGCGCGCCGCGCAATTCAACTCGGCGCCGGTGATTTCCGACGTTTCGCCAAAACACGTGGTCGCGCCCCAAGAGTCGAATTTGTCGATGAAATTGCCGACGGTTGGGTTCGACGCCAACCCGGAAGTGGTGTCGGACTCGCCGCATTTCACGGACACCCACAGGTCTTTGACCTGACATTTTTCGCGCTGCAGTTCGGACGCCCATTGCAGGTATTCCTTGGCCTTGCGGCTGGCATCGGCGATGGTCTGGATGTCGCCGTGCTTCTCGATAGCGAAGCCGATCACGGGCTTGCCGGTCTTGGCAATCCCTTTCACGACGCGGCCGGTCCAATCCGGCTCGATGCCGATGACGATCACTGCGGCAACGTTGGGATTGGCGCCGGTGCCGATAAGCGTACGAAAGTGCAATTCCAGGTCTTCACCGAATTGTAGTCGACCATAGGAATGGGGGATCGCCATGGTGCCCTTGATGTTATTGGCGACGGCCTCGGATGCAGCGTTGGAAAGGTCGTCCAACGGCAAAATGATGACATGGTTGCGGACCCCGACGCGGCCGTTCTCGCGCCGCCAGCCTTGGAATGTCGGTTTCGTGGGCCGGGAACGCCGGATACGGATGTTTTTTGCTTTTCCAACCATGGCTACCACCGTTTCGTCTTTAGATTTTGGGTGTGCACATGAGCACCTTTAACAATGTCGCCGACGACTTTGCCGATGTCGTGTCCGTATTTGAGGACCGTGTCGCCTTTGCTCATCGGCGCCAAGGCAATCTTGTGGCCGATGGGGATGGTGTCGAGGCACTTAACCTTGATGGTCTTGTTGTTCTCCATAATCCAGCCGGTAACTTTCTGACCCGCGACGATGTTCTCGACGACGACGACACCCACTGTGTCGGCGGCATGGTGAACAAGAAAATCTGGTGATGGCATTTTGCCTCCTGGTTCTTTGTTCTCTTTTGGGTTCACAATCACCGAACGCGACGAACGCTCGGTGAACTGAAGCCCGTATTCGCGAACTTAATGGAAAAAATATCTTATGAAAAACTCATAAAACTTAAGTATTAAGACAGAAAAATTTATGATAAATTAAAACGATAAAGGGTGGAATGCCGGCAGGCCGGGTCGATTAGCGCTCCATATCCTCCGCAGTACGTTCAGATGCCTTTCTGCAGACTGCCGAGGTCCTGGAGCTTCGCGATCAGGGCCTGGATATGGCGTTCCATGGAGCTATCATGCGGATATATGATGCCGATCATGGTTTGGATAGGCGGGGTGCCGAATGGGATACGCTTGAGCGGTGGATCCTCGATCGACGCAACACATCGGTCCGGAACGATCGACACGCCACCCTCGAGCGTTTTCATCTGCATGCTGACGGCCGACGATGTCACGCCCGTGATGTTTGCAGCTGCGGCAAAGGTGCCGTGTTCTGCGATGGCGACTAAAGTTTTTAGGTATCGGACCGACATGACGGGCGCTCAAGAAG
>JABMOY010000105.1 GCA_013203955.1 Rhodospirillales bacterium | reverse complement strand
GGGGGTCACTGGTTCAATCCCAGTCGTGCCCACCATCAAACCCCCCGGGAAACCGGGGGGTTTTGTTTTGCCGGAAAATTATTTATTAGCCGGATTGTCCGGCTGTTTTGAGGGATGCGTGTCGCTGAACGCCGGAAGTTTCATGCAGTTCTCGTAGACCCGGTTAACCTGGGGGCAGTCGGACAGGTCGACGTTGAATTTATGGGTGACGAAAAATTGCGCGGCCAGGCAGATGTCGGCCATGGTCGGCTCGTTGCCGTGGCAGTGCTGGCCGGGGGTCGTTCCGTCGCTCAGCATTTTTTCCAGCGCCCGGAAGCCGCGCCGATTCCAGAAATCCATCCACGCGTCCTGGATCTCTTTCTCCAAGCCCAGCGTTTCATCCAGGTAATCGATAACCCGGGCCGTGCCTAAGGGATGGGTGTCGCTGACCATGATCTGCGCCATGGCCCGCACCCGGGCGCGCCCGGCGGCGTCTTTCGGTAACAGCGCCGGGCTAGGGTGCTTTTCTTCCAGGTATTCCATGATCGGGATGGTCTGGTTGAGGACATGATCGCCGTCGATCAGCGTCGGCACCACCGCCGATGGGTTAAGTTTAAGATACTCGGGTTCATGCAGGTCACCTTCGCCGCGCTTAATAACCACATAGACGGGTTCGTAATCGATGGCTTTTAGCGCCAAGGCGATTCTGGCCCGATAGGCCGAGCCGGATTGAAAGAACGTGTATAATTTCATTTAAAGTCCCAACATGAGGAAAGGCGCGATACCTTACATAGGATTAAAAAAGATGATTGTGAACTTTTTATGACGATAAGGTGGGGGAAATAAGGTGCCAAAAAGCGAGCATAAATCGAAAGCCCATTTCGACAAACGCGCGACGGTCGAGATGAGGGAACATCTGCCGGTGCCCGACTGGAGCCTCAGGCAAAAGCTTGCCCTGACGGCGCGCATGCTGGCCGCCGAAGAACACGGCTCGGCGCTGGCCGGCCAGATCACGGCCCGCGGCGATGCCCCCGGCACCATGTGGACGGCGCGTTTCGGTCTGGGGCTCGAGGAAATCCGCGCCTGTGATTTTTTGCTGGTCGATGATGACCTGAACGTTATCGAGGGCGACGGCATGGCCAATCCGTCCAATCGCTTTCACCTTTGGATTTACCGGGCCAGGCCCGACGTCAACTGCATCGTCCACACGCACCCGCCCTATTGTTCGGCGTTATCGATGATCGGCGTGCCGCTTGAGCCGTCGCACATGGACACGGCGATGTTCTTTGGCGATTGCGCCTGGCTCGATAAATGGCCGGGCCCGCCCATCGGCGACGAGGAAGGGGAGATCATCTCGAACGCGCTCGGCGATAGCAACTCGATCCTGCTGGCTCACCACGGCCAGCTGGCGGCGTCGCCGACGGTCGAGGAAACGGCGATCCGGGCGTTGTTCATCGAACGCGCCGCGCGCTTGCAGCTATTGGCCATGGCGGCGGGCGAGATCAAGCCGTTGCCGCAAGATGCCGGCAAGCAGGCCCACGACTACCGGCTCAAGCCCGAACCCTTGAACGCCTCATTCCATTATCAGGCGCGTCTGGTGCTCCGCGACGGGGCGGATTGTCTGGAAGAATAAGCTTGAAATTTTACGTCGCATTCCTCAGCGCCCGTTCCCGCCAGGCGATGAAGGCGGTGGCGGCGAAGATCATGGCGCCGCCGATCCAGGTGTAAAGCCCCGGCACTTCGGCGAAGGCAAAATAGGCAATCGCCGAAACCCAGATCAGGCGAGAGAAGTCGATGGGCATGACGACGTGGGTTTCGCCGATGCGCAGCGCCTCGGCCATGGCCATCTGGCCGGTGCCGCCGAAAACGCCGATGGCGATCAGCCAGATGAACTGTTCCCCCGTCGGCATTTGCCATACGAATAGCGCCGGCACCAGCGACAACGGCGCCATGATCAGCGACATGTAAGCCGTGATGGTGAGGCTCGATTCCGTGCGGCCCAGCGACTTGATAATGACCAGGCATACCCCCCAGATGATGGCGGCGAATAACGCCAGGGCAGAACCCAGACTGACCGCTTCGAACCCCGGGCGAATCACCACCAGCGCGCCCAGGAACCCGATGGCGATGGCCGACCAGCGTTGAAACCCGACTTTTTCGCCAAAGATGAAGATCGCCAGCACGGTGGCGAAGATCGGCGCCGAAAAACCCAGCGCCGTGACCTGGGCCAAGGGCGTGATCGCCAGCGCCATGAAAAACGCCAGCATGCAGACCAGGTTCAAGACGCCGCGAAACGTCATCAAGCCCAGCCGCTTGGTCCGGAGCGGCGCCCAGCCCAGTTTGATGAACCAAGGCAGGATCGGAATCAGCCCGAAGACGAGCCGGAAAAAGGCGATTTCAAACGGGTGCAGGTCCGCCGATACGTGACGGATGGACGAATGCATGGCCGACATGGAAATCCCGCAGACCAGCATCCACATAACGCCCCTGAGGTTGTTTTGCCGGGGCGCGTTGGCCAGGGCAATTGGGGGGGCAGGAGAGACAGGCTCCATGGTTGCCGGGTGTCCTTTGTCTTTTGGGAGGAGGGGAAGATGGCGCTTGAACCATGTTAGCCCAAAACTTCATGGAAAAAGCCTTTAAAGGTTGGGGTTTCAATCATTGACATTGCCGGGGCCAGCCCCTATTTTCCGCGCTTCCGGTCTCAGGGGCCGGTTTTGACACATTTTTCGGAGCCGCGGCCATGAAGGTCAGAAACTCGTTGAAGTCCGCTAAAAACCGCGACAAAAACTGCGTCGTCGTGCGCCGTCGTGGCCGCTTGTTCGTCATCAACAAGCGCAACAGACGCTTCAAAGCGCGCCAAGGCTGACAAAGCCGTATATCCGCTAAGGAAAACCGCGATCTTGTTCGCGGTTTTTTGTTTTTCAGGGCCCCCTTTAATCACATAGAGTCGTATCTCTTGAGATTCCTAGGCGGAGGAGCTTGGTCATGAAAATGCCGGAGCCCGATGCGGGCGTCATCGAACGCCGCGCTGAAATCATTCGCGCCATGAACGCCATCATCGGCGGCGAAGGGGTGATCACCGACGAAGAAGAGCGTCGCGCCTATGACCATGACGGCTTGATGGCCTACAAGGGGCTGCCGTTGGTCGTCGTCCTGCCGGAAACGACAGAGCAGGTCTCGAAGGTTCTGAAATACTGCCAGGAAAACAGCGTCAAGATCGTGCCCCGGGGCGCCGGTACGGGGTTGTCCGGCGGCGCACTTCCCTTGGCCGACGCCATCACCGTGGGTTTGGGTAAGTTCAAGAAGATCCTGGATATCGACTATGCCAATCGTACCGTCGTCACGCAGCCGGGCGTCACCAACTTGGGCATCACCCAAGCGGTCGAGCACGAAGGCTTCTACTACGCCCCCGATCCGTCGAGCCAGATCGCGTGCTCCATCGGCGGCAACATCGCCGAAAATTCCGGCGGCGTGCATTGCCTGAAATACGGG
>JABMOY010000104.1 GCA_013203955.1 Rhodospirillales bacterium | reverse complement strand
GAGCAGATCTTCAAGCGCGGCAGCCAGCTCGGCATCGAGGAAATCGTCCTCGGCATGGCCCACCGGGGTCGTCTCAACGTGCTGGCCAACGTCATGGGCAAGCCGTTCCAGGCGATCTTCCACGAATTCCAGGGCGGCTCGTCTAAGCCCGAGGACGTGGGCGGGTCGGGCGACGTGAAATATCACCTGGGCTCGTCGTCGGACCGGGTGTTCGACGGCAAGTCGGTGCACCTGTCGCTGACCGCCAACCCGTCGCATCTGGAAGTCGTCAACACGGTGTGCCTGGGCAAGGTGCGCGGCAAGCAATTGCAACGAGGCGATCCCGACCGGGAAAAGGTCATGGCCTTGTTGCTGCACGGCGATGCGGCTTTTTCCGGCCAGGGCTTAGTCCCGGAAGCCTTCGATTTGTCGAACCTGATCGGTTACCAGTGCGGCGGCACAATCCACATTGTCGTCAACAACCAGATCGGCTTCACCACGGCACCCAAGTATTCGCGGTCATCGACCTATTGCACCGATGTCGCCAAGATCGTCGCCGCCCCCATCTTCCACGTTAATTCCGACGATCCCGAAGCCGTCGTCCATTGCGCCCGCATCGCCATCGAATACCGCCAGAAATTCAAAAAAGACGTGGTCATAGACATGATCTGCTATCGCCGCCACGGCCATAACGAAGGCGACGAGCCGATGTTCACGCAGCCGACCATGTATAAAAAAATCGCCGAACACCCGACGACGCGGGCAATCTACGCCCAGAAGCTGATCGCCGAAGGCGTCATAACCCCGGAACAATCTGACCAAGCCGTCGCCGATTCCCTCAGGGAACTGGACGATGCCTTCGAGGCCGCCGCCGCCTACAAGTCCAACGAGGCCGATTGGTTCGACGGCGCCTGGGCCGGGTTCTCGGTGGCCACCGGCGACGCCCGGCGCGGCGATACCAGCGTTTCCATGGAACGCCTGAAAGAAGTCGGCCAGGCGCTGACCCGCGTCCCCGACAATTTTAACCTGAATAAGAAAATCGTTCGCCAGCTTGACGCCAAGCGCAAGATGATCGAAGCGGGCGAGGGTATCGACTGGGCGACCGGCGAAGCGCTGGCCTTCGGCACGTTGCTGCTGGAAGGCCATCCGGTCCGACTATCGGGACAGGATTCCGGGCGCGGTACTTTTTCGCAACGCCATTCGGTGCTCGTCGATCAGACCAACGATGAGCGCTACATCCCACTATCCAACCTGCGTTTCGGGCAGTCGCCGTTCGAAGTCATCGACAGCCCGCTATCCGAAGCCGGCGTCTTGGGGTTCGAATACGGCTACAGCCTTGCCGAACCGCAGATGCTGATTTTATGGGAAGCCCAGTTCGGCGACTTCGCCAACGGCGCCCAGGTCGTCATCGATCAATTCATTTCGTCGGGCGAGCACAAATGGCTGCGCATGTCGGGGCTGGTGATGTTGCTGCCGCACGGGTTCGAAGGCCAAGGGCCGGAACATTCATCGGCCAGGCTGGAGCGTTATCTTCAGCTTTGCGCCGAAGACAACATGCAGGTCTGTAACGTCACGACGCCCGCCAACTATTTCCACGTGCTGCGCCGTCAGATGCGCCGCGATTTCCGCAAGCCTTTGGTCTTGATGTCGCCGAAGTCGCTGCTTCGCCATAAAGCTTGCGTCTCGACATTGGATGAAATGGCCGAAGGCACCACCTTCCACCGGGTTTTGTGGGATACCGGCGAGGTCCTGGCCGACGACAAGATCAAAAAAGTCGTGCTGTGCTCGGGCAAGGTTTATTTCGACCTCATCGAAGAACGCGCCAAGCGCCAGCAGAAAGACGTTTACGTGCTTCGCGTCGAGCAGCTGTTCCCGTTCCCGAAACAGGCGCTGTCGGGTGAAATTGACCGTTTCAAGAACGTCGAGGAAATCGTCTGGTGCCAGGAAGAACCCCGCAACATGGGGTCCTGGTCCTACATGCTTGAGCCGTTGGAAGAAACCCTGGTCGATATCGGCGCCCCGGTAACGCGGCCGACCTATGCCGGACGACCGGCGGCAGCATCGCCGGCGACGGGCCAGATGAACAAACACATCGCCGAGCAGGCGAAGCTGGTCGACGAAGCTTTGACGATAAACAAACTGGGCAAGAAAAAACCTGGGGCGTCGAAAAAACAGAGGTAGAAACATGGCTATTGAAATTAAAGTTCCGGCGTTGGGTGAATCGGTTAGCGAAGCGACCGTCGCCAAGTGGTTCAAGGCCCCCGGCGACGCCGTCGCCCAGGACGAGGCGCTCTGCGAGCTGGAAACCGACAAGGTGACGCTGGAAGTCAACGCACCGGTTGCCGGCGCCCTGAAAAGTATCGCCGCCGCCGAAGGCACCGACGTTCTGGTCAACGCATTATTGGGGGTTATCGAAGAAGGCGCTGCCGGCCAAGCCACCGCCGCGCCAGCCGCCGAAGCCGCCGCCCCTGCCGAGACTCCGGCGCCAGCGCCTGTTGCCCCTGCCCCTGAACCAGCGCCTACGCCCGCCCCTGCTCCTGCCGCCGCGCCTACTCCTGCGCCCGCGCCCGTTGCCGCCGCCCCCGCCGCCCCGGCCGCAAAACCCTTATCGCCGGCGGTTCGCAAGGTCGTTGACGACAACAATCTGGATGCAGCCTTCATTCCGGCGACCGGCAAGGATGGCCGCCTGACCAAGGGCGATGTTTTAGATTACATCGCCAAAGGCGGTGTTGCGAAAGCCCCCGCTGCGGCTGCGGTCCCGGCTGGCATTCTCTCTGGCCCGTTGCCGCCGCGCCCGGATGACCCGCGCGAAGAACGGGTGCGCATGACCAAGTTGCGCAAGATTATCGCCGGGCGCTTGAAGGAAGCCCAGAACACCGCGGCCATGCTGACGACTTGGAATGAAGTCGACATGGGCGCGGTGATGGCGCTGCGAGCCGAATACAAGGATGCGTTTGAGAAAAAACACGGCGTCCGCCTGGGCTTCATGTCGCCGTTCGTGCGCGCCGCCTGCATCGCGCTCAAAGAATGGCCGGCGGTCAACGGCGAGATTTACGGCGACGAAATTATTTACAAGAACTACTACAACATCGGCGTCGCCGTCGGCACGCCCAAGGGCTTAGTCGTGCCGGTACTGAAAGATGCCGACAAAATGAGCTTCGCCGACATCGAAGGCACAATCTCGGACTTCGGCCGCCGGGCCAGGGACGGCAAGCTCGGCATGGATGAAATGTCGGGCGGCACATTTACCATCTCCAACGGCGGCGTCTTCGGGTCGTTGAATTCCATGCCGATCCTCAACGTGCCGCAATCGGCGGTTTTGGGCATGCATAAGATCGACAAGCGCCCCGTCGCCATCAACGACGAGGTCGTCATCCGGCCGATGATGTATCTGGCGCTGTCATACGATCACCGCATCGTTGATGGCCGCGAGGCGGTGTCGTTCCTGGTGCGCATGAAGCAATGCCTCGAAGACCCCGGTCGAATCCTGATCGACGTGTAAGGACGTGCGGACATGAGCGAAGCTTACGATCTGGTTATTATCGGCGGCGGCCCCGGCGGCTACGTCGCCGCCATCCGGGCGGCGCAACTGGGGCTGAAGACGGCGATCGTCGAAAAGCGCGGCGCGCTCGGCGGCACCTGCCTGAACGTCGGCTGTATCCCATCGAAGGCGTTGTTGCAGTCGTCGCACCACTTTGAAGTCGCGGAAACGGAATTCGCTTCACACGGCATCAAGGCCAGCGTCTCGCTCGACCTCAAGACCATGCTGGGGCGCAAGGAAAAAGTCGTCCAGGACCTGACCCAAGGGGTCGAGTTTTTGATGAAGAAGAACAAGGTCGATTACGTCATCGGCGAGGGCCAAATCACCCAGCCGGGCGAAGTCACCGTCAAGCCGGCTAAAAAAGGCGGAAAAAAGCAGATCTTAAAGACCCAAAACATCATCATCGCCACCGGCTCGGACGTTGCGCCGCTGCCCGGCGTCGCTATCGATGAGAAACAGATCGTCAGTTCCACCGGCGCGCTGAGCTTGGGCCAAGTGCCTAAAAACCTGGTCGTCGTCGGCGCCGGAGTCATCGGGCTGGAACTCGGATCCGTCTGGCGGAGACTTGGCGCCAAGGTGACGGTCGTCGAATTCCTCGATCACATCCTGCCCGGCATGGACGGCGATGTGTCCAAGCAGATGAAACGCACGCTGAGCAAGCAAGGCATGGACTTTAAATTATCGACCAAGGTGACGGGCGCAAAGACTGCGGCCAAACCGGGGGGAGGCGTGACCCTGACCATGGAACCGGTCGCGGGCGGCAAGAAAGAGACATTAAAAGCCGACGTCGTGCTCATCGCCATCGGGCGGCGGCCCTTTACCGGTGGTTTAGGACTGGACAAAATCGGCGTCGAAATCGACGAGCGCGGGTTTGTTAAGGTCGACGAAGACTTTCAGACCAATGTCGAAGGCATCTTCGCCATCGGCGACGTCATCGGCGGCGCCATGCTGGCGCACAAGGCCGAGGACGAAGGCGTCGTCTGCGCCGAAATCATGGCCGGCCAATCGGGTCACATCGATTACAACACCATCCCCGGCATCGTCTACACTTGGCCGGAAGCGGCAAGCGTCGGCAAGACCGAGGAACAGTTGAAAGAAGCCGGCGTCGCGTTTAAGGCCGGCAAGTTCCCGTTCACCGCCAATTCCAGGGCGCGCTGCAATGCCGACACCGATGGGTTTGTTAAAATCCTCGCCGACGCAACCACCGACGCAGTTCTCGGCTGTCACATCGTCGGCCCGGAAGCGGGTGATTTGATCCAAGAAGTCGTCGTCGCCATGGAACTGAGCGCGTCGGCCGAAGACATCGCCCGCATCTGCCACGGCCATCCGGGATTGTCCGAAGCCGTCAAGGAAGCCGCCTTGGCCGTTGACGGGCGGGCGATCCACATCTAAACAACTTGCATGAGCCAGCCTGACAAAACCGCCTGGTCGAAACAGCTTTTCGACGACCTGATCGACGGCGGCGTGACGCTGTTCACCTATGTGCCGGACGCCGGCAACGCCAAGCTGATCGAATTCGCCTCGGCCCACAACGAAGCCCAGACCGTGCTGTTGACGTCGGAAGAAGAAGGCGTCGCCGTCTGCGCCGGGGCTGATTTGGTGGGTAAACGGGGCATTTTGTGCATGCAGTCGTCGGGCGTCGGCAACTGCCCGAATTTCCTGTCGGTGGTCAAGGGCGGGCGTTTCCCGATTTTGATGATGGTGTCCATGCGCGGCGATTACGGCGAACAGAACCCGTGGCAATACCCCATGGGACAAGCCGTAGAACCGATCCTGCACGCCATGGGCGTTCTGACGTTTCGGGTCGAGAGCTTGGACGAGCTAAAACCGGCGACCGAGGCGGCACTGGCGGCGGCGTTCAGCGCCGGCCAAGGGGCGGCTTTAATCCTGACGCAAAAATTTCTCGGCGCCAAACCGTTCCCGAAAGCGGTCCCCCCGCCGGAGGCCCAATAACATGACCCGCCCCACCCCCACACTCGACCGCCGCGATATCTTATCGGTGCTGTTCCCTGCCCCCGATGATTACTTGTTCGTCTCCGGGCTCGCGGGCTCCGCGAAGGACGCCGCCGGGCTGACCGAAGACGGGGCGAACTTGTTTACGATGGCCGGCACCATGGGCGCCGCCGTGCCGATGGGCCTGGGCGTCGCCTTATCGTCGCCCGAGGCCCAAGTGGCGGTGATTACCGGCGACGGCGAGATGCTGATGAATATCGGGTCGCTGGCCACCGTGGCGACGATGGCGCCGAAAAATCTGACCATCGTTTGCATCGACAACGGCTGTCACGGCGAAACCGGCGGCCAGACGGGACACACGTCCAACAACACCGATCTAGCGCTGATCGGACAAGGCGCCGGTCTGGCCTCGACCATGACCGCCAATACGCCCAAAGATTTGGCCGAAGCGGCGAAGTTTCTCGCCGAGGCGGCAGGGCCGAGATTGCTGGTGGTGCGCGTCACCGACGGGCCGCCGACGGCCTTTGTCCGTAACATGGACCCCACCGAATGCCGCCTCAGGTTCCGCCAAGCTTATCTCGGCGACGCCTGACCTGGGTCAAGGCGGGAATATCCTGTCCCGGCTATAAGTATCCTTCAACGGTCGTGACTTGAATCGCCCCAGGTTTCCCAAGGAGGATAAGGGAGGATCAGCCCGTGTTCGAAGTCCTCGACGACACCAAAGGCCGGCGGGTCTACCTCAGGGCCAAGGGGCGTTTGACCGCCGCCGACTACAAAAAACTAACGCCCCGCCTGGAAGAAACCCTGAATGAATATGGGCGAATACGGCTCTATATCGACATGGAAGCGTTCGAGGGCTGGAGCCTGGAAGCCGTCTGGGACGACTTCACCTTCGGCCTCAAACATTGGAACGATTTCGAACGCATCGCCCTGATCGGCAACAAACACTGGGAAGAAGTCTCGGTGAAAATGATGGACAGGATGATGGCCGGCGAAGCCCGCTACTTCGATGTCAAAAAAAAGGGCGAGGCCCGCGCCTGGATCGAAGGAACCTAGGGGGTTCCAACCAAAACGGGGGACAAGCCCACCCCTCATGTTGAGCTTGTCGAAACATCAGGGGTGGGCGGCCTCACCCTTCGACAAGCTCAGGATGAGGCCGCTTTTGAACACCGATTCCTTTTGATCGGAAACCGCCCTAACGTTCACTGTCCGAGAGCAGATCGGTCGCGCCGTCGGCCGCTAGGGCCTGGATGTCGTCGTCGCTATACCCGGCTTCGCGCAAAATTTCGGCGCCGTGTTCGCCGAGCCTAGGCGCTTGGCGGTCGGGTTCGGGCTGTGATTTCGACCATGACACCGGCACCTTCATGGTGCGCAAACGCCCTTCCGTCGGATGATCAACCATTTGATAGAACCCCGTCGCCTTCAGGTGGGGGTCTTCCAGCACTGTATCCATGGTGTGCATGGGCATCACCGGGATATCGCCTTCCTCTAACAACGGCAGCCATTCGGCGTTGGTTTTTTCGAGTAGCGCGTCGGCGAGGATTTGGTAGACCTCGGCGATGTGTTCAGTGCGCGCCGCGATGTCCTTGAAGCGCGGATCGTCGATCAGTTCCGGTTGCCCAATCAAGGTGAAGAAATTTTCCCAGTGCTTGTTGATATAGGGCATGACGCTGAGATAGCCGTCTTTTGTCTTATAAGGGCGGCGCTGCGGCACCAGTTGGCGCGGATAACCGTGACTGCCGACGGGCGGCTCGAAAATGCAGCCGTACAGATGATCGGACAGCACGAATTCGACCATGCGCTCGAACATCGGCACCACCAGGGCCTGGCCCTCGCCGGTACGCTCCCGGTGTATGACCGCCGCCAGGATCGAATAAACCGCCGTCATGCCGGCGATGCGGTCGGTCAGGGACGACGTCGTGTAGCGCGGCTCGCCTTCGTCGGCGATGGCGGCAAGGGCCGTGATGCCCGATGCGCCCTGGATCATATCGTCATAGGCCGCCTTGTCGGCATAGGGCCCGCCCTCGCCGAAGCCGCGCACGCCGCAATAGATGATTTTGGGATTGGCCCGGGCGACATCGTCATACGTCAGCTTCAGCCGTTGCATGGATTTCGGCCTGAGGTTGAAGAAAAAGACATCCGCCGTTTCAACAATCTTCAACAACGCATTGCGCCCGGCCGGGTTCTTCAGGTCGAGCACGATGGAACGCTTCGATCGGTTCAATTGCAGAAACAACGGCCCCATGCCGGGATGCCGGCCCTTGCCGTTCTGGCGCATGGTGTCGCCGGAACCCGATTCGACCTTGATGATGTCGGCGCCCATGTCGCCCATGATCTGGGCGGCATAGGGCCCCATCACGACCGAGGTGATTTCGACGATGCGAAGGCCGCTGAGGGGTCCGGACATCGGCTTACGAAGACTTCTTCGACAGCTTGGTTTTCTTGTATTCGGCGATTGTTTCCATGGTCTCGTCCTCGGTGAAGACGGCGGCCCACAAATCGACGCTGGTTTCGTTGGCGTCCTTGATGCCGAAGTTCTGCCAGGTTTCGAACATGCGTTTTTGCGATGTCGTGACGGTGCGGGTGAACGGCTGCACCTTGGCGACGACCTTGTTCAAGGCGTCCTGCAAATCGCCGGGCTCGACGACCTGATTGAGCAGCCCGCAGTCGTCCATTTCCTTGGCACTGTAAAGATCGCCCAGGATCATCATCTCCTTGGCCTTCGACAGCCCGATGTATTGCTGAAGAAGCGCTGCGTCCAGCGCCGCCGGGATGCCGACCTTGATCTCGGGCAGGCCAAACACGGCGGTGTTGACGGCGATCCTGATGTCGCAAGCCGCCGCCAGTTCAATCCCGGCGCCGATGCAGCCGCCGTTGATGCCGGCGATGGTCGGCACCGGCGCCATGCGCACGGTGTTCAACATATCCTTCAGCGGCTCGATATAGGCGCGCGCGGTCGACGCGGTCAGGTCGAGGAAGGCCGTGACATCCATGCCGGCGGAAAAAGCGCGGTGGCCTGCGCCGGTAAAGACGATGGCCTTGGTGCTGGCCTTAGCCACGGCGTCCTCGACATGCCGGCGGATGGCATCGCAATCATCGGGCAGCAAGGCGTTGGCCTTGTTTTCGCGCGAAATGGTGATCCAACAGGCGCCGTCGGCGTCCTTGACGGTAATGTTCGATGACATGTTACCCCCCTTTGATGGACCTCGGTTTTGGCCCTTTTTTATGTTTACCGCTTAAAGCCGCGGTGCATTATGGTTCGTATCCTTGTCCACGCCTACGGCTTTTGTCAATCGGCTCACCCATGTCCCGTTCTTCCACCATCCCCTTGATCGTCGCGTTTAGCCTGGCCAACAACGCCGCCCAGCTCGGCTTGGCGACATTTCCGGCGCTGATGCCGGCCTTCATTGCCGAATGGCAGCTGTCAAACACCGAAGCCGGATGGATTAACGGCATTTTCTTCGCCGGCTACTTAAGTTCCGTTTTAGTGCTGGTCAGCCTGACCGACCGCATGTCGGCCCGCAAAATCTATTTCCTGTGCATGATCCTGATCGCCTTGACCAGCGCCGGGTTCGCCATCCTGGCCGAAGGCTTTTGGTCGGCGATGACGTTTCGTTTTATGGCCGGGGTCGGCATGGCCGGGACCTACATGCCGGGCCTGAAGCTGTTGAGCGATCATCTGAAAGCGCGCCACGGCGACAAGGACCAAAGCCGCGCCGTCGCTTTCTATGTGTCGAACTTCGGCGTCGGCATGGCGATATCCTTCTTTGTCTCAGGGCTAATCGCGACGACATGGGATTGGCATTGGGCGTATGCCACAGCCACCATCGGGCCGATATTATCGATGGCCATGACCGCCTGGGCGCTTCCCGACGAAGACCCGGCGCCCACTGAGAAGCCGGATACCCATCTTTTGGATTTTCGGCCCGTCCTGCGCTGCCGCGCCGCCATGGGGTATGTGCTGGCCTATACCGCCCACAATTTTGAGCTTTTCGCCTTTCGCTCCTGGATCGTCGCCTATTTGACCTTCGCCGCCGCCACCGGCCCAACCGGCAATATGGGATGGAGCGCCACCGCCATCGCCGCCATCATCAATTTGCTGGGGCTGCCGGCCAGCATTATGGGCAACGAGGTGGCCAGGCGCTTCGGCCGTCACCGGACGATCACCATCGTCATGCTGTCGTCGGCCGTGGTCGCCTGCGTTTTGGGGTTTTCCGCGCACTGGCCGTTTTGGGCGGTGGTCGGCTTGTCGTTAGTTTACGGGGCAGCGATCGTCGGCGATTCCGCCGCCATCACCGCCGGTGTCCTCGCCGCCGCGCCCAAGGGCTACAGCGGCGCCACCATGGCCATGCATTCTTCCATCGGCTTCTTGGGCGCCTTCGCCGGGCCGTTGGCGTTCGGGGTGATGCTTGACCTGACAGGTCCCACAAGCGGCGCGACGGGCGCATCCTGGGGCTGGGCCTTCGTCATGGCCGGCGCCGTCGCCTGCTTGGGCCCCGTCGCCTTGAAGCTTTTGGGCGAGAAAAAAGCCTAATTCTCTCCGCCGGCGACCGCCGTCAGCGCGCCCTTGATGGCGTCGGGAGAGCCCATGATGTTCATAAAGCTGTTGTCCCCCATCATCGATAGGTCGGGAAAGTTGATGGCGATGCGGAAACGGGCCGATTGCGAAAACACACGTCCCTTACTGACAAGCAATTCGTAAGGCAGGTGTGCGGTGGATCGGATCGGCTTGAAGTCGATCTCGCTCATCAAGTAGGCGTCGTCCTGTTCCCGGGTCTTTTTCGTCTTGCCCTTCATGGCAACGCCGAAGACGGTTTCCTGCTTGCCGGGAATATCGATGCGATAGACCTTGGTGACGCCGCCCGTGCCCTTGGCCAGGTTCTTTTCCACCATATCCAGGGCCGCCTGATAGCTGGCGTGCTCGGCCATCAGGAAATGATCGGTAAAATCTTCCATGCCGAACATGTACTGATATTCACGCAGGTCCGCGTCGTTCATGGCCTCGTCGTCATCCGGCCCGTATTCGCGAACCTTGCCAAGCGCCTTGGCAAGACGCTCCGTCGCATCGCCAAGCTTGTCTTTCATGCGGTAGGCGGATGCCATGTAGGTGGGATTCGTATAAGCCACCTGTATTTTTCCTTTCACCTCCGTTACCGAAACCCTTTGCGCGGCGCCGTAGCCACCGTATCTGGATTTCGCCACGGCTTTTTTAAGCGCGTCGTTTGTCACCGCAATCACCACTGCTGTCGGATAAGGTGAATAAGAACCGGCGATTGCAAAACCCGCGCCCTTGAGCTTTCCCACGGCATCGGCAACGACGGCCTTCATGCTCCCGGACGCCTTTGCGCCTAAGACAAACGGTTTCATTTTGTGATCGCTGTTATGGCTGGCTTGGGCCGGTCCGAATGGGCCGGCAATAGCGAAAATGGCCAATGCCAAAAGTATTTTTTTCATTTCAACCTCCCACGGTTTTGTTTGAGGCCCAACCATAGGCGGTTTTAGACGGGGCCCGGTGGTACGCCTGTGGTACAGGGTGATTATTAACGCCGGGCGCGGGGGTGGGCGTCTTCGTAAACGTCGAGAAGCTTCGCCGTATCGACCTCCGTATAGCGCTGGGTGGTGCTCAGCGAGGCATGGCCCAACAGCTCTTGAATGGTGCGCAGATCGCCGCCGCCGGCCAACAGGTGGGTGGCGAAGCTGTGGCGAAGCGCATGCGGCGTCGCCGTATCCGGCAGGTCCAACAACTTGCGGACGTCCCGCATCCGGCGCTGGATCACGCGTGGACTCAGGCGTTTGCCGCGCACACCGACAAACAGCGGCCCGTCGTCAACAAGGTCATGGGGACAGGCGGCGATATAGTCCTCGATGCCTTGCAAGACCACCGCCAATACCGGCACCAGGCGCTGCTTATCGCCTTTGCCGGTGACGACGATCGAATCACCGGCGCCCCGCACTTGTCCCCGGTTTAGACCCAGCGCCTCACCCAGGCGCAGCCCGCAGCCGTAAAGCATGAGCAACACCGCGGTGTCGCGCTTGCCGATCCAGGGCGCGTCCATTAAATCGCCGATGGCCGCTGGAATATCAACGGCTTCCATCGCGTCCTCTTCGCTCAACGCCCTGGGCACGGAACGCGGCACCTTCGGTGTCTTAATGGTGCCGATGGCGGCGTTTTCCGCCAGCCCTTGTTTTTCGAGGAACTTGAAGAAATTGCGCAACGTCGACATCGCCCGCGCCGTCGAAGACCGCGAAAGACCGTCGGCATTACGCCTAGCCAGGAAGCCCCGGAAATCGCCGGGACTGAAGGATTGCAGATCCTGAAGCCCCGCCGGATAGCCCAGGTGATCGGCGGCAAAGCGGAGAAACCCCTGAAGGTCGCGACCGTAAGCGTCCAGGGTATTATCGGAAATTCGTCTCTCGTGGGCCAACCACGCCCGCCAGTCGTCGATGGCGGCAATCACCGCCGGTTCGGCGGTGAACGCGAAGGCCATTAACCGGCCGTCTCCGCCAGGCGGTGCAGACAGGATTCGACGACGCGGGCGAAAAAAGTAAATAACTCCGTCCCCTGGTTGGCATGAAAGGTGTCGCTCCGCGAGCCCAGGGCGATAAGACCGTCCGGGACTCCACGCCCCGGACGCACCCTCGCCAGCGCCGCCGAGGAGACCAAGCCGGCACCGGCGCCGAAGATGGTGCCGTCGTCTTCGATGTTCTTGAGCAGGCAGATGCTTTTTTCTTCTCCCAACAAGGCGTCGACGGCGCCCTTGTAAAGACGGTGAATGTCCGGAGAGCCCCACAAGGCTTCCGCGTCACCTGGTTTTTCGGGCGGCTCCAGCCCCACCATGACGACGTCGACATCCAACAACAGCGGCAGCTCGGCGTCGATCACACGCAGCAACTGCTCGACATCGGCAGCCGCCAGCAACGCCATAATGGCGGCATGGGTGCGGGTCTGCACCGACATGTTGGAGCGGCTGGTTTCGATGACTTCCTGAGCGCAGTCGCGCAGGTCGTCGATCTCGCCCAAGCGCCGCTCGGCCAGGAACCGCTGCATATCGACGACGCCGTCGCCGGACCAGCGATCGGGCACCGACATCTCGGCCAGAAGATCCACCTTGTCGACAAAGAAATCCGGGTTGCTGCGCAGATATTCGGCGACCGCGTCAGCGGAAAGATCGCCGTCCGCCCCCGCAAGGGTTTTGCCCATAACGGGTTCTGTCGCTTTGTCGATGGTTTTACCGGTCATGGTTCAGAAGCCTCGCCAGTCTGCCCGAATCGCTTATTATAAACCAGAATCGGAAAAACCATCAGGAAACGACCGGATTTCATGCCCCGCTACCTACCAGGAGAAAAAGTGGCCGTGATGCTGCCGCTGCCGCTGGGCGGGGCCTACGACTACCGGGTGCCCGAAGACCTAACCCTGGCCGACGGTGATTTCGTCGCCGTGCCCTTGGGCGTGCGCAAGGCCATCGGCGTCGTTTGGGGCAAGGGCGAAGGCGACTTCGCGGAAGCCCGGCTCAAGACCATCACCGGCAAGCTCGATTGCCCGGCCCTGCCCGACGTTTCCCGGGCCTTCGTCGATTGGGTCGCGCGTTACACCCTGAGCGCGCCGGGCGCGGTCCTGAAAATGACGATGAGCGTGCCCGACGCCCTGGTCCCACCGAAACCGCTGACGGCTTATGCGCTGAACCCCGATGCCCCCGATTTCCGAACGACAAAAGCCCGGGAAAAAGTGCTGAAAGTCTTGGCCGATGGCCCGCCTCGATTACTTAAGGAGCTGGCCCTGGAAGCCGGAACCGGGAACGGCGTCATCAAGGGGCTGGCCGAGGCCGGCGTCATTATCCCCATCTCGCTGCCATCCCGGTCAACGGCAAAAGCCCCCGACTGGCGCTTGGCCGGCCCTGTGCTGTCGCCGGATCAAAAAAATGCCGCGTCCTCCCTGGTGAAAGACACGGACCTTGGTGGCTTTTCCGTAACCATGCTGGAAGGCGTCCCCGGATCGGGTAAGACGGAGGTCTATTTCCAAGCCGTCGCCAAAGCCCTGGAACAAGGCGGCCAGGTGCTGGTGCTGTTGCCGGAAATCGCGCTGGGCGCACAATGGCTGGACCGCTTCATTGAGCGTTTCGGGACTGAGCCCGGGCAATGGCATTCGGACCTGACCGCGGCCCAACGAAAGCGCACGTGGCGCGCCGTCGCCGAAGGCCAAATTAAAGTGGTGGTCGGCGCGCGCTCGGCCCTGTTCCTGCCGTTCGGGGACCTAAAACTGATCGTCGCCGACGAGGAGCACGATGCGTCTTTCAAACAGGAAGAAGGCGTCATCTACAACGCCCGCGACATGGCCGTCGTCCGCGCCCAATTGGGCGACATCCCCATCATCTTGGCCTCGGCGACGCCGTCCCTGGAAACCGCGACCAACGTCAGTGCCGGGCGCTACAAAAGCGTCCACCTGCCCGACCGCCACGCCGGGGCGAGCTTGCCGGAAACCATTTTGATCGACATGCGGGCCGAAGAAACGCCGTCCCAGTGCTGGCTGTCGCCGACACTCCGCGAGGCCATGGAACAGACCATTTCCAGGGGCGAGCAGGTGATGCTGTTCCTGAACCGCCGGGGCTATGCGCCGCTGACGTTGTGCCGAACCTGCGGGCATCGCATGCAGTGCCCGCGCTGCACCGCGTGGCTGGTCGAACACCGGAAAACCGGGCGGTTGGCCCAGAGACTAGAATGTCATCATTGCGGCCATATCGCGGCGCCGCCTAAAAATTGCCCGGCCTGTGAGGCCGAAGATAGCTTCGCCGCCTGTGGGCCGGGGGTCGAGCGCCTAGCCGAGGAAGTCAGGTCGCTGTTTCCCGATATCCGCTTCGAAATCGCCGCCAGCGACACCGTCGCCGGGCCTAAGGCCGCGGCCAAACTGGTCAAGCGCATCGAAGACCACGACATCGACCTGATCATCGGCACCCAGATCGTCGCCAAGGG
>JABMOY010000103.1 GCA_013203955.1 Rhodospirillales bacterium | reverse complement strand
GTGCCCGTGATCTTCCTGTCGGCCCAGGCAAAGACGATCAGGCTGTTGCCGGTAAACAGCTCGGCGCCGCCGACAAGCACCAGGATCAGGCCAAGAGAGAACGCCAGGCCGCCGAGCAGCCGCTCGGGGCCGAAGCCGAGACCGCTGTTTGTGACCACCACCACGTACAGCATCGCACCGAAAGAGATAAAGGCGCCGGCGAGCACGGCCAGCACCAGCGTTGGGATGGTGGCGAGTCTCGCCTTGGCGACGCCGGCGCTCTCGACCCGTTGGGCAATTTCCGCCGGCGTGTAGGCGTCTGTGTTGTTGTGCTTGATCATTTTTTCCCGAATCTGTCGGTCGTTTGCGGCTAGCTTAGGCGACCATCGAAGTAATGAAAACAGCGGCAGGGCCGATTCGCGGCCTGCTCACTGCGATTGACCAGGGTTAACGCCGAACATGCTTGACGCCGATTTTGCCGCCCGAGGTGCGGTGGCCGTAGGCCATGCTCAATTTGCCACCCCTATGACGTTATATAATAGATAGAATTTACAGCCGGTTAGGCATGTGGATAATCCCTGAAACCAGAGGGGATATTGATGCAAGCGCAAATTCTGGCGACCGCCGCCGAAGATACCGACGATGCATTCCGCTACAAGATCATCGACGGCAAGGCCGTTGCCAAGGGCATGCGCGACGAAATCGCCGTCCGCGTCGCGCGCCTGGTTGAACAAGGCCTGCCCCCGAAAATCGCCTCCATTTCCATCGGCGACAATCCGTCGGTTGATCTTTACATCCGCAACCAAAAAAAGGCGGCGGCATCGACCGGCATCGATTTCGAACACCTGAAACTCGACATCACCGTCGGCGAGGCCGGGCTGATTGCCAAGATCCAGGAACTCAACGCCACGCCCTCGGTCACCGGGATCATCACCCAGCGCCCCTTGGCCCCGGACATTTCGATCAAAAAAGTGCAGGTCGCCATCGACCCGTCGAAGGATATCGAGGGCATGAACCCGGCGTCCATCGGCAACATAGTCTACAACGATCTCGACCTCGGGCCGTGCACGGCGGTCGCCGCGGTCGAGCTTTTGAAAAGCACGCCTTTGAACCTGCAAGGGCTGGAAGTCGTCATGGTCGGCCATTCGGAAATCGTCGGCAAGCCGGTGGCCTTTTTGTTGATGTCCGAAGGCGCCACGGTCACCGTCTGCCACCACATGACCCGCAACCTCGCCGTTCATACGCGAAAGGCCGATGCGGTTTTCGTCGCCGTCGGCAAGGTCGGGCTTCTGACCGGCGACATGATTAAACCGGGTGCCGCCATCATCGACATCGGCATCAACCGCGTCACCAGCAGCGACGGCACGACGGTAACGGTGGGTGATGTCGATTTCGCTTCCTGCCTCGAAGTCGCCGGCTGGATCACGCCGGTGCCCGGCGGTGTCGGCCCGGTTACCGTCGCCGCCCTGCTGCGCAACGCCGTCGTCGCCGCCGAACGGATGGCGGGCGCTTAAACCCTTTTCCATCGGGCGTTTCGGGCCGACATGATTTACATCAAAGACAACGCCTCCAATCCGCTTATCATGGTCGATTATGGATATTCAGGAAGCGGCAAAGCCCGATATCCGTCCCGAAGTCGGCCCAAAACCCAATGAGGCGGGGTCCGAAATCCGCATCGAAGGGCTGAAGAAGGCGTTCGGTGACCATCGGGTTCTCGACGGCGTCGATCTCGACATCCGGCGCGGCGACATCGTCGCCATCGTCGGTGGGTCGGGCTGCGGTAAAACGGTTTTGTTGAACCACATCCTTGGCGAATTGATCCCCGACGCCGGCTCTGTCCGGGTAGTCGATTACCGCAAGCCCGACGAGCCGCTGGTCGATATCGCGACCCTCGACGATCACGAATTCGACCTTATTCAAACACGCTGGGGCGTCGTCTTTCAGCGCAACGCGCTTTTTTCAGGGACCGTCTACGACAACATCGAGCTTTGGCTGAAAGAGGTCCGGGACCTCGACGATGAAGAGATCGAGGCCATCGCTGAACGGGTGCTGGCGGCGGTGGCATTGCCCGAAGGGGCGGAATTTTTGCACACCACCATCGAAAGCCTGTCTGGCGGCATGGCCAAGCGGCTGGCCATCGCCCGGGCGATTTCCATGGAACCCAAGGTTATCTTTTATGACGAACCGACCACCGGGCTCGACCCGACCAGCGCCGCCCAGATCCAGGACCTTGTTTTCGCCACCCACCACGAAGGGGCGCCGGCGCCGCCGGGGCGGACGACGGTCATCATCACCCACGACAAGGACCTTTTGAACCGCCTGCATCCGCGCATTGTCCTGCTGCATGACGGGCGGGTCGCCTTCGACGGCCCGTTTGCGGAGTTCGAGGCTTCGGACACTCCGGTCATCCGGCCTTATTTCGACCTGATGCCGGTCCTGCACCGGCGGCCAGCGCCTTCAGCTTAGCCAGGCACGCGTCGCGCCCGGCTTTGTAATCGCCTTCCTCCCACCAGTCCTCGACCTCGGCCAGCAGTTTGCCGATGCCGGGGCCTTGGGCGACGCCTAAAGCAAGCGCGTCCTCGCCCGAAAGTGGGAAAACGATGCCCTGCCAGGCGTCGCAGGCCTCGATCAAGCCGATCCAGGCTTGCGTTACCTCCGAAGGCAGACGCGGCGTGATCGCCAGCTCACCGGCCCACGCCAGCAGGCCCAAGTCGCGGACGGTATCGGGACCAAGGCGATGCAGCGCCCGGCGCCGGGCGGGCTCGCCCCTATCGGCGCCGATGTCGATGGGCGGCGCCGTCAGCGTGATTAAGCGAAGGGTCTGTTTGTTGGACAGCTTGAGCCTTGCCGCGACATGACTGGCTCCTTCGCCGTTGATGTCGAGCAGCGCCGCCAATCGTCGCAGCGCATCGGGCTTGACGCCATCGATCTTGAGGGCCCGGGTCTCCAACCAGTTGATCATGCGCAGGCGGCCGACGTCACCGGCTTCGGGCAGGATGTGGTCGAAGACATTGATGCCCCGCATCAGCACGCAGACCTCGGCCGGTTCCGGGACCATAAGGATCTTCAGCAGCTCGCCCTGAATCCGTTCCCCGGACAGGGTCGGCAGTTTATCGGCCTTGATCCGACAGGCCGCCAGCGCGTCGGGGTCCGCCGGCGGCCGCCCGAAGCGCCCGAAAAAACGGAAAAACCGCAGCAGCCTCAGAACATCCTCGTCGATCCGGTCTTCGGCGCGGCCGACAAAGCGGATAATCCCGTGCGCCAAATCGCTGATGCCGTCGTGGAAATCATAGACATTGCCGTCGGGCATCGCCGACAGGGCGTTGATGGTGAAATCGCGGCGCTCGGAATCTGCCATCCAGTCGTCGGTGAAGGCGACGGTCGCGTGCCGACCGTCGGTCTGGACGTCGAGGCGGAGCGTCGTGATCTCGAACTTTCGGTCGCCGACGATGGCGGTGATGGTGCCGTGGTCGATACCGGTGGGGATGGCCTTGATGTCGGCGGCTTGCAAAAGTTTGATGACCGTTTCGGGATCGTCCGGCGTGCCGATGTCGATGTCCCCGGATTGTTTTTCCACAGGGATATGCGCCATGGCGTCGCGCACACAGCCGCCGACGAAGCGGACCTCGGCGCCGTCGGCGGTTAACGCGCTGATCACGGCCACGGTCTCCGGCGCCGTGATCCAGGCCTCTGGGGAAAGCTTGCCGGTCGGGCCATAGACGGCGTTGATGGAAACCATGATTACTTCTTGAAGTACGGCGGCACGACCTTGCCGTCTTTCATCTGCGGCGATTGGTATTTGCCGCTGTCGGGCGGGACGCCGGACGTCAGCGCGATGGTCACCAGCCCCGCCATCATCAGGGCGAGCCCGGCGAGAATGTTCCAAAAAAGCGGCCCCCGGCGCAGACCCGGAATTGGGTCGTCGCTTTCATGGTCGTGTTTGCGGCGCGCGTACAAAACCCAGACGACGTACAACGCGCTCGGCAACAACAACGGCAACACATAGGTAAGGAATAATCGAGCCATTATCGTTTAAGAACCTCGTACAAGTTGATCAACATACCGGCGGTGGCGCCCCATATATAGTAGTCCATATACGGCATCGCATAAAACTCGCGTTTGCGGCCCTCGAACTCGCGGCTGTGGCGCTCGTGGTTGGCGGGGTCGAGAAGAAAGGCCAGCGGCACCTCGAAGACTTCTTCGACCTCATGGGCGTCGGGGCTGATGTCAAAAGGCGGCGTGACGATGCCGACCACCGGCGTGATCGAAAACCCCGTGCGCGTCACGTATTCGTCCAAGCGCCCGATGATCTCGACATGGCGGCGGTGGAGCCCGACTTCTTCCTCGGTTTCGCGAAGCGCCGTTTCTTGCGGACTGCCGTCGCCCGTTTCCATATGGCCGCCGGGAAAACTGATCTGGCCTGCGTGGGTCAAAAGATGGTCCGTGCGCTGGGTGAACAACACGGTGATGCCCGCTGCCCGGTTGACCAGCGCCACCAGGACCGCCGCCTCGGTCAGGTCCGGCGACGTTTTCATCCCGGGGTTAAGGTCGTGGTCGCCCCTATTGGGGGAACTTCTTACCCCCGGCGTTTGAGCCTCGATCCTGTCGATGACCTGTTGCGGGCTAAGGGTCATCGTTCTTCATCCAGTTGGCCGAGGGGGAAAAAGACGCCGGAGCTCCGAACTCCGAATTTTTTTCCATGATCGGTCTTTTCCTCATGGCCCAAAGCCACCAACTCATAATAGACAGGGCGCGCGATGCGGGCTTCCAGGCCGCCGTCCATAACCACGTAGGGCCGGGGGCCGGATGTGGGGCCGGATGTTCCGGTGTCAACGCGGATTGGATGATCGACGTCGACGGTCACATTATCGTCAACATTGGTGCGGAAACTGAGAACTTGATCGATACCATCACCCGAACAACTAAGCTCGACGGCGATGAAGGGCGCGTCCTCGACCGCGATACGCCCGGCCTCGGCGGGCGTAATCAACCAATAATCGCCGGCCTCGTCGCGTTTGAGAACCGTCGAAAACAAGCGCACCAGCTCCTTGCGGCCGATCGGCGTACCCTCATGATACCAAACGCCGGCCTTATCGATTCGCATATCCAGGTCGCCGCACACCGTCTGGCTGGCTTTCAGCTGGATGCCTTGGGGGCCTGGATGCGGAGTTTCGCCCGGAGTTCCAGGCGGGCCGCCGGTGGGTAACGATAAACTGATGGGTTGGTCGGTGTTTTTATTCATATAATCTAACCAGGACGTAACCAAGGAGGCGTGACGGTGAAAGCAACCGCCAAAAACAAGGATAAGGCGAGTTTAGACAATTCCGAGCAGCTTATCGATTCCATAGATCAATTGGGCCGCGACATCGCCGCCGCCCGCGACGGCATCGGGCGGGTTATCTACGGACAGCACCGGGTTATCGAGGAAACGTTAATCACGCTGCTGGCCGGCGGCCATCTTTTGCTGATCGGGGTGCCGGGGCTGGGCAAGACGTTGCTCGTCGAAACTCTGGGCACGGTCTTCGGGCTCGACGACCGGCGCGTCCAATTCACGCCCGACCTTATGCCCGCCGATATTCTGGGCTCCGAGGTGCTGGAGGAATCGGAACAGGGCAAACGCGCCTTTCGTTTCATCAAGGGGCCGGTGTTTTGTCAGTTGCTGATGGCCGACGAAATCAACCGCGCCAGCCCGCGCACTCAATCGGCGCTGTTGCAGGCAATGCAGGAACACAGAGTCTCGGTCGCAGGTCTTTACCACGACCTGCCGTCGCCGTTTCATGTGCTGGCGACTCAGAACCCGTTGGAACTGGAAGGAACCTATCCGCTGCCGGAAGCGCAACTCGACCGCTTTTTCATGCAGGTCGATGTCGAATACCCCGATTTGGAGGCCGAGCGGCAAATCGTCTTGAACACCACAGGCACCATCGAGGCCGAACCGGTTAAGGTCATGGACGCCGCCGCCCTGATCGAAGCACAGCGCTTGGTCCGCCATGTTCCCGTCGGCGAAAGCGTCGCCGAGGCGATCTTGGACCTGGTGCGCGCCGGGCGGCCCGAAACCACCGATATCGAGGACGTTAAAAAGCACGTTTCCTGGGGACCGGGCCCGCGTGCATCACAAGCCCTGATGCTGGGCGTGCGCGCGCGCGCCGTCATCGAAGGCCGTCTCGCCCCCAGCCTCGACGATATTCTGGCCTTGGCGCATCCCATTTTACGCCACCGCATGGCGCTGTCGTTCGCGGCGCGCGCCGAAGGCGTCACCTTGAGCCACATCATCGACCGGCTTTGCGAGCGGATCGGGTGACCGGTTAACGGAAACCACCATGACCCCCGCCCGTTCCTTCAAACATCAAACGCCGGAAACCCATCATCAGGCGGAGGAACTATCCGCCCACCTGCCGCCGCTTCTGGTTGCCGCCGAGCGTGTGGCGGCGACGGTTTCCCAAGGCGTGCACGGGCGCCGCCGCGTCGGCCAGGGGGAAACCTTCTGGCAGTTCCGGCGCTACGAATTCGGCGATTCGACGCAATTGATCGACTGGCGCCAATCGGCGAAATCGCAACCGGTGTACGTCCGCGAAACGGAATGGGAAGCCGCCCAAAGTGTCTGGCTGTGGCGCGACGGCTCGGCCTCGATGTCGTACCGGTCCGATGACGGTCTGCCGGCTAAGATAGAGCGCGCCGACCTGTTGCTGCTGGCGTTGGCGTCGCTGCTGATCAGGGGCGGCGAGCATGTGGCGCTGTTGGGAACCGGCATGTCCCCGGCGTCGGGCCGCGGCACGCTTCTCCGGCTGTGGTCGATGATCGAAGCTCAAGTTAATAACAAACCGGACGCAACGCCCCCAGGAACACACAATAATAGCCTGCCAGTCTATGAGCCGCTGCCGCGCTATGGCCGGGTGGTGCTGATGGGAGATTTCCTATCGCCCCTGGAAGACATCAGGAAAACGCTCGGCATCTTCGCCAACCAAGGCATCAATGGGCATCTGGTTCAGGTGCTGGACCCGGCGGAAGAAACCCTGCCGTTTTCCGGGCGGGTGCGGTTTGACGGCATGGAAAACGAAGGCGAGGTCCTGATCGGGCGGGTCGAAGCCATGCGCGACGATTACGTCCGGGAATTTGCGCTTCACAATCAGGGCGTCGAGGCGTTGGCGAAATCCTTCGGGTGGAGCTTCGCCCAGCACCACACCAACGCATCCCCCGAAGCCACGCTTTTGTCTCTTTATCTGGTGCTGTCTCAAGCGACCGGGAACTAAGGGATGCTGACGTTCGGCCCGCTTTCCTTTATGGCCCCCTGGGCTTTGGCGGCGCTGGCGGTCTTGCCGGTTATCTGGTGGCTGCTCAGGCTGACGCCGCCGGTGCCGTCGGTCATTCGCTTCCCGGCGGTGCGCCTGTTGTTGAAGCTCAAGACCGAAGAGGAAAGCTCGGCCCACACGCCGCCTTGGCTGTTGATCCTGCGCTTGATTTTGGCGGTTTTGGTCATCGGCGCGGCTGCCCACCCTCTGTTGAACGCCGATGCCGGATTGACCGGCAAGGGGCCGCTGATCACCATCATTGACGACGGCTGGGCGGCGGCGGCGAATTGGTCCGGCCGCCGGGAACTCCTGGCGAACCTTGCCGATCAGGCCGAGCGCGAAAACCGGCCGATGGCCGTCCTTACCACGGCGCCGGCGAAATCCGGTGACGCCGAAGGCGGGCTCCACATGGTGACAGCCGCCGACGCGCGTCGGGTGTTCGAAGCCCTGCAACCCAACCCTTGGCCGACGGATCGGCAAGCGACGATCAAGCCTTTGCTGGCCGAGGGCAGTCTCGGCAATGCCCGCCCCGGTGACGTGGTGTGGCTGAGCGACGGCCTGGAAGAAGCGGGCGGTGCAAAAAATATGGCGGACCTGCTGCAATCACTTCAACGGCTGGGCGCCGTGACTTTGGTTAGCGACCCTTTGCCCAGCCTGCCGGTGGTTCTACGCCCGCCGGTGACCGACGGCGGGACGCTCAAGCTCAGCGCCGACAGACCATCAGGGGAAGGCTTGGCGACCATTCAAGTTCGCGCCCTGGGTGAAGACGGTCGACTTTTGGCGCGCCAAGACATGGTTTTCGCTTCGGGCAATACGCGCGCCGAGGCGGCAATGGAGCTGCCGACGGAATTGCTGAACCGGCTTCATCGCCTGGAAATTGAAGACTCAGGGAAAACCGGGGGGACTGTTGGCGGCGTGGTGCTGACCGACGAGCGCTGGCGGCGGCGTCCGGTGGGACTGGTGTCCGGTTCCGGAGGCCCGGGCCGCCAGCCGCTATTAAGCGATCTTTATTATCTGGAACGCGCCTTGAAACCCTTTACCGAGGTCCGCTCGGGCGACCTCGGTGGGCTTTTGAAACGGCCGCTTGCGGTGATGGTGCTGGCCGATCCTGGACGGATCGGAAAAAGTGACCGCCAAGCCTTGGATAATTGGATTAAGGCGGGCGGTGTCGCCGTCCGCTTTGCCGGGCCTCTGTTGGCGAAGGCAACCGGTGGCGACGAGGTCGCAGTAAATCAGTTGCTTTTGCCGGTGCGCCTGCGCCGGGGCGACCGCGTCATCGGCGGCACCATGTCCTGGTCAAGGCCGGCGAAGCTGGCGGCGTTCGGCGAGCAGAGTTTGTTTCACGGGCTTAAGATTCCCGCCGACGTCACCGTTAAGCGGCAAGTGCTGGCGCAGCCGGCGACCGACTTGGCCGACAAAACCTGGGCCCGGTTGGATGACGGCACGCCCTTGGTAACGGCGGAGCGCCGCGGCAAGGGCTGGCTGGTCCTGGCTCATATTACCGCCAACGCTCAATGGTCGAACCTGCCGCTTTCCGGTCTTTTCGTCGGCATGTTGCGGCGTCTGGTCGGGCTCAGCCAAGGCGTTGTCGCCAAGGCTTCGGGCCCGCCGTTGGAGCCGATTGCGTCCTTGGACGGCTTTGGCCGGTTGGGTCCGCCTGCGGCCAACGCCCGGGCGATTGCCGCCGATGCCTTCGATAAGGCTTTCGTGTCGCAGGCCCATCCGCCCGGATTCTATGGAACGAAAGCGGCAAGGCGGGCGCTTAATCTTTCGGCGGGGCTGGAAACTATTGAAGCCATCGGGCCTTTGCCCAGTGGGGTGACAAAAACCCATTACGGCACCGCGACGGAAATGGATTTCAGGCCGGGACTGTTGGCCTTGGCGATGCTTCTGGCGCTTGTCGATTTTATGGCGAGCCTCGGCCTTCGGGGGCTTTTGCCGCTTGCCCGGACAGCCTTGGTTGTTCTTTTCCTGATACCGGCTGGTGTCGCCTTTGCCCAGGTTAAAGACCCGGTTAAAGATAAGGATGAAGTTTTTGCCCTCGGCAACAGCCTGGAAACGCGATTGGCCTTCGTCATTACCGGAGACAGGCAAATCGACGAAACCAGCCAGGCCGGTTTGCGGGGCCTGAACGTCTTGCTCAAACGTCGCACGGCGGCCGTATTGGGGCCGCCGCAAGGGGTCGATCCGGGGCGCGACGAGTTGTCGTTCTTTCCGCTTTTGTATTGGCCGGTGACGGCGGACATGCGGCTTGCCTCGGAGCAGGCCAAGGAAAACGTCAACAAGTACTTGCGCAACGGCGGCACCATCTTTTTCGACACCCGCAGCGCCGGCGGCGATGCCGATCTGTCGGGTTTGAGAAACTTGGCCCGAGTCCTCGATATTCCACCCTTGGTGCCGGCGCCGCCTGACCATGTGTTGACCCGCGCCTTTTATTTGATCAAGAAATTTCCCGGCCGGTGGGCCGGTGGAACCCTTTGGGTGGAACGGGCGGGGGAACGCGTTAACGACGGCGTCTCGCCGGTCATCGCCGGCGGCAACGACTGGGCGGCGGCTTGGGCCATGGACGATGCGTACCGCCCGCTTTACCCGGTGGTGCCGGGCGGCGAAAGACAACGTGAAATGGCCTTTCGGTTCGGAATTAATCTGGTCATGTACACGTTGACCGGAAATTATAAAGCCGACCAGGTCCACATTCCGGCGATCATCAAAAGGCTCGGCCAATGACCGAAAGCCTGACGCTGGCCCCGCTTTTGCCGACGTGGCTGGTCTGGGGGTTTGCCCTGGTCGGCTTGGCGCTGGCCGCGATGGCGGCTTTCCGGGACGCCCGGGGTTGGGTTATCCGGGCCTTGGTTTTAGGCGTGCTGGTGTTGGCGGTGGCCAACCCGCAAGCCGTCCGCGAAGAACACGAACCGCAACGCGATGTCGCCATCATTGCCGTGGACCGCTCGCCGAGCCAGCAAATTGGCGAACGCCCGGCGGAAACTGAAGCCGCCTTAAAGGCGATCAAGGAATCGCTTTCCCGTTTTGATGGCTTGGATGTGCAGATGATCGACGTGACCGGTGGGGCCAGTGGGGAAAATGGCGATACGGGCACTCAGATGTACGAGGCGGTTAGCCAAGCCGCGGCCGAAATTCCTCGGGCCCGGTTCGCCGGCGCCATCCTGATCAGCGACGGGCAAATTCACGATCTGCCGCCCACTGTTAAAGCGCCTGGTCCGATCCATGTCTTGTTGACCGGTCGGCCCGGAGAATCAGATAGGCGTTTGGTTGTCGAAGAAGCGCCGGGGTATGGGATCGTCGGCAAGCAAGTGACCATACGCTACCGGATCGAAGACAGGGTCGCCAAAGGCGCCCGCGCTTTCGGCGCCAACCTTGCGCGGGTCCGGTTGCGTTACGACGACAACGAAGACGCGACCGCCGAGGTGCCGGTGGGAAAAAGCGATCATTTCACATTCTTCCTCGATCACGCCGGACCGACGGTGGTCGAGATGGAAGTCGCCCCCCGCGAAGGGGAGCTTTCGACCGTCAACAACAGGACGCTGATCAGCATCAATGGGGTCCGCGACCGGCTCAAGGTGTTGTTGGTTTCGGGCCAACCCCACGCCGGCGAGCGAACGTGGCGGAATCTGCTTAAATCGGACCCGTCGGTGGATTTGGTTCACTTCACCATTCTCAGGCCGCCGGAAAAGGACGACTTCACGCCGCTCAAGGAATTGGCATTGATCGCTTTTCCCATCCAGGAACTTTTCGAGGAAAAGCTTCGGGATTTCGACCTGATCGTCTTGGACCGCTATGTCATTCGCGATGTGCTGCCGCCATCGTATCTCCGCAACATCGGAAATTTCGTCAAGGACGGCGGTGCGCTTCTATTGGCCTTAGGCCCGGAATTCGCGACCATGCGCTCTCTTTACCAGACGCCGTTAGGCCCGATCATGCCGGCGGCGCCGACGGGCAAGGTGCTGGAGCGGGGGTTCAAGCCAACGCTCACGGATATCGGTCGCCGTCACCCGGTGACGTCTGGGCTCCGGGGCGGGCGCCGGGGGACTGAGAATAAGACGCCCGAATGGGGCCGCTGGTTTCGCCAGATTGACGCGGTTGCCAAATCCGGACAAATCCTGATGCGAGGCATCGACGAAAAACCGCTTTTGCTTTTGGAGCGCAAGGGCAAGGGCCGGATTGCCCAATTCCTGAGCGATCATATCTGGCTGTGGGCCCGGGGTTTTGAGGGCGGCGGGCCGCAAGGGGAATTGCTTAGGCGCCTGGCCCATTGGCTGATGAAGGAGCCGGATCTGGAAGAGGAAGGCTTGGATGCCGAGATCCGGGACGGGCGTCTCTTCGTCCGCCGCCACAGCCTCAGCGAAAAGACACCCGACATCACCGTCACCACGCCCGACGGCAAGACCCAAGTCTTAGGCCTGGATCAACAAAGCGGAAGGGGCGCGCTGCCCGTGAAGACCCCCGGCCTTTACAAGGTAACGGACGGCACCCAGACCGTGTTGGCGACCCTGGGTGCACTCAACCCGCTGGAATACCGTGACCTTAGGGCCAGCGACGAAAAGCTCAAACCACTTGCCAAGGCCACCGGTGGCGGCATTCATTGGATTAGCCAAGGCATTCCCGATATCCGGCGGACCCGGCCCGGGCGGGATTCCGCCGGGCAGGGCTGGATCGGGCTGACGGCCAACCAGTCGTTCATCGTTTCAGGGCTGGCTCAGGTGGCGTTGCTGCCGGGGTGGTTGGTCATGGTTCTGGTGCTGGGCGGGTTGATGGCGGCTTGGCACCGGGAAGGGAGGTGACAATGCAGCTTCAGTTTCTGGGTTCGGGGGATGCTTTCGGCGCCGGTGGCCGCTTCAACACATGTTTCATGGTGAGCGCTTCCGATACCCGGTTCCTGATTGATTGCGGGGCGACGTCCCTGGTCGCCATGGCGAGCGCCGGGGTCGATCCGAATTCCATCGACAAGGTGCTGCTGACGCATTTGCACGGCGATCACTTCGCCGGCGTGCCGTTCATGCTGGTTCATGCCCATTCGGCGTCGGGCCGACGGAGCCCGCTTACCATCGCCGGCCCGAGGACGACGGAACGCCGCGTCATGGAGACCATGGAATGCCTGTATCCGGGATCGGCCGATCGTAATTGGAAATTCGACATTATTTTCGAGGAATATGACGTCGGCCGGGAATGGCGCTCCGATTCTATTTCCGTGTTGCCCTTCCAGGCCCGACATAGTGCCGGCGAGGGACCGGCGCTGGCGCTCCGCATTACCGTTGACGGCAAGATCATTACCTACTCGGGCGACGGCGGCTGGTCGGATGACTTGTTGGCGGCGGCCGACGGCGCCGATCTGTTTATCGCCGAATGTTATTTTTACGACAAGCAGGTCGACTATCACATGAGCCTGACGACGCTTGAATTACACATGGCCGAAATCAACGCCAAACGGGTGATTTTGACCCACATGGACGACGACGTGCTGGAACGCGTCCAATCGCTCGATCTGGAAACCGCCGAAGACGGAAAAATCATAGAGATTTAAAGGCCTGACGGCGGGTTAACACGGGCGGAAATAGTTGCCGGGCAGGGGCCTCGGAAAAACCCGGCTAATTCAGCTTCTTCCCCGTGGCAATGACTACAACTAATTGAATTTAAACAATAATAATTGTTGGCACGCATCCTGCAGTTCCTTATGCCAAGACCACCCCTTGAGGCCGTATCAAAATGGGCCGAGGGGATGGAAAAGACCAAAGACGGGAACAAAAAGAAGGACGGGTACAATGAAAGCACTGCAAATAGCGGCCTCGGGAATGATGGCGCAGCAGCGGAATACGGAAATCGTGGCCAACAACTTGGCCAACATGAACACCACGGGGTATCAGCGCCGCCGCACCGAATTTGCCGATCTTGCCTACGCTAACTTTGAGCGCAAAGATTCCGCCTCGTCGAGGGCCGGCGACACGGTTCCGGGCGGCATTGATAGCGGCCTTGGGGTTCGGGTGGCTGCCGCCTACCGAGTCCACGAACAAGGCAGCTTGTCGTCGACCAGCAACACCTTCGACATGGCCATCCAAGGCGAAGGCTTCTTCCAGGTCTTGTTGCCGAACGGCGATACGGCGTACACCCGGGACGGGACATTCCAATTGAATGGCCAAGGTGAACTCGTCACCCATGACGGATTTGCCATCCAGCCCGCGATCCAAATTCCGGATGGCGCCATAGACGTTACCATCAACGCCACCGGGGAAATCTTGGTCCAGGAAGCCGGACAAAAAGCCCCCACCAACGCCGGAACTCTTCAAATTGCCACTTTCCCCAACCAAGCGGGACTGGAAGCGTTGGGCGATAACCTATTCCGGGAAACGTCGGCATCAGGAACGGCTAACGTCGACAAACCGGGCGCCGCGGGTTTCGGTTCCGTGTTACAGGGGTTTGTTGAGACCTCCAACGTCAACCCGATTGAGGAAGTCGCGAATTTGATCAGGGCCCAGCGGGCTTATGAAATGAATTCCAAGGTCATTGCCACCGCCGATCAAATGATGGCGACTAAATAATAGCGTCTTCACGCTAAAGCACGAGCATGTCCAACAAGATCCATGTTATCCCCGGCGGGAATTGTTCCGCTGGGGATTTTTTTTAGAATCCGGCAATCCATTCCCGGATCAAGTCCTCTTCAAACGCTTCGGCTCGTCCGATCCATTTTTCGGCCAGGGATTCGATTCCCGGAGTCTTGGCCGCCCCAGGCTCGTCATAGGCTTTCCGTTTTTTAAAATCGGTGACATAGAGGGCGAATGCCAAATTGCGGTCGCTATTGGTAAACATAATGCCGGTAATTCCCTTGGCGTATTTTAGCGTTCCGGTCTTCGCCCAAACCCGAAGTTCCGCCGCCGGCCCACGAAAGCGGCTTCTAAACGATTCCCTAAAGCCCGAAACAGGTAACAATGACAAATAACGCCAGCCGCCGAAGCGCTGGTGGGCGGCGAAGCGGATGATCGACGCCATTTGCGACGGCGTGACCCGGGCCTTGGACGTCAGTCCGGAATGGTTGGGTAGGTGAAACCCGTCCCAGGACGTGGCGACCAAACGGTCTTTCAGCCAGTTGTTCAAAACCGCGCTCGATTCGGTCAAGTCCAAGGCCCGTCCGCCAATTTTACGGGCCGCGACTTGGCCGATCAGTTCGGCCACCATATTATTGGAATGCTGCAAGGCCAGCCGGACGATATCGACCAAGGCGGCGCTATTGATGCGGGCGAGCACACGGGCGTCGTTAGGCGTAATTGCCGCGGTGGGTTCCGGCAGTTCGACGCCGACCAAACGGGCCATCATGCGGAAAACTTGTGCCGCCCTCAGCCCCGGCTTATGCACCGGAAGGTATTCGTTATCTTGGCCCCCCGCCTGGCGGTTGAGGATTTGATTAAAATCCAGGGACAAGGCCCCGAGGCCGGGGTTGTAGCGCGCGTCATCGGGCTGGTTGGGTTCGATTTGGCGGATGCTTTTAAGGAACGACGTGTCGAAATAAAAACGCCCGGAGATGCGGCTGATGCCGACGTCGCCGAGTTGTCCCGCCAAACCCATAAGATCTTGGGGGCTCAAAAGCGGATCGCCGCCGCCTTTGAGATAAAGATCGCCGCTAAGAACGCCGTCCTTCAATTCGCCGTTGACCAAAAGGCGTGTCTGAAACCGGTAGCCGGGGCCCAGTATATTAAGCGCCGCCACAGTCGTCGGCACCTTGGCCGTCGATGCCGGGATGAACGCCTCGTTTTCATTGCGAGCGCTCACCCTGTCGCCGTTGTTTAAGTCGAAAAGCAGAAACCCGGCGCGCGCCCCGGAAAGATGGTGGCGTTTGAGCAAGGCCTCTGTGCCGATGGGGGCGCCGATGGAGGCGCCGATTGCGCCTTCCGGGGCGCTGCGAATAGGGGCCTGGCACCCAACCAGAATCATGGCCGCGGCGACAACCAAGGCCGCCCGATGACGTACCTTTAAATGGCGAAGGGTTGTTCCCATGGGGGTATGGTGGCAAAACCGCCCATCCGGATCATCAACTTTCTTTTAAAAAGCGACGAATTTCCCTATGTCCCCTACGAATTCGAACAAAGATAAGCCCCCGGCGACCGTGTCGACCGTTTTGGTGGTCGCCATTACGACGATCGTGCAGGCGTTGGCGACCATGTGTTCGGTGATTCCGGCGGCGATCGCGCCTGAACTGGCCCTGGCCTTCGGCGTTCCGGCGTCGATGATCGGCTTTCAGGTCAGCCTAATTTATTTGGGCGCCATGGCGACGTCGCTTGTCGGGGGCACCTTTGTTAAAAGACTGGGCGCGGTCAGAACCAGCCAATGCGCCCTGGGGGTAGCGTCCGTCGGCGCCGTCTTGATGACGGTCCCCTTGATCGGCATTTTGGCGCTTGGGTCGGTTTTTATCGGTTTCGGTTATGGCCTGACGAACCCGTCGGCGGCGCATCTGTTGATGCGGGTGACAAAGCCCGGCAACCGGAACTTCATTTTCTCCCTCAAGCAAACGGGCGTACCGCTGGGTGGTGTCGCGGCCGGTCTGGCGGCGCCGTCGCTGGCATTGGCATTCGGCTGGCAATGGGCGTTATGGGCGGGGGCGGTTGTGACGTTTGCCTTTATTTTCGTCAGCCAAATTTTTCGCAAATCTTGGGACCATGACCGCGACCCGAAGGTCGCCTTGCGCCAGAACCCGTTGGGCGACGTCGGCCTGGTCTGGAGCCACCCCCCGCTACGGCGGGTATCGCTGGCGGCGTTCTGCTTTTCCGGTGTCCAAGTCAGCCTCACCACATTCGCCGTGACGATGCTGGTCAAGGATATTGACTTCGGCCTGGTGGAAGCCGGCGTCGTGCTGTCGGTTGTCATGGTGGCCGGGGTAATGGGCCGTATTTTATGGGGGGCGGCCGCGGATAAATTACGGGACGGCAGTGGCGTGCTGATGGCGGTGGGGGTGATTGCCGTGCTCTCCGGGTTGTTGACCCTAACCTTGAACATCGACTCCGGCCAAGTCGTCATCTATGGGGTGTTGATGTTGTTCGGATTTAGCGCCATCGGCTGGAATGGCGTTTTCATGGCCGAAATCACGCGCCTAGCCCCGGAAGGCAAGGCCGGAAGCGCCACCGGCGGCGCCTTGGTGCCGACATATGCGGGTGTTTTACTTGGCCCGGCGTCGTTCGCCGGCATTTTTGCGCTGTTGGGCCATTACACGACGACCTTCGGGGTTTTCGCTTTTCTCAGCCTTACCGGGGTATTCCTTGTGTACTCGGCAAGGCGTCTGATGGCCGGGGATTGAGGCCAGGGATTGAGGCCAGGCGCATCGAAGGTTAAACTGCCGCAGCGCTTTAAATAGTCGGGGACCAGGGCCATGCCTTTCGTTCATTTGGATGCCAACGGTAAAATCCTGGCCGTCTACACCGAATCGGTGGAAGGGGCGAGCGAAGTTTCCCCTGACGACCCGGCGTTGAAGGCGTTCATCCAACAAAACATTCCCCAGGCCGGCGGTGGCGCGGGCGGCATCAATCCGGACGACGACTGGGTCCAATCGGATTTGGCCCTGGCCCGTGTTATCGAGGATTTGATCGAGGTATTGCTGGACAAGAAACTGATCATGTTTACCGATTTCCCCGAAGGCGCGCAGAAAAAGCTGCTCGACCGCCGTGGACTGCGCAAAGAGTTCGACCTGGTCGAGGATCTTTTCGGCGACGGCAGTGATGAAAATTTCGATGACGGCAGCGGGCAAGGCGGCGGGGGAATCCTTTAGCAGGGCGCTGAAAAAGCGTGCTTGAGGCAACCATCCTTCGAGACGCCGCCCTTCTGGCGGCTCCTCAGGATGAGGAGTTTTCTTAGCTCGGCCTCATCCTGAGCCGGGCCTTTGGCCCTCCTCAGGATGAGGGGTTTTATTAGCTTGGCCTCATCCTGAGCCGCGAGCGCGAGCGAGCGAGTCGAAGGACCGCTGCCGCGAAGTCACTTTTTCGGTAGCCTGATCTAGGCCCCCAGTCTATCGGCGACGCCTTCGATGTCGCCGGCAATGATGTCCCAATCTTCCTCGGCCTCTAAGTCTTTTTCCTGATCCGGCCCGTATTCGGTCGGGCGGGCGACGAAGGCGGTTTTCATGCCGTGGCTGCGGGCGTGTCTTAAATCGTCATTATGGGCGGCGACCAGCATGACCCTGGACGCATCGCCGCCGAATAATTCGACCGCGCCTAAATAAACCTCGGCGTCCGGCTTGTAGTGATGAAAATTATCCGCCGATATGATGCAATCCCAAGGCAGCCCGGCCAGCTTGGCCATGTTGGCGAGCAGGAAATAACTGCCGTTCGACAGCGTGCCGATGGTGTACTTGGCTTTCATTCTGTTCAGCCCAGGCACAGAGTCCGGCCACGGCCCAAGCCGGTGCCAGGCGCGGTTGAAGTCGTCCTTTTCGGCTTGCGTCAGCCCGGAGATGCCGAATTCCCGGGCGATTTCATCGAGCCGTTGGCGTTGCAGGGTGTCGTTGGTGGTCCACGGCCTCTGACCCTTGCGGACCTGGTCCATGGCCGGATGATAGCCCGCCCGCCAGGCGTTGGCGAAGGCTTCCCAATCGACGCCTTCAATACCCTTTTCCTCGGCCAGTTTTTTGCCTTCGGCGGCGATGGAAGAACGCCAATCGACAACCGTGCCGTAGGTGTCGAACAGGACCGTGGTGACGGTATCAAAGCTCATTTGCTTGCGCCTTATCTCTATGTAGGCGTTATCATAGAGCCCATGAAGGTTCTGCTGGCAATAGCTTCTTTGTGGCTTTTCATGTCCGCGCCGCCCGCCGTATCGCCGGTCAGGGCCGACCTTGTGGACTTGGAACTGGTTTTGGGCGTCGATATTTCCGGAAGCGTCGACGAGGAAGAGGCCCAATTGCAGCGCGACGGTTATGTCCAGGCGTTGACCAATGACAAAGTCATCCGCGCTATCCAATCGGGCCGCCACGGCCGCATCGCCGTGACCTTTTTTGAATGGGCGGGCGATCACTACCGCCGCACCATTGCCGATTGGGCCGTCATCGACGGCGACAAATCCGCCAAGGCTTTCGCCGCCGAAATCGCCTTCGCCCCCATCGACACCGAAATTTGGACATCCATTTCCGGCGCCATCGGTCATGGCTTGGATATGTTCGCTTTCAGCCCGCACACGGGCAGGCGCCGGGTCCTGGATATTTCCGGTGACGGCCCCAACAACGACGGCGGCCCGGTGACCATTGCCCGTGATGCGGCCGTCAAGGCGGGGATCGTCATCAACGGGCTGCCGATCATCAACGGTCGGGTCAGCCGCTTCGGCTTTCCGCCGATGCCGCATCTGGACAATTATTACCGCGATTGCGTCATCGGCGGCTTCGGGGCGTTCATCGTTGTCGCCAACACCTATAACGATTTCGCCCGCGCCATCCGCCGCAAGCTGATTTTGGAAATCGCCGGGCAGGTGCCGGAACAGAGGCCTAAGGTGATCTTGGCCTCAAGCGGCATTCACCCGCCGTGCGACATGGGCGAGATTATCCGGGATTCACGGGAGAGTTTTTGAGGGCGCTATTCCGTTGCTTGTATTGCATCGACCGGTTGAGGCGGCAGCCAAAAGCAGATGGGGTGGATGGCTCCCGCT
>JABMOY010000102.1 GCA_013203955.1 Rhodospirillales bacterium | reverse complement strand
TTTCGGGTGCTCGTCGGTATCGACAACGGTTTCGCACTTGCGGGACTTGATGGTCACGGGAACGATTTCGTCCTGGAATTTTCCGGCTTTCTGGGCTTCCTCGGCCTTGGCTTGCGAGTGGGCGGCGAAATTGTCCTGCTCTTCCCTGGTCAACTGCCATTTTTCGGCGACGTTTTCGGCGGTGTTGCCCATGTGGTAGCCGTTGAAGGCATCCCAAAGACCATCCTTGATCATGATGTCGACCATTTCCGCAGACCCCATCTTGGTGCCGTTGCGAAGGTGCATGCAGTGGGGTGCTTGGCTCATGCTTTCCTGGCCGCCGGCGACGACGATGGAACTGTCGCCAAGCCTGATGGCCTGGGAGCCGAGCGCCACCGACCGCAGGCCCGAACCGCACAACTGATTGATGCCGTAGGCCGTTTTTTCGACGGGTATGCCTGCTGCGACGGCCGCTTGGCGGGCCGGGTTCTGGCCGGCGCCGGCAGCCAAAATTTGGCCCATGATGACTTCGCTGACTTCCGTAGGCTCGACCCCGGCGCGGCTCAGGGCTTCCCTGATCGCGACCTCGCCAAGGTAATGGGCGGGAACCGAACTTAAACCGCCACCGAAGGCGCCGACAGGTGTTCGCGCGGCGGCCGCTATAACAACTTCAGACATTTTTTATTTTCCTCCGTCAGGGAATTTGGCGTTATGGCCGTATGGAATATTGATTGGTTATAGGTTCGAGGCACCAGGGATACAAGTTACGGGGGGTACAAGTTACGCGATTTTCTCTTCTTCTTCTTTGATTTTGGTTAAGGTTTTCCGCAACCAATTTGTCAGCGGTTTGTACAATAGAGCAGGCGCTTGACTGCCGGCGACCATACCGATATGCCCGGCCTTAAGGGTCATAGAGTCGGCGCCTGGGATGGCGTCAGCTAGGGCGGCGGCGGACTCCGGGGGAACGATGTGATCCTGATCGGGGATGACGACAAAAGTCGGCATTCGGATATCCGATGGTTTTACCAATCTTCCACCGGTCCGCCAGGCGCCTGTGGCCGGCGCGTTTTCGCCGTACCAATTCAGCAGGCATTCACGGGCCACCGGCGCGACCAAGGGAACGCCGTCATTGAGCCAATCTTCAAGGGCTACGAAGTGGTGGGCTTTGGCAGAATCATTGTTCAGGCCGGAAAAGCGGCGGAACTTTTCGGACGTCATATAGGGGTCCAGGCTGGCGAACAGGGTTTGGATGACGTCTACGGGCAATTCGCCCCATAGGTCGATCAGGCCGGTCAATACCGGCGCCATGGTTTTCAGCAAGCGGACGTTGGCCGTCGCATTGGCATGGAAATCCCAAGGCGTTGCCAACAAAACCAAGGCCCGAGCCTTCTCGGGGCGCCGGGCCGCCAGGGCCAGGGTCAAGAGCCCCCCCATGCAATAACCAACCAGAACGGGCGCTTGACCGGTTTTTAAAAAAATATCTTCCGCTGCCGGTTCCAGCCGTCCGAAAATATAGTCCGACAGGTCGAAATGCTTTTCCTCCCGCCCGGGCGCGCCCCAATCGACAAGAAAGGGCCTAAACCCCTCATTCGCCAGATGCCTCGCCAGACTTCGCTTGTGGGTCAGGTCGAGGATATAGCCGCGGTTGATCAGGGAAGGAACCAGCAGGATAGGGGGGCCGTCTTTCTGTTTATTTTCCCCCGATGTCCCGTAGTCCAACACCCGTGTCGTGCCGTCACGCCAGAATTCAGGGGGCTCGGCGGGGCGTGGGTCGCGGGGAAAATGGTTGTAGCGGGCAACGCCCTCGGTGAAGGCCGTAAGCCGGCTTCTGGCCTCGGCATCAACGGCGACGGCTAATTCATGGGTGTCAGCTTTTTCGAGTTTTCTTTGCAGGCTTTCGGCGGCTTTTTTTAGGTCCGGCCTCCAGGGTAGTGATCCGTTTTTCAAGCCGTTCAAGACGGCGAGAGAACTCAGCCAGGTCATTGTCTGTATCGCCAGATGTAGGGGCAGTGGTCGGGGACCCTGCCCGGGACTCTGCTCGTGTTCGGCTTGTCGGCTTGGGTTCATGTGTATCTTCACCTGCTTTTGGGGTGGCGGTGGCGGCCATGGTGGCAAAGGTTGCGGCGCCGGCGTTCATCAGCTCTATGGTTCGGGCCATGATGTCGGCGTTCTGCTCGTCCTGGCTGATGCCGCCTAGTTGTTGTTGCCAGAGGTCCAGGTATTGCTTGGCCAATTTATTCAAATCCTGGGGCAAATCCTGGGGTTTTGACATGTCGATTCCGATCCTTCATCCGGGCAGCATCCTGGATCGAACGCCGTTGGCCGGAGTCGGCATTATACCCATGGCCTCCGGGGCGGGGAACATTTCATTGCGGTGCAGCATTTTCCGCGCTAGGTTTTGCGCCTCCCTAAAAAACGAGCATGGGCTTATGAGTGAAGAAAACGATTCGGACAAGGCGCCGATAACGATCAAGAAATACGCGAACCGCCGTTTATATAATACGGCGACCAGCAGTTACGTTACCCTTGATCACTTGGCAACGATGGTCAAGGAAGGGGTGGACTTCGTGGTTTATGACGCCAAAACCGGCGATGACATCACCCGTCAGGTCTTGACCCACATCATCGTCGAGGAAGAAGGCAAGGGACAGAATCTGCTGCCCATCAATTTTTTACGCCACCTCATCAGTTTTTACGGGGACAGCCTGCAATCGGTTATTCCCAACTATCTCGATCATTCCATGCAGTCCTTCGCCCACAATCAGGAACAGATGCGTGATTACATGCAAAATGCCATGGGCGGCTTGAATCCGTTCGGCCAGTTCGAGGATTTTGGCAAGAAGAATATGGCGATGTTCGAAGATGCGATGAAAATGTTCAACCCCTTCATGCCCGGGGGACCCGAAGGCGGCGACCGGGAAAAATCGAAACCAGAAGCCGCCAAGGACAAGGCGGGGGCTGGGAAAAAAGCCAAAGATTCCGGCGAAATGGATGATCTTCGCGACAAGCTTGAACTAATGCAGCGGCAAATTGACCAGCTTACCGGCGGCGGCAAGGATTGACCGGTCGCTCTTATGCCGGACCGGACACAGAAGAAATTCCCTTTTCTGTATTAAATTTCCCCACAATTCTTTTGTTTTCTCCCAATAACCATCTTGTAAGGTTCATGTAAGGTGCGTACTGTCCGGTCTTAACGGGGGCGGACACAGTTTTTCGCTTTCTGTTTTTCTGGGCTTTTTGGAGGAATAAACTGTGGGGCGGGTTTCCAAGAAAAAAAACGGCAACGGGGCGGCGGGTAAGGTCGTTAACCGGGCCACCGATACAGACCGTTTCGTCGGCAACAGGATCCGCGAACGACGGATTATGCTGGGTTTGAGCCAACAGCAAATGGCCGAATTGATTGGCGTTACTTACCAACAGGCCCATAAATATGAACGCGGCATCAACCGAATTTCAGCGGGCCGCCTGTTCGAGATTTCGCAGGTATTGGACGTGCCGGTTGGCCATTTCTTTGAAGGCTTGAAAAACGGTGGTGGCAATGAAAACAACGACCGCCAGCGCATGTGCCTTGAAATTGCCCGCAATTTCACCCAGATCGGTAACAAGGGCCACCAGGAAGCCCTTAGCCACATGGCCAGGGCGTTGGCCGACAAATAGCTAAGCCCGCCTAGCCTCAGGCCTTTTCAAGCGCTTATTTTATTTCCCGTAATACTCGGAACCCGAGCCAGTAGCTTTTGACCCCGGGCGGGTTTTTGGCCCGGTAGGCTGCCTTGGCGACCTTGGAATAATAATAAAAAGATCCACCCCGGATAACCCGGTAGCGGCAGTTGCCCTGCATTCTGGCCGAGGCGTCCGTGGGCGCGCCCTTGTGCGTTTTGTTCCAACAATCCTGAACCCATTCAAAGACATTGGCTGCGGTATCATAAAGGCCGAAGGGATTTGCCTTGAAGGAACCCACGGGGGCCGAGCCATGGGGTTCGGTACCGCCGTCGCTCCATTTGCTTTTACAGTCTTTGCAGTTGGCGTGGTTTTTACCGACTTTATCCCCCCACCACCATAGGCTCGTCGAGCCGCCGCGGTCGGCGTATTCCCATTCGGCTTCCGAGGGCAATCGGTAGACTTGCCCGGTCTTCTTGCTGATCCAGGAAAGGTATTCCATGGCATCAAAGTAGGTGACGTTAATGACGGGCCGTCCCTTGCGGCCCCATTTGTGGTCGTCGGGCCGGTGTTGACAGCCGCCGTCATCGGCACAGGCAAGCCATTCAGAGAACTTGATCTCAAACCGGCCCATGGCGAATGGTTTGGTGATATTGACCCGGTGCGCCGGTTTCTGGGACTTTTTCTTGCCGTTCAAACCCATGATGAAAATTCCCGCCGGTATTACCACCAATTCGGGGCATTCCGGGCAGTCCTTGAACACTTGGCCCGGTTTCAAAGGGGTATCTTCGCCGGGGGCGGGATCGGGCTTCTTGGCCTTATCGGATTTATTAGTGGCAATCGAAGGCGCGGGGACGACAGGCACCTTCGGGGCCGTTGCCGTCGATTCAAACGGGAGCGAAGGCAAAGGGGGCGCGTCCGGCCCCGACGGCTGGGCGGTTGTCGCATTGAGCAGTAGGCGTTTGGTTTTGCTTTCGGCCGCGAAGGAAGTCGTCCAAAGGCTTCCGGCAAGGAGCACGGCCATCGCCAAGGCGGCGATAAAACCCGCACGCAAAGGCGACATTAAGCCTGAATTTTTAATGAAAAAATGCATGGCAATAAAAACACTTAAATCTTCTTAGTTCGCCGGGTCAAGCATCACTCAACCGCCCGGACGCCCATTTTGCTGCGCCGGCGACCAAGGGCGACGGATCGTCCAGCAGTTTTTGGGCGGCGGCAAGGAGCGCCTTGTCCCCGGAATTTCCAATAGCGATCAGCACGTTGCGGACGAAGCGGTTCCGTCCCGTACGCTTGATGGGGGAGCCCGAAAAAAGTTCACGAAACCCGGCGTCATCAAGATCCGCCAATTCGGAAAGTCTGGGCGCAGTCAGCTCGGGGCGGGGCCAAAAGGCCTGTTCTTCAGACGGACGCCCGAATTTGTTCCACGGACAAACGGCCAGGCAATCGTCACAGCCATAAATCCTGTTACCCATTCGGGCCATCAGGTCGGGCGCAATTTCCCCCTTATGTTCGATGGTCAGGTAAGACACGCATCGCCGGGGGTCGATCCGGTACGGTTCCGGGAGCGCTTCGGTCGGGCACGCCTTGCGGCAACGGTCGCATTTTCCGCAATGGTCGGGTTCCGGATTGTCCGGTGACAGATCGAGGGTGGTGAATACCTCGGCCAAAAAAAGCCAGGACCCGAAAGTGCGGCTCACCATATTGGTGTGCTTGCCCTGCCAGCCGATCCCGCCGCGCTGGGCCAAAGGCTTTTCCATCACTGGCGCGGTATCGACGAAGACCTTGATCCCGCAACCGTGGGTATCCGCCAGCCACCGGCCAAGTCGCTTGCTTTTCTTTTTTAAGACGTCGTGATAATCGCGGCCCCGAGCGTAGACGCTGACGGTTCCCCGGGTTGAGAGGACGGCTGCCTGCATCGGGTCTTCATGAGGGCCGTAATTGGCGCCGAGGACGATAACGGTCTTAGCCTTGGGCATCAGGGCCTTGGGGTCGCCGCGCCGGGCATCAGTATTATTTAGCCATGCCATATCGCCCTGAAGGCCAAGGCTGAGAAATTTTGAAAGCGCTTGGGCATCCTTGGGGTCGGCGTGGGCGGCGGCAAAACCAACAGCATCGAAGCCAAGCTCATAAGCCTGATCGCGGATGATTTTCTTCAAATCGTCGGTCATATTGCTCGCTTTCGGACCCCCGGCTGTGATATCCACCGTTGCGGTTTAAGTAACCGGAAGATCGTTTTCAAAGGTGCCACGGAATGACCCTTCGTTACACATTTGCCTATATCGCCCTGATTGTCGCCGTGAATTATGGCTTCACGGTGGTGCCGCTGGTCGAGATGCCGGGCGGGGAGAAATGGCCACCGCTTTCCCTTGTCGTCGGCTTTATTTTCATTGCTCGGGATTTTGCCCAGCGAGAGATCGGACACCGGGTCATTTTCGCCATGTTGCTGGCCGCCGGTTTAAGTTACGTCATGGCCAGCCCGTTCGTGGCGTTTGCCTCTTTGGCGGCGTTTTTAGTCAGCGAGTTCGCGGACTGGGCGGTTTATAGCTTCACCGGTCGGCCTTTCGCTCAAAGAGTCCTTCTGTCCAGCGCCCTCAGCACGCCTTTGGACAGCGCTGTCTTTCTGGCCCTGATCGGCCACCTGTCAGTTTCCGGTGTCGTCGCCATGACACTGAGCAAGATGTTGGGCGCCTTGATGGTGTGGTGGCTGGTTCGCCGTCAAGAAATACAGATTTCTCAGCGGACAGGATAAGAAGCGCCGGTGGCTTCAACTCCTGCCAAGGCCGTTGTGCTTCTGAGTGGCGGACTCGATTCGGCGACATGCTTGGCAATAGCCAAGGAAATGGGGTTTCAGCCTTTCGCCATAACGTTCCGGTATGGCCAGCGTCACGATGCTGAAATCATCGCCGCCGAAGCCATCGCCCAAAGGTTAGGCGTCGCCGGACATGACATTATCGATATCGACTTGGCGAAATTCGGCGGGTCCGCCCTGACCACCGACATGGATGTCCCCAAGGATCGGGATGAAGCGGCCATCGCCGACGGAATTCCGGTGACTTATGTTCCTGCCCGAAACACGGTTTTTTTATCTTTGGCGCTGGCCCGCGCCGAAACGCTTTTGGCCACCGATATCTTCATCGGCGTCAACGCCTTGGATTATTCCGGCTATCCCGATTGCCGTCCGGAATACATTGAAGCCTTTGAAACTCTGGCCAACCTCGCGACCAAGGCCGGGATTGAAGCCGCTCAGGAGGGTGAAAAAGGATTCACCATCCATGCGCCGCTTATCGACCTGACGAAATCGGAAATCGTCAACCGCGGCGCAGATTTGGGAATAGATTATTCTCAAACGCTCAGCTGTTATGACCCGGCGCCCGGAGAGCGGGGAACACCGTTTCGCCACTGTGGGCGTTGCGACGCCTGCTTGCTGCGGAAAAAAGGCTTTAACGAGGCCGGTATCGACGATCCCACAACTTATGAAGCCTGAAAAAGCTCAGGGTTTCTGTCGCAGGATTGAAACATTCCGTCATAAATCGAAACATTTCGATCAACTAAATAACTCACTGCTGGAGTATAATTTGTCCAATTAAACGGCAAAGGAATCGCCCTTTAATTTTAGCCGGGATCTGCGGGGCTCCTAAATGGTGCGTGTGAACCTGCCCTAGACAGGGCTGAAAAGTACCCGAGCATAAAAATGGGTTTTATCCATAATTTAAAAATCAAGTCCATTGGTTGGGTTTTCGTGGCCGCACTGGTGCTGTCCGGCGGGTTGATCATCGGCGCCTCAGTTTTGGTTTCCCGCGATATCGGCCTCATTCAATCCGCTTGGGACGAGTTCGAAGAAAGCCGTTCCATCAGGACGCAAGTGGTCACGTCGTTCAGGTCCGAAATTGGTTACGGCGGCATGATTCATCAATTCAAGAACCTGGTACTTCGCCGCGATCTCAGCCAAGTGGAAATCGTAAAGACACGGCTTGAAGGCACGTTGGGAATTTTGGCGCAATATACGACCCTGGGTATGACGGAAGGCGAAAAGAATGCGGTGGCGGATATCCGCCGTGTTCTCCATGCTTACGGCGAGGCCCTGGAAACAACCGTGCGGTTGGCCGAGCGCGGGGAAGGGGCCAGAGATATCGATCAAATCGTCCGCGTCGACGATGCCCCGGCCTTCAAGGGTCTGGCGACCTTGGATAGGGAAATCGGTAAACGGCAAGGCGCAGGCGCAAAAAAAATAACGAAACCCAAGGCACTAACGGCCGTTCGCGGGGCGCTCGGGTACGGCGGCATGATCCATCATTTCAAGAACTTCGTCTTGCGACAGGACAAACCCCGTATCGCAAAGGTCGAGGAAAAGTTGGCCAAGGCCCTTACCGCCCTCGAGCATTACCTTTCCCTCGGCGTTAACATCGCAGAGGAGCAGGCCATCGAAGACATTCGCAAAATGCTTATTGCTTATGGTCTGGCGATCAAGACCGCCGCCAGGTTGGCGGAAGAAGGGCGAGCTGTGGAAGAGATTGACCGCGCCGTCAAAGTTGATGATGGCCTCGCCCTGGGCGCGCTTGCCAGATTGGACCGGGAAATAACAACCCAATCGGAACTCAAATCTCGAAAAATCTCTAAAAGGTTAGGCTTTTTTTCGTCCCTGGTCAGTGCTTCGACCTGGGTTACGGGTGGCCTGATTTTATTGCTAATTACGGCATCGATGTGGCTGGTTAGAAACCGCATCATCACACCTATTGGCCAGCTGACGGAAGTTATGACCCGCTTGGCGACCGGCGACAATACGGTGGATTTGGATCAAGACGCCAACAAAGAAGATAAAATAGGCGAAATGGCAAAGGCCGTGCAGGTTTTTAAAGTCACGGCCATCGCCCGGCAGCGGGCGGAGGCGTTGCTTAAAAATGAATCCAAATTAATCCAATTACATCAAAAGATTGCGGCTTTCGCCAACGAAGCGTCCAGCGCCGAGGAAACCATTCAACAGGCAATCGACGAAATCTGTAACTTTACGGGTTGGCCGTTCGGTCACGCCTTCTATCCGGACCCTAATGATCCCGAGACCCTTGTCCCCGCCCCGGTGTTCCGACTGGACGATCCAACCGGCCGGTTTAATGCTTTTCGCGATGCCTCCGAAAAAATCACCTTTAAATCGGGCGTCGGGATGCCCGGCCTGATCCTGGAAACAAAACAACCCCAATGGGTCAGCAGCGATACCAGGGATCTGAATTTCCCAAGGGCAAAGTTGGCAAATAGTCTTGGTCTGATGTCGGCGTTCGGGGTGCCGGTCCTGTCGGGACCGGACGTTGTCGCCGTGTTGGAATTTTTTACCACCGAATCCGTAGAGCCGGATCAGTTTTTTCTGCAGAGCTTGACCAACATTTGCACCCAGGTCGGGCGGGTCATAGAAAGGGAGAGGGCGGCCGAGCAATTGCACGCGTCCCGGAACGAAGCAGACAAGGCCAATCGTGCAAAATCGGATTTTCTGTCGTCCATGAGCCACGAACTTCGTACGCCGATGAATGCCATCTTGGGGTTTGCTCAGCTTTTGGAACATAATCCCGCCCAGCCCTTGGAAAAATCCCAAGCGGAAAGCGTCAAACAAATTCTTTCCGGGGGCGAGCACCTTCTGGCCTTGATTGACGATGTTCTTAATCTTGCGCAGATCGAATCAGGTAATTTTTCGATGTCGATCGAGGCGACCGATTCCAAGGAAATCGTTGATGACTGTCTGGTCATTGCAAAAATCCTGGCCAAAAACCGCGAGATCGAAATCCTCGACCTGAGGACGGATACGTTCCTTCCGCCCATTAATATCGATGCGACACGGTTTCGTCAGGTTTTGCTCAACCTTCTTTCCAACGCCGTCAAATACAACCACAAGGGTGGTTCCGTGACGCTAACATCGGAAGAATTGGTTACGGGTACACTTCGTTTTTCGATTGCCGATACAGGCCCCGGAATTCCGGAAGAAAAACAAAATGAATTATTCCAACCGTTTTCGCGTTTGGGGTTGGAGGCAACTGAAATACAAGGCACCGGCATCGGCTTGACGATCACAAAACAAATCGTCGAATTGATGGGTGGATCCATCGGGTTCGAAAGTATTTTCGGGAAAGGCACCACCTTCTGGATTGACCTGCCCGTCGCTGAAGGGGTTGCCGTGAAGAATAAAATGGAATTCTTCCCCGTCCGGAAAAAAGCCGCCGGCACCAATAAGATGACCATGTTGTATATTGAAGATAATCCCGCCAATCTGAAGCTAATGGAAACCTTGATCGGCAGGATGGACAACCTTCATATGCTTTCGACCCACACCGGCGAATTGGGTCTTGAACTGGCCGCTGCCCACCGCCCCGACGTAATTTTGATGGATATCAACCTTCCCGGGATTGACGGCATACAGGCCCTTCACCGGCTCAAGGAATCGGTTGAAACACAAGATATCCCGGTGATCGCCCTGACCGCCAAGGCCATGCCCAGTGAAATCGAGGCTGGTCTGAAGGCCGGGTTCTATGACTATTTAACCAAACCCATCCGTATTGACGAAGTAACGACGGCGTTGGAAAACGCCTTAAAAGCCGCTTGAGCGGACGGTTCTTGATCTGAATCAATGCGGAAGTTTGCAAGTCCCTTTATTCTTAATCCTCGAGAATAAGTGCGTATTTTTCCAACGCGAAACGATTGGAGGGACTCATGAACTTTCATGTTTTCCAGTGCAAAATCGACAAAGACTTCTTCGTGGTCACCGACGAAGACCATCTTGACGTTCTAAAAAAACCGGATATATCGCCGACTCCGGGTGACATTTTGGAAAAAGTCGGGGTCTTCGGGGAAATGGGTAAAAGCCGAGCCGCCTTTGACGAAGAATTCGCCAAGCGGTCAATCGAGGCGCAAGGTTTTTACCGGTTCCATTCTAAGACGTATGATCCCGTCGCCGAGACGCCTTTGTCGATGCCGTGAACGGATAGACTAACCCCTGCCGCGGTAGGGCTGGACCCCTTGGTCGGGGATCCATATGCCTTCGGGTGTCTCGCCGGTCTGATAAAACACATCAATGGGGATGCCGCCACGCGGATACCAATAACCGCCGATGCGTAGCCATTTTGGTGTGGCCGCCTCAACCGTGCGCTTGGCAATATCGATGGTGCAGGTTTCGTGGAATCCGGGGTGATTTCGGTAGGATGCCAAAAGCAATTTTAACGACTTACTTTCGATGATCGATTTGTCCGGTACATAATCGATCACCAGATGGGCAAAATCGGGCTGGCCGGTGACCGGGCAAAGGGATGTGAATTCAGGGCACGTAAACCGTATCAGGTAATCGGTTCCGGCATGGGGGTTGGCGACGGTTTCAAGCCGGGCGGCATCCGGGCTTTCTGGAATGCCGCCGTCGGCGCCCAGTTGCTTTAAATTTTCGTATTGATTGTCGACCATACTTCAGGCTTCCACGTTATCGTCAGTTTCCGGCGCTTCCTGCTCCGCATGAAAAGCCGCAGCGAAGGCATCCAGTGCGTTCTCGCTGATGGCTTGGCGCATTCCCGCCATCAGGTCCTGATAATAATGCAGGTTGTGCCATGACAACAGCATGGCGGCTAAAATCTCCTTCGCCATCACTAAGTGATGCAAATAGGCGCGGCTATAATTGCGGCAAGCCGGGCATTCGCAGGTGTTGTCCAACGGGTTCGGATCGTCCTTGTGACGGGCGTTTCGCAAGTTCAGCGGGCCGTTTCGGGTAAAGGCTTGGTTGGTGCGCCCGGACCGGGTCGGCAGTACGCAATCAAACATATCGATGCCGCGGCGGACGGCGCCGACAAGGTCGGCAGGCTTGCCCACGCCCATCAGGTACCGGGGGCGGTCTTTCGGCAACTGGGGCGCCACGCCATCCAAGATGCGGAACATTTCTTCCTGGCCTTCACCGACGGAAAGCCCGCCCACGGCATATCCGTCGAAGCCCAGGGCCTGCAAGGTTTCTGCCGATTCAGCACGGAGATCGGGATGCAGGCCCCCCTGGACGATACCGAATAAACCATATCCGTGTCGTTCCTCGAACGCCGCCTTGCAACGCTCGGCCCAGCGCATGGAAAGCCGCATGGATCGGGCGACTTCGTCCTTGCTGGCTTCCAGGGCGGTGCATTCATCCAGAACCATCGTAATGTCGGCGCCCAAAAGCCGTTGTATTTCGATGGCCCGTTCCGGCGACAGGTGGTGAACGGAGCCATCAAGGTGGGAACGGAATTCAACACCGTCTTCGTCCATCTTCCTGAGATCGGCCAGCGACCATACTTGGTAACCGCCTGAATCGGTCAAGATAGGCCCCGGCCAGTTCATGAACGTGTGCAGCCCGCCCAAGCGTTCGATCCGCTCCGGTCCCGGTCTGAGCATCAGGTGATAAGTGTTGGCGAGGATGCATTGTGCGCCCGTTTCAGCCACCGCATCGGGCGTCATCGCCTTGACCGTTGCCGCTGTGCCGACGGGCATGAAGGCCGGCGTATCGATGGCGCCATGGGCGGTCAACAGGGACCCGGTCCGGGCCTTGCCGTCGGTGTTAAGAATTTCAAAGGTCAGGCCGGTCACGAAGGGTCTCCCGATCTTTCAAGAAAACAGGCATCGCCGTAGGAATAGAACCGATAACCCACAGCCATGGCGTGTTCGTAGGCGGCTTTCATTCGGTCCAGTCCTGAAAAGGCGGATACCAGCATGAACAAGGTCGAACGCGGCAGGTGAAAATTCGTAAGCAAACCATCGACGATTTTAAACCGGTAGCCGGGCGTAATGAAAATGTCTGTTTCGCCGGAAAAGGGCCTGACGTCTCCGGCGTTGTCCGCCGCCGCTTCGAGAAGCCTGAGCGCGGTGGTGCCAATGGCGATAATCCGCCCGCCCGCAGCTTTGGCGGCGTTGATGGTGGTGGCGGTCTGGGCGTTGATCTCACCCCATTCAGTGTGCATGTGGTGGTCTCGGGTGTCATCGACCTTAACCGGCAGAAAGGTGCCGGCGCCGACGTGAAGTGTCACTCGATGGATGGCGGCACCGGCGAGTTCAACCGCCCGCACAAGTTCAGGGGTGAAATGCAAGCCCGCCGTCGGCGCCGCGACAGCGCCGGGGTGATCGGCAAACAGTGTTTGGTAATCCGCCTTGTCGTCCGAGTCTCCACCGGTTTGGCGTTTTATGTAGGGCGGCAGGGGCATGGCCCCGTGTGTATCAAGCGCAGAAAGTAACTTTGGATTGGAAAGGGGAAAAGCCAACGTTACCTCCCCGCCTTCACCCTTGGCCGCGACCTTGGCAGTTAGGTCTCCGGCAAAAGCGATGGTATCCCCCGGTTTTAGTTTTTTAGCTGGGCGCGCAAACGCTTGCCAGACGCCGGGGCCTGTGGATTTAAGAAGCGTCACTTCGATGCGGGGGCCGGGTTCTCCCTCCTTTTTCCCTTTCCATCCTTCTAGGCGCGCTGGGATGACACGGGTGTCGTTGACGACGATCACGTCCTTGGGTCTGAGAAGTCCTGGAAGGTCCCTAATGATGAGGTCCTGGAATTCTTCATTTCGGACCACCAGCAAGCGGGCGGAATCCTTCGGCGTCGCCGGGTGCTGGGCGATAAAATGCTGAGGTAAATCAAAATCAAAAACCGAAACCCGCATGATGATTTTTCAGAGCACGGGGCCCTATTCAGCTCCGAAAAGAAGTTCGATCCGCGCTTTTACGGCCGTCGCGATATGCCTTTGCGCGGCTTTCTCGGCAGCGTTTCGGTCGTGGCTTTTAATGGCGGTGGCGATCGAAATGTGATCGGCATGGGCGGCGGCTGCGCGTCCCGGGACCTCGTAGGTCGTAGACCGCAAAAGCGCCAAGGAATCGCCGAGCGAATTCAACGCCTTCAAAAGGTAGCGGTTATGGGCGGCGCCATAGAGGGCCTCGTGAAACATCCTGTTCAGATCGGCCAATCGGTCGGGATCGCCACTCGCCGCTTTGTCTCGGTTCAGCAAATCAAAAAGCAGATCAATTTCATTTTGGCTTGCGTGTTCAGCTGCCAACCCGGCGGCCGTTCCTTCCAAAACCCGGCGCATGGCGTAAAGTTCGATTACTTGCTCCCGGTTTAGTTCGGCAACTTCCGCCCCACGCCAGCGCGTTAAAAGGATAAGCCCGTCCGCCTGCAGCCGTCTGAAGGCTTCTCGAACGGGCGTTCGGCTGACCCCTAGCCAGTCGGCGACCTCTGCCTCACGGATGCGTTGTCCCGGCTGATAGCGCTGGTTGCGGATAGCGGCGCGAAGCTCACCCAGCACGAATTCGCCGAGGGAGATATCGGGAGCCTGCTTCTCTAAGGATTTTTTATTATTGTTATTTTGCACTAACGTTTCCGACGGGGTTGTTGAATACGCTTTTTGAATAGCTAATTGTATACAATAAATACAAAAACAAGGGAGGCCCAGAACATTTCTTCACCCGAACGCCAGCTTTCAGCCCTAAGCGCCACGAACGCCCGTCAAGCCATGATGAAAGGCGAATTCAGTGCCGAGGAATTAACCCGGGCTTACCTTGCCCGTATTGCCGAACGCGAGGAAACGGTCGGTGCCTGGGCCTACCTGGATGAAGATTTGGCCATTGCCCAGGCCCAGGCGCTGGATGCCAAGAAAAAGGCAGGTGAAAAACCGGGCCTGCTTCACGGCCTGCCTGTTGGGCTTAAAGATATTTTTGATACCGCCGACATGCCGACCGAATGCGATTCCGCCCTTTACGCCGGCAGACGACCGATTGAGGATTCTGCCGTGGCGATTTTATTGCGCCAGGCCGGGGCGATTATTCTCGGCAAGACGGTGACCACGGAATTTGCCATTTCGTCTCCGGGAAAAACCGTTAATCCTCATAATCCCAAGCATACACCCGGTGGATCGTCCAGCGGGTCGGCGGCGGCAATTGCCGATGGCATGGTGGCGTTGGCTGTTGGAACCCAGACCGGGGGCTCGGTCATTCGGCCGGCGTCTTATTGCGGCGTTTTCGGCTACAAGCCGACCTTTGGCTCCATTTCCCGGCGCGGCATGAGTATTTTGGCCCGGCGGCTGGACCATGTCGGCGTTTTTGGGCGAACCGTGGAAGACTTAGGCCTGATCGGCGATGCCTTGATGGCCCATGATCCCGGTGACTGGGACATGCTGGCTTCACCGGAAAAGGACCTCGTTTCCAATTTGTCATCTTCCAAGAGATGGAAAAACAACGAGGCCCCCCGTTTTGCTTTCGTCCGCACACCGGCCTGGAAGGAAGCCGAGGGCAACATGCAGACGGTGTTTGAGGATTTCATCAATAAATTGGGTAAGATCGTGGAGGAAGTCGAACTGGAAGGCATCTTCGTTGATGTGATCAAGTGCCACGCGACCATTATGGATGCCAATCTGGTGGCCAACCTGGGCGAGGCGCTGGAAAAGACACCTGAAAAACTTCGCCAGGAAACCCGGAGAAGAATCGAAAAAGGGCTATCCGTAACCGGCGCCCAATACATCCAGGCCCTTGGCCTGGCGGAAGTGCAGGGTCAGGCCCTGGACAGGTTGTTTGACCACTACGACGCGATTCTGACACCGTCGGCACCCGGGGAGGCGCCCGGCGACCTGACGACGACGGGGCGGGCCGTATTCAACGCCATGTGGACCTTAATGGGCGTTCCTGCCGTAACAATACCCTTGCTTGAAGGCGAAAAGGGGCTACCCATCGGCGTCCAGGTGGTCGGGCGAAAAGGCGATGATGCCAAAATTCTTGATGCCGCCCGCTGGCTTTGGGATCAATTCGGCGGAATATCTTATAGAGGTAAAGTATGACGACCGTTTCCGAAATCCAGGTTGAAGCCGACATTGAAGAGCTTGTGGAAAGCAAGCCCTGGCTTGTGGTTTTGTCCGGACTCATCCGCAAACAACCCCTTGGCGCCACTGGCGCCGCCATTGTTTTAGCCATGATTTTCATGGCGGTTTTTGCCGATTTCATCACTGTTTACGATCCGGAATTGAACGCTTTCGAGGATATGCTGTTGCCGCCGAGCGACCAGCACTTCCTGGGCACCGACCAGTTCGGTCGCGATGTGCTGACCCGGATCATATACGGCTCACGGACGGCGCTGATGGTAGGGTTTTCGGCGGCAACCATGGGCGCAGTGTTCGGGCTGGTCCTAGGTGTGGCCAGTGCTTATTTCGGCGGCCATTTTGACCTTCTATTTCAGCGTGTCATGGATGTGTTTTTGGCATTTCCGCTGATTATCATGGCGCTGGCCATCGTCGCCATTTTCGGCCCCGGGCTGCAAAACGTCATCATCGCCATCACCATCCCGTTTATCCCACAGTGCGCCCGCGTGGTCCGGTCCAACGCACTTGCCATTCGCGAGATTCCTTATGTCGATGCCGCCCGGGCGCTCGGTTTCGGCCATGCCCGGATTATCCTCCGCCACATGGTGCCGAACGTGATGGCGCCGTTCCTGATCATGTTCTCGACCTTCGTCGGCCACGCCATCCTTTTGGAGGCGTCGCTCAGTTATTTGGGCCTCGGCGTCAATGAGCCGACGCCGGCATGGGGATTAATGTTGCAAGGGGGGGCCGAGGAATACGCCGAAAGCGCGCCATGGATGGCGATCTGGCCTGGGATTGCCATTAGCTTGGCGGTGTTTGGGTTTAATCTGTTTGGGGACGCCCTCAGGGACATCCTCGACCCCAAATTACGCTCGCTTTAACGGTTCTTAAAAATGGCGGAAAAGACGGCGCATTAGGCCTTGGGGGTCAGTCGTATCCTTCTTTGAAAAGCAGAAGTTCGATCTGTTTGGAAATTTTCTTCCAGTAAGCCTTGTCGTCTTCATCGCCGGAATTCAAAATTACCTCTACCTTATGGTTTGCATAATCCAGGGCGTTGGGACCCTTGGTTTTGATAAGGCGTAATGCCGTACGCATGACTTCGCCTTTACCCGACGATGATGGTGCTTCTTGAGCTTGCCCCACAGTAACCACCCCTCAATAATTCTCAGAACCCACTTAGTAATGTTATTGTAAGGATTGTCGGGGGGATGGCAATTCCCTAAATTTTAAAAATCATTATTTATTCTAAACCATTGGTTTAGTAGGAAAACCTATGGGTAATCAGCAGTTAAATAAATGGAATGATATTTTTTGATAAAGGTTTCCACAACCGGGAAACCGTGGTCAGCCTAGTTCATGGCCGCCAGTTCAAGGATCACATTCGGGTTTTCCAGTCGCAGTGTCCAAACGTCACCAAACCCGCCCTTGATAAGGCTTTCGCGAGCATGGCGCCGGCCGGTTTTTGTAACAGGCCCGACGGCGATGCGGAAAACGGGTCGCCCCGAAGCGGTGCCAGATAATACCTTTGTATGCAGATTTTTCTTTCCATCGGTGAAGCGTCGCGCGTTATCAAGGTGCCGGTAGCTGGCAATAATGAAATAAGTCCCACCCTCCGGCTTGGTTTCAACTATGCCGGGAATTGGAAAGGCGGTTTCCGCAGGAATGGTATCTGTTTCCAGAGAGAATGCTATTTCCGGGTCCTTGGAGGCCCCAAGACCATCATCGGTGGTATCGATGACGTCGTCTTCTTCAATTTCGACAACTTCAGGGAGTTTTGTTTCAACAGGCGTGTGCGTCTTTTCGCTTTGTTGTTTTTTCTGTTCAGCGGGGGTGGGCTGCTGCCCTTCAATTTCGGCAATTTCGGCAATTCCGGCGACAGCGGATGGGTCGAAGGCTTCATCCCGGCAAACTTCTTCCCCATTTAAACCCCGCCAAACGACGCAGTCCTTACTGGTGAGTGCCGACAATCCATGATCGGTTAGCGTTTTCTCTGTGGTGATCAAGGAAACCCCGTCGGCAAGTAACGAAGCCACCTGAACCCCCAGGGGAACGGCGCAACCGGCAAGAGCCAACGGCACCGCAATTGCGCCGAGCATGGCGAAGCGTTTGTGTTTGATTGTCTTATCCCCCAAGAAAGATGTATCGAGCACTAGTTTAAGTAATGTCCCGCTTTATAATTATTTTCCCAAAGTCATAAACGAGAACCCTTAATAATTAACAAAGAGTCGCCTATTTCTCATTTACGGTTTTTTCTCGGCGCGTTTGATCCACCTTTAATTACCGTATTAATACCATTAAGATTTTGTGGTTTTTGATTATTTACAAAATTCCCCCGTAATTTTTGATAGAAAATACATTCATATTCCGGTATATAGGCAATCGATAATACAAAAAAATTACCGTAAATACTTGTAAACCAGGGAAATTATGAAATGGGCGACTTTCGGGACAATGCCAAACGCGCCAGCACTTTCCTAAAATCGCTGGCCAACCCAAACCGGCTGGTCATCCTGTGCGCGCTTGCAGAAGGGGAGAAAAACGTCGGTCAGCTCCAAGATATTCTTGGCATCCATCAACCGACCTTATCGCAGCAACTGGCACGTCTTCGGGCCGACAACATGGTCAGTACGCGCCGCGAGTCCAAACAAATTTATTACAACTTAGCCAGCGATGAGGCCGAAATCGTGATGGGGCTTGTCTTCGATCTGTTCTGTGCCGGCGGCAGTGAAGAACTGAAGGGTCGTACAGAGGATCAGGCGGAATCGGAAGCGGCCTGAAACTCGGCGCTTTTAAAAACATTCTTCAAGATAATCGCGGGCTACCAGGACGGGAGCTTTTTACCTTTGCGGGAATAGCTTTCGATCTTGGTTTTCAGATAGCTGCGGTAATTTCCGGTCTCATACCCCTTTTCCCGGACATATTGAAACATGGTCAGGAAATGAAACGGCCGGAAGTAGCCGGGCATGCGGGCGACTTCCATTTTGTTTATACCGCCCTTGGTTTCCCCCCCTTTGGGGGTTTCGGCGAAGAACTGGACCGTCGGGGTAAACCTGATCTTGTGGCGTTTTGCTAGATTCTTTTCCTTAAGAGTATCGCCATTAAAATCCACGGTATCCCGTAAGCCATTGTAGTCCATCTGCACGATTTCAAAGTTTTCCTTGATGTAATTCGTAATTTCAGGAACGGCGAAATTGACCAAATGGGTTTCCCGGCAATAGGGGCAACCCGCCAATTCCCATAGAACGGCAAGCCGTTTCCCCCCCTTTTGGGCGGTTTCAAGGTCATCTTTCAGGTCCAAAAATCCTTCCAGGAACCAAGGTTCTGTATATTGGCCGTCTTCCGTCCGGGTGGGTTTATAGGCAGTTTGGGCGGCCCAGGCCGACGCAGGGCCTGACAGAAGACCGAGCGTTCCGGCTCCGGCCATCAGGTTGAAATGCCTTCTTGAAATCATGTTTTCTAAGCCTGCAAATCTAACAAATTCAAAAAATGGAATATGTATTATAATATGAAAAAAGGCTTATTTAAAAACACTGTTTTGAAAGCGCTAGGTCCATGAGGAAAAAGTTTTTTGCCATTTGCGTCTTGTTTCTTTTCTCCATTTTTACCCCCCCCGCCCAAGGCGCCGATATTCACGATTTCAACGAAGGGGTTTCGGAGGCCTACAAAGCCTACCGGGAAGCGATGTTTTATCTTCGCACCGGCAACCCGGCGGTGGCTTCGTTTGAATTGGAAAAGCTGGACGAACGCTGGAAAGCGGTCGTTAAACGGTTTGCCGACAAATCCCCGGATGTTTTTTCCCGTGACCCGGCTTGGCGCAAGACCCTTCTAAAGATATCCGAAAGAACGACAAAGGGCCTGCAAGCGGCCATTGACGGTGACGCCAAGGCGGCAAACAAACATTTAAAACCGATCCGAAAAATTTTATCGGACCTGCGCCGGCGCAACGGTGTATCCAACTTTTCCGACTGCATCGATCAGGCCAATGCGGCCTTTAATAAACTTAACAAGTACCGGAAAAATCCACCCGATTTCGGTTCCGAAAAAGAACTGGACACGCTTCGGCAAAAATTGTCGGTGACGATTTTTTGGTACGAAAGATGCTGGGATACGGCTCCGCCGGCGATTGGCGCAAATCCCGAATTCAAGCGGCTCATGAAAACCAGCCTGTATTCGTTGTCCAGAATCTGGGTGGCGATCGCTAGTAAGGATAAAAAAATACTCACCAGCAACTTGGCCGGGCTTAGTTCTTCAGACAAAATATTGTACCTGCGGTTCGGGTAATCGAGGAAAGGTACTTTGTCGTGTCCGACGATCGTCTAAAAGCTGATATCTGGATTATGGCGCACGTCAGGCGCTGTTCCCAAGAAGGCATCCCGGCGACGGTGGCCCGGCGGGGCGATGCCCAAGGTGGGTCGTTGTTGTTGAAGTTGAACCAGCTTAAAAGCGGCTGCCGCGTGTTGTCTCAGGCCCGAGACATTGACGGCAACCGGGGCTGGCTGGCGGCCTTTGACAGCAAATTGGTTCCGGAAGCCGAAGCCGACGAATATATCGCCCGCCAGGTTTCGCGCGATCCGGATCTTTGGGTGGTGGAAATCGAACACCCCGAAGGCTGGCACCCTTTCGAAGGCAAAGAGCTGTAACCAATATGTTGGCGTTCTTCGGCTGTGGGTTTGAACCCGCAACGTCAACGGCGCCCGGGGGGTACTCCCTCGGGCGCCGTTTCGTTTGCAATAATGGAGACGAGTATTAGGCGGCCGACAGGGCCTGGTCTAAATCCTCGATGATGTCTTCGATGCTTTCGATGCCGATCGAAACCCGAACGACGTCGGGCCCGGCGCCGGCGCCGATCTGTTGTTCTTCGGAAAGCTGGCGGTGGGTGGTCGATGCCGGATGCAGGATCAGGCTCTTGGTATCGCCCAAGTTGGCCAGATGCGAGAACAGGTTGACCTTGTCGACAACCGTGTTGCCGGCTTCGTAGCCGCCTTTGCAGCCGAAGGTAAACAGCGACCCGCAGCCTTTGGGAAGATACTTTTTGCCGAGATCGTAATAGGGGCTTGATTTAAGCCCGGAATAGGAAACCCAGGAAACCTTGGGGTGGCCTTCCAGGAAATTGGCAACGGCCAGCGCATTCTGGACATGGCGATCCATGCGTAGCGGCAGCGTTTCAACCCCTTGCAGGATATTCCAAGCCGCCATCGCCGACAGCGATGGGCCGTAGTCGCGCAACGCCACGGCGCGCTGCTTCATGGTGAAGCCGAAATCACCGAAGGTTTCGTGGAAAGTCAGCCCGTGATAGGCCTCGTCGGGCTTCGACAGGGCCGGGAACTTGTCGTTCTGGCTCCAATCGAACTTGCCGGATTCGACGACGATGCCGCCCATGGTGTTGCCGTGACCGTTGATGTACTTAGTCATGGAATGGATGATCAAATCAGCGCCCCATTCAAACGGCCGACACAGGTAAGGCGACGCCAGCGTGTTGTCGCAGACCAGCGGAACGCCGGCTTCATGGGCGACTTTGGCGAGCGCTTCGATATCGAGAACGATGCCGCCGGGGTTGGCCAGATTTTCGCAGAAAACGAATTTAACCTTGTCGGTCATCGCCTTGCGGACGTTTTCCGGGTCGGTCATGTCGACGAAGTGGCATTTCCAGCCGAGCTTTTTGAAGCTGACGCCGAATTGGGTGACGGAACCGCCGTACAGGTTGCGCGACGCAATAAATTCGTCGCCGGATTCCATCAGTGTACTGGCCATAAGGAATTGCGCCGCGTGGCCTGTCGCCGACGCGACGGCGCCGCGTCCGCCTTCAAGGCCGGCAATACGTTCTTCCAAAACAGAAACCGTCGGGTTGGTCAGGCGCGAATAGATAAAGCCGAAGGCCTGCAGGTTGAACAGTTCCGAAGCCCGTTCGGCGTTGTCGAAAACAAATGCCGAGGACTGGAAAATGGGCGTCACGCGGGCGCCGGTTACCGGATCGGGGCGGGCGCCGGCATGAACGGCAAGGGTCTCAATCCCGTATTCCTTGACGTTATCGTCGGTGGGCGGGATATCGAAAATCTTGGTCTTGTCAATTTCTTCGCTCATGCTTTGGGCGGCCTCAGGCTTTTCGCGGTAATAACCCGCGAGTTAATTCCACTCCAGCTCAATTCGCCGGAAAGACGGGCGTATTCGATCTTCGGGCACCTGTCCATTATCACCGTCAAACCGGCTTCTTCGGCGATTTCGGCGGCGGCGTCATCACGCACGGTCAACTGCATCCACAAAACTTTGATGCCCTTGGCATCCTTGTTGCGGATCGTTTCCTGGGTGATGGCCCAGGCTTCGGGCGAGGGCCGGAAAATCTGCAGCATATCGATCTGCCCCGGCACATCGGCGATGGTGCCGTGAACCTTTTCACCGAGAATTTCGTCGCCGACCCTGGCCGGGTTGATGGGAATAATCCTGAAACCCTTGTGATCGAGGTATTTGGCGGCATAGTAACTGGGCCGACGCCAAAGGGTGCTGGCCCCGACCATGGCGATGGTACGGACCTGGCCCAAGATAGAGCGAAGCAATTCGTCGGTGTAATGGCTGTGGTTGTGCCGTTCGAGATAGATAAACGGCTTGTCTGCGGGACGCTCGGAAGCGCCTTCCGCTTGGGCCTTTGTCATTATCTTCGATGTCCTTCCCGAGGTAAGCCGAGGCACCTAAACGGGGTGCCCGACCATCGTTTGAAAACATAATTTGGACCGGCAAATTAGCCAGTATACAATAAGCCGTCAAGGGGACATTACAAAATTTTAATATCCTTATATGATTTGATGTAGATTCATTTTGGAAATAGTTTTAAGGTCATCTGAACAGGATAACTTACGGGCTTAAAACTAGCCAAAAAACAAATAAAAAACGGCGGCACACGTCATCGGGAGGAGCAAAAAGGGGATATGAGCGACGAAATCCAGCAAATAAGCTGTGCCGTTGGCGTTTCCGATTCAGCCGATGACGGCGGCGCACCCCGGTCCGGTTTCATGGGCGGGCGGTTCGGCGAGCGGTTCTGGCTGATGATGGCGGGGTATGTCGGGTTCGTCGTGATTTGGCAGCTCTCGGTCGTCTACCTACCTTTCGACGCCTTCAACCGGCTGCCCAATCCGTTGGAAGTCGTCATCGAATGGTTCAACCCCGACCCTGACTACGGCATTTCAGTTTTCACCGAAGATTATTACATCCATATTTTCTACAGCACCTATCGGGCGCTGACCTCGTTTTTCCTGGCGTGCTTGCTCGGCATTCCCCTCGGCATTTTGATGGGTTGGAAGTTGCCCGTACGCCAATATGCGTCTGCGTTGATCGGCATCCTGCGTCCGATCCCGCCGCTGGCTTGGGTGCCGCTGGCCATCCTGGTTTTTCCGGGCGTCGAGCCATCGGTTATTTTCGTCACCTTCCTGGTGGCTTTTTTCGCCACCGCCATTAATTCGCTGCTCGGCGTGCGCGCAATCCACGAAGACTATTTCCGCGCCGCCGAATGCCTGGGCGCATCGCCGGTCGACGTTCTTCGCGATGTCGTTATCCCCGGCGCCATGCCGTCCATCTTCACCGGGCTTCAAATCGCCATGGGCGCGGCCTGGTTCTCCCTCGTCGCCGGCGAAATGATCGCCGCCCAGTACGGGCTCGGCTTCTTGATTTGGGAAGCCTATAACCTGGTCCAATACCCGACGATCATCATCGGCATGGCGACGCTGGGCATCGTTGGCTACGCCAGCAGCGCCGCCATCCGCATCGTCGGTAATCGGCTCATGCGGTGGCGTCTTGAGAGCATCGGGGTTCTCAAATAATGAACGAACAGGTGGCTCAACTGGCGACGATTAATTCCGGCGCTTTTTCCTTGCGCGAAGTCGGCAAGATCTATGATCCCACGGGCGCCCGGGTCGTGGCGCTGGATAATTGCAGTGTCGATATTCACGCCAATGAGTTCGTTGCCCTGGTCGGCCCATCGGGATGCGGTAAAAGCACGTTGATGAACATCATGGCCGGCTTCGACGACTTGACCAGCGGCGCCATGTATTTGGACGACGTGCCGTTGTCGACGGTCGAAAGGCCCGCCAAGCCCGGCCCCGACCGGGTCGTCGTGTTTCAGCACGGCGCGCTTTTTCCGTGGATGACGGTGCTTGATAACGTCACCTATGGCCTGATCCGCCAGGGCCGCATGAAAAAGAAGGAAGCCGCCGAATACGCCTATCAGTTCCTGGACAAGGCCGGCGGCTTAAACAAAGTGGCGGAATATTTTCCCGGTCAGATTTCTTCGGGCATGCAGCGCCGCGTCGAATTCATCCGCGCCTTGATTAACGACCCTAAGATATTGCTCCTGGACGAGCCGTTTCGAGCCATGGACACGGTGACCCAGGCCCGCATGCATCGTTACCTGCTGCAAATGTATCAGGTCTTTCCCAAGACCATCATGTTCGTGACCCATGATATTGACGAAGCCATCTTGTTGTCGGACACGGTCGTCGTGATGACGACGCGGCCGGGCAAGATCAAGCTCAGCGCCAAGGTCGATTTGCCGCGCCCCCGGACGCCGGACATGATCACGTCGAAGGAATTTCTTGTGTTGAAAAAGGAATTGCTTACCGCCGTCCATGAAGAAGCGAAAAAAGCCTTCGAGCGCGGCGAGCGGGAGTTGGCCTAATGGTTGAAAAAGCGACAAATTCTAACGAGGAAGCGCAAGAGCGGGTCAAGAAACTGAGCCGCCAACACTTCATCAACATTGGTCATCTGCGCGGAACCATTTCGATCATCTGTCTTTTCATCTTGTGGCATCTTGGATCGACGTCGGAGCTGTCCGGGGTCAAGGAAATCCCAACGCCCATGGACGTCGCCGAAACATTCTGGAATGGCTACCTTCTATCCCTGAAATATTGGAGCAATTGGTCGGCCAGCTTCGAGCGCGTTTTTTACGGCTTCATCTTGGCGCAACTTATTGGCATTCCGACCGGCATCTTGTTCGGGTTGAATGACCGGATGAGAAATATCGTATTCCCGGTTTTTGAGGTCATGCGTCCGGTGCCGCCGTTGGCGTGGGTGCCGTTGTCGATCCTGTTCTGGCCGACCAATGAGTCGAGCATCGTTTTCATTACTTTCCTCGGCGCCTTCTTCGTTATCGTCATCAACATCTACGAAGCCATCCGCCATATTCCCAAACAATACATGTGGTTGGCGACGTCCTTAGGCGCGAAGCAGCGCCATCTGTTCTTCAGCATTATTCTGCCGGCGGTCATTCCCTCGATCGCGGCGGGGATGACGCTGGGCATCGCGCTGACCTGGGAGGTGGTGATTGCCGCCGAGATGATCGCCAGCGACCGCGGCCTCGGTCGCCTGACCTGGGAAGGATATGTCAGTTCCACCCCGGCGGTGACCGTCATCGGCATGATCAGCATCGGCATGGCGGGCTGTCTAACGTCAGCGCCTATGGAACAAATTAGCGG
>JABMOY010000101.1 GCA_013203955.1 Rhodospirillales bacterium | reverse complement strand
GGAGCCATCCACCCCATCTGCTTTCGGGGTGCCAGGTGGCTATGGAGGCAAACCTATTCCAAAGGCGGTGAGAATTGGGTACGATCACCATGGATTGGATCAATGCCTGAAAAATATAGGTTTAAGGGATTGTATGGCCTAATGCCATATGGTGATTGACGACGGATATGGCATCGGATTCATTCCTCCCTGTGACTGATTCTGCGGCTCGCAAGGAACGACGGCGGCAACGAAGGCAGGCCCGTAAATCCGGAGCCGGCAGTGGCCGGATGATTCTTTCCAGCGACAACTTCGGAGCCACCGGAAAACCTTCTGCGTTAGATCCCTTTGATCCAATTATCGAGAAGGGCCTATTAAATAACGATCAGAATTTTTGGAAAAAGTCCTTGCCGGGGCTTCAGGCGGCGCTGGCGCAATCCGGGAACAACGATCCGGATTTGGCCACCAAGGTCGGCTGGGGGCTGATGTACACATATCAATTAGTGGAGGCAGAAGAGCAACTCTGGTCCATTCTCAGTTCGGCCCCGGATACGGTCGGCGCGGACCTCGGATACTTTATCTCCCTCAAGGAACTGGACCGGCAGGGAGAGGCCATCGATTTCGGTCGAGAATCCTGGCACGGGAAGAAAAACCAAGGGTTTTGCTTTTACGTCTCCCAGACTCTTTTTGAATTGGGAAACGTCAAACAGGCCAAGGACCTTGAAGATCAATGGTGGCACTTGGCCCCGGACCGGGGGGAGGTCTGGGTGCTACGCGGGAAGATCGCCGCCAGTCTTGGCAATTGGAGCGAGGCCTCTGATTGCTTCGTCCACCTCCTCAATAGGGGAGTTTTGGAAACGAAGTTCATCGTCGAATTTCTGTGGACGGCTTCGAAGGCTAACGGCGAAGCGGCGCTCGAAGAGAACGAAGAAGCCTACATTAAAAAATTGCCGAAACCTTTCGACCAGACCATTTGGACCCGATACCAACTGTCACGTTGGAGCAAGTGCCAAAACGTCGAGCGACAGTTCGGCGGTGAGCCGGAAACGTCAATGATACTCCCGGTCAATTTCGATTCCTCGACCATTACATCCAATCGAAACCTGAATCTGCTGAGCGCCGACGAAGAGGATTCCCATGACGGCGCCCTCAAGGAACCGGTGGTAAACCCGGACGCATTACGGAAAAATATCACCGCTTTCATGGACGTCGTGTCCGAGCTGATCGAAGACGGGGCTTTCGACTTGTGGCGGGATAATTTCAGTCAATTCCGGGACGCCTTCGCGCCCGACGCCCCGCCGCCGGTTTTCGTTCTGTCCACCGGACGGTGCGGCACACTGGCGCTGCTTAGGCTTTTGGAACGGTCCAACAACACGTTGGGGTTCCATACGCTTCTCATGTATGTTGCCAATATCGACCGCAACCATATTCTTTACCGAATTCTTGAAGGCCGGTTCGACAAAAAAGTGTTAAAGGAACTCCTCGGCAATTATTTACAAACCCGCGCCGCGGAATGGTTCTATACCCTGAGGCAAGGCAAAACCCCGGTCGTCATCAACCACCTGGACACACCATTCGCCCCCTTTAACGCGATGTTTCATCCCGAAAGCCGGTTCTTGCACCTATACCGCGACGACGCTGCAACCTATCAGTCTCTGCTGACGAAAAACCAATGGGGCGGGCAATTGCAGCATTGGCGTTATGACCCCGAATTTCCGGATGGAAAATTCGTCTGCCGTCTCGACGAAGGCTTGTCCATCGAAGAACACATCGCCTGGTATTTGAACGTTACCAAGGTTTTTTCCGAAGCCTTCATGGAGACCATCGCTCCAGAACGCGCCGTCAGCATCAGGAGCGAAGACCTGTTTAAACAGGACCGGCAAGCGTTCGCCGATCTGAAAAAGGTGCTGCCCATCGACGATGTCTCCGACGATGGGTTCCGAGAAAACTATGCCCGGCCCATCAACGCCAAAAATGACCTTGTCGACAACGCTATCACTGATACCGAGGACCGCCACCTTGCCGTCCGCCGGGCCTTGGAATGCCTGCGCGAAAAGGGAACGGTCCGGTAATGTCGGGTCCGCGCCGCACCGGTCTCAAAGACAAAAACCTGAAGGCCTTTCAACGGTTCCAGCCCGACCTTTACAAGGCATTGAGCGCCTTCAAGCCGACCTCGGCCCTGAGCCTCGGCAAGGACGGCGAAGCCGACGTCATCATCGACGGCAAGCCCTATTACGGGGGCCAGATAAAAGAATTCATCGCCGAACAAATCAAACAATTCTGGGACATCGGGCCCAGCCGGTTCATCGTCGAACAGCCTGTCCCCGAAAAAAACGATGTCCACACCAACCGGTTTCTCGGCCGGGTCCTGACCCGAGCCGAAAAGGCCGGCATCGCCTTCGGGCCCGGACCCAACACGCGGCGGTCTTATTTTCTGGTGATACTGGGAACCGGCTTAGGGCGGCACATCGACGAATTGGTCGAAACCACCGATTGCCAAACCCTGGTGATCGCCGACCACAGTCTGGAATTTCTTTTTCATTCGTTGGAAGTTTACGACTGGCACAAGCTTCTCAGTGACTTTGCCGCCAAGAAAACGCCCGTCCAGTTTCTTATTGATGACCATCCGGCGCAACTATCGGAAAAAATCCGGGCGGCGATCCGTAACGCAAATTCGTGTTCGGTGGACGGCTTTACCTGTTTTATCCACGACCGCTCGCCCGTCATCATGGGCGCCATCGACGATATCGTCCAAAATATGAATCTGATCCTGTTCGGGATGGGGTTTTTGTACGACGAGACCCTGATGATCCGGAATGCCTATGGAAACCTTTGCGACGGCAAGGCCAAAATCTACAAACGGCCAGACAACCAACGCATCGACACGCCGGTATTCGTGATCGCCACCGGCCCGTCCCTGGACGAGGCAATGCCCTTCCTGAAGGAAAACGCAGACAAGGCGGTTATCGTTTCAAGCGGCTCAGCCATCCGCTCGCTGGTTGTCAACGGCATCATGCCCGATTTTCAGGTCGAGACCGAAAACATCTCGGTTTTTCCGTTGATCGCCCAGGCGGCGAAAGAATGCGACATTTCTTCAATCTGCTTGATTACCGCATCGACCGTGGATCAAAGCATCATCCCCTATTTCGATAATTCCGCTTATTTTTTTCGCTCGGGCCTAAGTACGTACCCCTTGTTCTGCGAATCCGAAAAAAACTGCCTTCTATTTCCCGACCCAACCGTGGTCAACGCCTCGCTGTCGTTCGCCATAGAGGCCGGCTTCAAGGACATTTATCTTTTCGGCGTCGATATGGGCGGGCGGGAAACCGGGCGCCACCATTCCAAGGATTCCTACCACTACACCGACGGCGCCATCGTCGTCGAAAGCGACCTCACCTTCGATGTCCCGGTGGAAGGAAACTTCGGCGGCAAGTTCGTCACCTCGAAGGACCTTTACGCAGCGCGGGCCAACCTCGGCTATATCATGCTTCAAAACCAAGCCCGTCACCGGTTTTTCAACTGCTCCGACGGTACCCGGATTGACGGCGCCAACCCTAAGCGCATGGATACGGTGTCGTTGCCGGTGGTGGGGGAGGCCAAGAAAAAAACCGTCGAGGATCTGATTTCGGGATATCCCGTCTATTCCAAGCAGCAGTTCGAAGCGGCATGGAAAGAAAAAAAGATCATGGCGGCCATCGACGTTTTCATCGACGACGTTCTCGCCGTTTTCAACAAGCCCGAAAGCTTCGAGGGCAAAGGCTACCTGACCGACCTGATGGCGTTAATGCCGGCCCTGATCCATATACAGGACGTTTTATCAAACCGGATCGAAAATGCCGTCATGATGATGTTCCGGGGTTCGCTCATCATGCTCGTCAGCGCTTTGGAGTACCACCTCAACCGAGTGACGGCGCCGGAAAAAATGCCCGTCATGGAAGACATCGTGCGTGAGGAGCTGATCACCGCCGTCAAAGGCCTACGCCAGACGGCGATCACCATTTTGAGCAACCCGGCGGCAGTGCCGGACCCGGACGGCACCGGTGACACAGGCGCCCATAATTTGGTTCCCGAGGTCCCCCATACTTGGGGCTCGGTCGGGCGAAACAAACCCTGTCCCTGCGGGTCGGGCAGGAAATACAAGCAATGCCACGGAAAATTAAAGTAACCCGGCCCGAGGCGCGGGTTCTCGGATCGGATTTTCGACACGCTTTAAAGCGGCAATAGCTTTGTTTATTCGATGAGATTCCGTACATAGACTGACCGCCAAGACACGACCCATTCGCCAGGGCAAGCAGGGCATGGCCCCGGGTTTTCCGATGGGGTAATGTGGCGGCCCATGGAGGAATATCATAAAACCACGGAACGCCTGCAAAAGGTGTTCGATAAGGAAATCGTCTTCATCGTCGGCGCGACGCGGTGGGGAACGGCCTGGCTGCAGCAGTTCCTGGACGCCCACCCGGAAATCTGCTGCAAGGGGGAAGGCCACTTCACCGATATCCTGTTGCCGCTGCTGGCCAATGCCTTCGATGAATACAACTCCAAGGCCGAAGTCGTCGGCAACCGCATGCAGCAATCCGGCCTTGCGGGCAATGCCGCGGGGGTTACTTTCGAAGATGTCCACCACTTGATAACGACGGCCATCGGTTTAATTCTGGATCGCTGGACCGGGGATACCGAGCCGAAGGTGATTGCCGAGAAAACGCCCGAACATATTTTGTCGCTGCACCTCCTCGTCCGGGCGGTGCCGAAAATGAAAATCATTCATGTTTTTCGTGACGGTCGCGACGAGGCGATTTCCGCTTGGGATTTCAACAACGCCATCAGCAAGGGCGAATTCCAGAAAAAATACCCGAATTTAAATGACTTCGTAGAAGCTTTTTCCGCGAATTGGGTGAACTGCATTACCGCCGCCAAGCGCTTCGATAAGGAAACCCCAGGGAACTGTTTTCATTTGCGGGCGGAAAACCTGCAGGGCGATGCGGTCGATGAATTGACCCCGTTGCTGAATTTTTTAGGCGTCGATCCGTCCCGGGATGTGATCAAGGAGGCCGCCGTCAAGGCGTGGGAAGCCGCTCCCTTGGATGTTGACCCCGGCGACTGGAAAAAGAAATTCGACATCGCCATGACCCTGTCCTTCCAACGCCAATGTGGCCAACTGTTGAAATTATTGGAATACGACGAGGACTGAAACCATGAAATCATTCGTCATCTACGGCTTAGCGGCGCTCGCCGAAATCGCCGGGTGCTTCACCTTTTGGGCTTGGCTCAAGCTCGGCAAAAGTGCTTGGTGGGTGGTGCCGGGAATTGCGGCGCTTTGCGCCTTCGCCTTCCTGTTGACCAAAATCGACAGCCTTTACGCCGGTCGCGCCTTCGCGGCCTATGGCGGCGTTTATATCGCCGCGTCCCTGGGTTGGCTTTGGATCGTCGAAGGTGCGCGTCCCGACCGTTGGGACGCCATCGGGGTTGTGCTGTGCCTCATCGGCGCCGCCGTTATTTTGTTGGCGCCGAGGGCCGCTTAAGTCTTATCCGACAAGAAAAATCGTCACCGGCAGGGTCAGGGCGGCGGCGATGGTGGTGACGGTGATGATCCCCGCCATCAGGGCGCCGTCGCCGCCGAGTTGCCGCGCCATCACATAAGACGCCGACGCCACCGGCAGGGCCATGAACAACACGGCGACCGTCAAGGCCGACCCCGTGACGTCGAAGACCCGGCAGATGGCATAGGTAAGCGCGGGCATTACAGCCAATTTCAAGACCGCCGCCCCGGCAATCGGGCCGCGGACTTTCCGGGCGGCGCCTAAATCGAGGCCGGCGCCGACCGCCATCAAACCGAGGGGTAGGGCGGCGCTGCCGATGATTTTCAGCATCGGGCCGACAACGGGCGGCAGCCCCAAGCCGGTCATGTTCAAGGCGGCGCCAAAAAGACAGGCCAAGATGATCGGGTTTTTGAAGGCCGGCACCATGGCGTCTCCCCAACCCCGCCTTTGTTTTGGTTCGGCGGGCCCCGCCCCGGCCCATCGATAAAGGGCGGTGAGGCTGAGGATGTTGACCAGGGGAATGACCGCGATGATAGCGGCGGCGGCCAGCGTCAACCCGAGATCGCCGAACAGGGCGTAGGCGGCGGCCATGCCGATAAACGTATTGGGGCGGATAGCGCCTTGAAAAATAGACGTAAAACCGGGGCCATCGATTCCCGATTTCTGCAAGCCGCTACGAAAAAAGGAAATAAACAGAGCGACAATCAGGGTCGCCGCCGCCATTGCTGCTGCCATCGGCAATAGGCCCACTCCGACGGCTTCGGCGCCGCCGATCTTGGTTACCAGAAGTGCCGGAAACAGGATGTAAAACGTCATCCGTTCGGCAGGGTCCCAAAAGGCTTCGGTGAATCCGCCTCGGGATTTCAAAAGATATCCCAAAACGATAAGTCCGAAAACCGGGGCCAGCGCCGACAGGGTTCCGCTCACGGGCCGAGATTTCCAATAGCAATAGCGTCCAGCGCTCCTTGCAGGATGTAGGCGGCGGCCATTTTATCGACGACTTGGGCGCGGCGTTTTCGGGTCATGTCGACTTCCCTGACCAAAAGCCGCTCGATGGCGGCGGTCGATAACCGCTCATCCCAAAAGGCGATGGGGATATCCATTTTCTCAAGCAGGTTCTCCGCGAATTGCCGCACCGATTGGCATTTCGGCCCTTCGGTCCCGTCCATCTGCACGGGCAGACCGAGAACCAGCCCGCCGACGTCCTCGGCGGCAATGATTTCGCCAAGGCGCTCTACGTCCTTGGTAAACTTCTCCCGGGTTATCGTTTCCGCCGGCGTGGCAATGGTTAAAAGGGTATCGGACAGCGCCAGGCCTATGGTTTTGGACCCGATGTCGAGCCCAAGCAGGCGTTGACCAGGCTTGAGTTTTTGGTTGATTTCGCCGATTTCCGAAAGTGCCACTTGGCCGCCCTTAAAACGAAAAAAAGCCTCACCAAAAAGTCGGTGGAGGCGAGAAGCATCGTCGGTTAGTATAGACATAAGCCATTGTTATGCCTAATCCTTGGATGCGGAAGGGGCGCAAAGGCCGGTTAAGGGATGAAACATCTTATTTCAATGTCGGGGGGCGGCTTCGCGTTTGGACGGGTCATCGTGGCATCCGTTCTTTCTGTGTTTCTGGCGGCGCTTCTAGCGGCAACAATTTCGACACCGGCTTGGACGGCCCAGAAAAAGGCGAAGCAACCGGACCAGAAACCGGCAATGACTTTCTTGGGCGTCAAGGTGAAACCCCACACCGGGTTTTACCTGGTACTGAAAGACGTCAACATTCGGGCCAAACCCAAAACCAAATCAAAAAAGATTGCCAGTCTGAAGGCGGGCAAGCGTATTCGCGTTGTGGCGAAAACCGCCGGTGCCTGGGTCGCGGTCCGCGAAGGAGGTAAAGACTTAGGTTTTGTCTTTGGCCAGTACCTCATGCCGCAGATCGATGGGAAGCTGGAAAAAGATATTAAAGGCAAGGCCCAGGTCACCGGCGGGGCCGATTGCGATTTCAACATCCATTTCGAAGGCAAAAGCCCGGTCGAAGGCGAATTGTTTGAAATCGCCGATTACGACGTTCTTTGGAACTGCCGACAGGGAAGCCGCAAGGTCAAATTCCAAACGCCCATGTTCATAACGGAAGCGCCCTTTCAATTGGGCTCAAAACGAATCTATCAAATCAGCATCGATATTCTGGATCTGGATGGCGGTTACGAAGAAGTCTTCTCGACCACGGTTCTTTATGACGAAGACAAGGCCAAGATCGTCTTCGACGGCGTATCCATTAAGAAATACGGCCAACCGCCCAAGCTGAAAGAGGCACCGGCCAAATCCGTCGCCCAGGCTTTGGCCGGGGCCGCCGGAATTGCGCTTTCGGCGTGGAACCAATCCGCTTGGACGGATTTGATCAAGAGCAAGCCCTAGCAGGCTGCTGAAAAGTAAGTTTTCGGCAACAATCGCCCACCGTAAAGGGCTCCCTCCCTCCCGTCATGCCCGCCCCCGCCTTCGCGAGGACAGGCTCCGGCGGGCATCCAGAGCCTATTAGAAGAATCCCACCCTGCATTTGTAGGCTGGCCGGCAAATCCGGGCTGGAAAGATTTATCTACAACGATTGTGTCGTGAGGCTGGATTCCCGCCTTCGCGGGAATGACGGAGAAGAAAGAGTGGGAATGACGGAGAAGGAAGAGCGGGAATGACGGAAAGGGGAGGGCGGGTAGGTCATTTATCAGCCCAGGCCCTAATTAGGGGCTGATTCACGCCTTAGATCAAAGCGATCTAAGGCGATCAGGCCCTAGGGCAACTGGTCTTCCGGAATTTGGTTGAATGTATCCTGATCGCCGATCTTGAACGGCCTTGCTTTTACCTCGCAGGCCTCGCGCCAGGGCAGGGGGCTGGGAAGCACGCAAACCACCAGGACGTAACGAGGACCGATTTTCGGCAATGACCGCTTGTGCATGATATTGGCGGCCTGAAAAACGACGGCGTCGCCGGCGGCTAAATCGATGGCATTTTCTTCGAACGGCGCCAGGCCATAATGATCGTAAAGCGGCGTTAGGTCGTCGACCCGGGCTTCAATGGGACAGAAAAGGTAGCCCAGCGCTTTCAGGTATTCGGTATTGGTAGGATCGGCGAACACCGTATTGGCGCCATCCGCTTCGCTGGGGCTGAGGTAGATGATCATCACCACCTGTTTGTTGGGCCCGCCGTCGCAATGCCAGCAGTCCGAATGGTGGGGCGTTTCGGTGGGCAGAACCTTTTCGACCTGGACGCCCTCGGGGACGTATTCGCTGTTGAAGAAAGCGATCAGCCGGGCGTCGAGTTCCGGGTTGAAGACACGTTCCATGATTTTCAAGGTTTCGTCCCGGTCCGCCAGGATATCCTCGCCGGCATCGATGCGCCGGCGGAATTCGGCGCATTCGTCCTCCGTGAATATTTTGAATTTTTCGACGCGCTCGTTGTTGAGATCGCCGAAGACCATGGACGCGCTGCGGGTGAATTTCTTGCGGGCGTCCTGATGCACGCGCCCGTAACCCCACTTGGTGTCGCATAAATTTTTTTGTTCCGTCGACGCCAACGGGTTGAGCTGGATGGTCATCGGGGTCTCCAAAAACGGCTTCGGCCAACGATTCCGCCATCACCTTACCATGTCGAGGATAGAGCCAATATGAGCGAATATTCAAGTTTCCTATCGCGCCTTGATGCGGGCCTTATCCGGGTGTTACCTTCGCCGCCCGGGCGGGTTGTGGTCCCGGCTTTTTATCGTTTAGCCCCTATCGCCGGAGCCTTCGATGTCCCTGGACAAAGACGCCGTCAGGAAAATCGCCTTCCTTGCCCGTATCCGGGTGCCCGAAGACGCCCTTGAAGGCTTGGCCGGAGAGCTTTCGAACATCTTGGGCTGGGTCGAACAACTGAGCGAAGTCGACACCGTTGGCGTTGCCCCGATGACCTCGGTCACAGACCAGACGTGGCCCAGGCGCGAAGACAAAGTTACCGCCGGCGATCAAGCCGAAGACGTGCTGGCCAATGCTACAGAGCCTGAAAAAAGGCCGGACGGCGGCTTCTTTACGGTGCCGAAGGTGGTCGAATGAGCGATCTTTGCGATCTTTCCCTTGCCGCCGCCGCCGCCGGGCTGGCCAAGGGCGATTTCACGGCGACGGAGCTGACCCAAGCCCACATCAAAGCCGTGGAAGGGGCTAAGGCCCTCAACGCTTTCATCACCGAAACGTCGGAAATCGCGCAGGCCCAGGCCCAGGCCTCGGATGAAAGACGTAGCGCCGGCAAAAGCCTCGGCCCCATCGACGGCATCCCCATCGCCGTTAAGGATCTGTTCTGCACCAAGGGCGTGCTGACGACGGCGGGCTCGCATATCCTCGACGGCTTTACGCCGCCTTATGAATCGACCGTCACCGAAAACCTGTTCGCCGCCGGCGCGGTGATGCTGGGCAAGACGAATTTGGACGAATTCGCCATGGGGTCGTCCAATATGTCTTCCTTTTACGGGCCGGTGAAAAACCCGTGGAAGGGAAAAGACAGTAAAGATTTGGTGCCCGGCGGTTCGTCCGGCGGCTCGGCGGCAGCGGTCGCGGGCCGCTTTGCGCTCGGCGCCATCGGCACCGATACCGGCGGCTCCATCCGCCAACCGGCGTCTTTTTGCGGCATCGTCGGCATGAAGCCCACCTATGGCCGTTGTTCGCGTTGGGGCATCGTCGCCTTTGCATCTTCACTCGACCAAGCAGGTCCGTTCGCCCGCAACGTCGAAGACACAACCCTCATGCTCGGCGCCATGACCGGGTTTGATCCCAAGGATTCGACATCGGCGCCCATGGACGCGCCCGATTATGGGTCCGGGTTGCGGGACGGGGTTAAGGGCCTGAAGGTCGGCATCCCCAAGGAATACACCATGGACGGCATGCCCCCAGAGATCGATGCCCTATGGAAACAGGGCATCGACTGGCTGACCGCCGCCGGCGCCGAATGCATCGATGTCTCATTGCCGCACACCAAGTATGCGCTGCCGGTTTATTATATCGTCGCGCCGGCGGAAGCCTCATCCAACCTGGCGCGCTATGACGGCGTGCGCTACGGGCTCCGCGTCAACGGCGATACGCTGGACGACATGTACGAAGCGACCCGTGGCGAAGGTTTCGGTGACGAGGTCCGCCGCCGCGTGCTGATCGGAACCTACGTTTTGTCGGCAGGCTACTACGACGCTTATTACATCAAGGCGCAGCAGGTGCGGACCCTGATCGCGGGCGACTTCAAACAGGCTTTTGAGAAGGTCGATGTGCTGCTGACGCCGACGACGCCGAGCGCCGCCTTCGCCATCGGCGAGAAAATGGACGACCCCGTCGCCATGTACTTAAACGACGTCTTCACCGTACCGGCGTCGCTGGCAGGGCTACCGGCGATATCGGTGCCGGCAGGGCTGGATAAGGGCGGCCTGCCGCTGGGGCTGCACCTGATCGCCAAGCCGTTCGACGAGGTCACCTTGTTCCGCGCCGCCCAAGCGCTGGAAGATGCCGCCGGATTTGACGCTCGCCCGGAGCTTCTTTCTTCATCCTTCGAGACACCCGCTTCGCGGGTTCCTCAGGATGAGGGGAATTAAAGATAAACCTCATCCTGAGCAGCCGCGAAGCGGCGTGTCGAAGGATTGAAGCTGGAAACACCAAAGAAGGAAATATTTTGAACGCATACGTCTATATTGTTCGTTGCGCCGATTCTCACTATTACGTCGGAACGACCCGGGGAAGTTTGGAGAAAAGGATTGCAGAGCACAATGCCGGTACATTTGGCGGATACACAAAATCACGTCGGCCTGTAAGCCTCGTCTATCACCAAGACTTCGAACGGTTTGAAGATGCCATTGCCGCCGAGTGCCAGCTTAAGGGCTGGAGTCGGGCCAAGAAGGAAGCTTTGATGCGTGGGGATATTGAGGCTTTGAAACGTTTGGCAAAACCAGGGCCGCAAAGCAAAAAAGCATCCTTCGACAGGCGAGCAAAGCTCGCCGCTCAGGATGAGGGAAATGAAAAATAAACCTCATCCTGAGCAGCCGCGAAGCGGCGTGTCGAAGGATACGGGAAATTGAGGGAAAGAAATGGAAACTTCAAAGTATTATGGTGCGGTTTTGGGGGATTTCTCTAAATGAGCTACATCATCCAGGGCGAGACGGGCGACTGGGAAGTCGTCATCGGGCTCGAAATCCACGCCCAGATCATATCCCAGGCCAAGCTTTTTTCCGGCGCCGCCACGGCGTTTGGCGCCGGGCCGAACAGCCAAGTGTCGCTGGTCGACGCCGCGATGCCGGGGATGCTGCCGGTGATCAACGAACACTGTGTCGAACAAGCCGTCAAAACCGGGCTTGGTTTGAAGGCCAAGATCAACAAGCATTCGGTGTTCGAGCGCAAGAACTACTTCTACGCCGACCTGCCCCAGGGCTACCAGATTTCACAATTCGCCGAACCCATCGTCGGCGAAGGCACCGTGGTGTTGGACATGCCCGACGGCTCGACCCGCGAGATCGGCCTCGAGCGTCTGCACATGGAACAGGACGCCGGCAAATCCATGCACGACCAGGACCCGTGGCGGACCTTCGTCGACCTCAACCGTTCCGGCGTCGCGTTGATGGAGATCGTCTCAAAACCCGATCTGCGCACCCCTGAAGAAGCCGGCCTTTACCTGCGCAAGGTGCGCTCCATCGTGCGCTACCTGGGCACCTGTGACGGCAACATGGATGAGGGCTCCATGCGCGTCGACGTCAATGTCTCGGTGCGTCCCCTCGGCGAGACCGAATTACGCACCCGCACCGAGATCAAGAACCTCAATTCCGTGCGCTTCGTCATGCAGGCCATCAAGCATGAGGCCGAACGCCAGGTCCAGGCCTACGATGACGGCGAAGAGATTATCCAGCAAACGCTGCTGTATGATTCCCAGAAGGACGAAACCCGGCCCATGCGGTCGAAGGAATTCGCCCACGATTACCGCTATTTCCCCGACCCGGACCTGTTGCCGGTGGTG
>JABMOY010000100.1 GCA_013203955.1 Rhodospirillales bacterium | reverse complement strand
TGGATTTTGGCGTTGCCCAGTCGGACTGGCAGTTCCATGCCTATAACGGTTCTTCCAAGTACAAAGGGAAAGCCTACAAGAAGCTGCGGGCCGTATTCTCCGTACACCCCGAGCCTTATCACATCCTCGTCGGCGGCAATTCCGGCATTAAGTCTTGGGCCGATCTCAAGGGCAAACGCTTCAACCTCGGCAACCCCGGTTCCGGACAGCGTGGCACGACGGAAGTCCTGATGAAAAAGTACGGTACCAAGAAAAGCGACTTCAAGATCGCCACCGAGCTGACCTCGACCGAGCAGTCGAAAGCGCTTTGCGACGGCAAAATCGACGCCTATGGCTATACCGTCGGCGTACCTAATGCCGGCGTATCGGTTGCCACCGACGGCTGCGGCGCCAAGATCATCAACCTCAAAACGTCCGTCGAAAAGGGCTTGGTTGACGCCAATCCGTACTATGCCTTCGCGACCATCCCAAAGGGCACTTACAAGACGACGGATGCTGACGTTACGACCTTCGGTGTGATGGCGACCTTCGTCACCAGCGCCGATGTTGATGAAAATGTTGTCTACGAAGTCGTTCGCGCGGTTTTCGAAAACCTCGACGATTTCCGGACATTGCACCCGGCGTTCAAGAACCTTGACCCCAAGTTAATGATCAAGAATGCCTTGTCCGCGCCGCTGCACAAGGGCGCCGTCAAGTACTACAAGGAAAAAGGCTGGATGTAGTTCTTCCGGCTCTATGAATTCCGGCGCCCCTTTCTGATTATCGAGGTGGGGCGCCGGTTTTCTTTTTTTATTTATTTGTAGGGGGGCGTCATGGCCGAAACGGCTATTCCTGAGATTTCACAGGAAGAAATCGAAAAACAGATCGAAGAGATCGAGTATGTCGGGCGCCAGCACGGTCCACGTTTAGCCGTCATCGTTGGCATCATCGCGGCGCTGTGGTCGCTGTTCCAATTATGGATCGCGTCTCCGTTCCCGTTCATGTTCGGCTTCGGAATCATTACCAGCGTCCCCGCTCGTGGCATTCACCTTTCTTTTGCTTTTTTACTTTGTTTTCTGATGTTTCCTGCGGCTCGCTCGTTAGCGACGGCCCGCATCCCGGTTTATGATATTGCCCTCGCGTTTCTGAGCACGGGGTGCGCCCTGTACATGTTCCTCGGCTGGGACGGGCTGGTGTCGCGGGAAGGCGTGCTGTGGACCTGGGACATCATGGGTTTTCAGTTCCCCTTCGAGGCTATCTTGGGCACCATCGGCGTGCTGTGCCTTCTGGAGGCGACGCGGCGAGCGATCGGCAAGCCGCTGGTCATCGTCGCCACGGTTTTTCTTTTGTATTCCTATTTCGGCCAGATGATGCCAGACCTCATTTCTCATCGGGGGCTCTCGATTAACCGTTTGATCGGTTATCAATGGCTGGGCCAGGAAGCTATTTTCGGATTGCCCATCGACGTTTCCGTCAGTTTCGTCTTTCTGTTCGTGCTGTTTGGCGCGTTGCTGGACAAGGCTGGCGCCGGCAAGTATTTCCTCGATTTATCCTTCGCGCTCGTCGGCAAATACCGGGGCGGTCCGGCCAAGGCGGCGATTTTAGCGTCGGGCATGACCGGCGCTATTTCCGGGTCGTCCATCGCCAACGTCGTCACCACGGGGGTCTTCACGATCCCGGTGATGCGGAAAATGGGCATGTCGGCGGTCAAGGCCGGCGCCATCGAGGTCGCTGCCTCGACCAACGGCCAACTGATGCCGCCGATTATGGGCGCGGCCGCCTTCATCATCGCCGAGTTGATCGGCATATCCTATTTCGAGGTCGTCAAGGCGGCCTTTATCCCGGCTGTGTCCAGCTATATCGCGCTGATCTATATCTCGCACCTGGAAGCCATGAAGCTGGGCCTCAAGGGCATGCCGAAGGAGGACATCCCCGTTCTCGGCAAGACCTTCAAAAGCGGCATCCATTATATCATTCCGATCGTAGTGCTGGTCTACCTGCTGATGGTGGAACGCTGGACCGCTGGAACCGCCGTTTTCTATTCGATCCTGTTGATGATGGGGATCATGATCCTGGAGCATATCTGGCACGAAAAGAAAACCGGCGCGGGCGATGTCGTTGCTGCCATCAAGGGGGGCTTCTGTGAAATCTATGGCGGCCTGGTCGCCGGCGCCCGCAATATGGTCGGCATTGCCATCGCCGTGGCGACGGCCGGGATCATCGTCGGCGCCGTCGGCTCGACAGGGCTGAACAACGCCCTGGTCGGCGTGATCGAGGCCATTTCCGGCGGCAACGTATACATTCTTCTGATTTTAACGGCGGTGCTGAGCTTGATTCTCGGCATGGGCCTGCCGACGACGGCCAATTATCTGGTCGTGGCGTCGTTACTGGCCGGTGTGCTGGTGGAATTGGGAACGGCATCGGGGTTGGTGTTGCCGCTGATTGCGGTGCATCTGTTCGTGTTTTACTTCGGTATCCTGGCGGACGACACCCCGCCGGTGTGCCTGGCGGCATTCGCGGCCGCCGCCATATCCAGGGCCGATCCCATTCAGACCGGCATTCAGGGCTTCATCTATGATATCCGTACGGCGATCCTGCCGTTCATCTTTATCTTCAATCCTGAACTGCTGTTGGTCGGGGTCGATAGCATCTGGCATGCGTTGATGATTTTTGTCATGACGCTGTTGGCGCTTTTCAGTTTCAGTTCGCTGACGCAAGGCTGGATTATCATCAAGACGACGATTGTCGAAAGTATCCTGCTGGTCGCCGTGGTGACGTGCCTGTTCAGACCCGATTTTGTCATGAATCAGTTTTTCCCGAAATTCGCCACTTTCGATACGGCGAAATTTGTTTCCGGGGAGGCATCGGCGACGCCGGGCTATTCGGTCCGCTTCCATTTAACGCGGACCACCGAATACGGCGACCGGTTTAAGCTCTACCGGGTGTTCACGCCTGACCTTAAGGACACTGGCACCGAAGCCCGCTACGGGATCAAAATGGCGCCGGTCGATGGTGGTCGCTTCGAAGTCACCGACCTGACGCCCAAGGGTGTTTCGGAAAAGGTCGGCATCCAGATCGGCGATTCCATCACCGAGGTCGACGTTGAATTGGTCGGCCAACCTCCCAAGGAACTGATCTATCCCGTGGGGCTTGCCTTGATC
>JABMOY010000099.1 GCA_013203955.1 Rhodospirillales bacterium | reverse complement strand
GATCCATTCGCCGTCAATTTCCGCATCATCAGTATCATTGCCGATGCGGGTCAACGTGACCGGGGCATCGTCGAGAAAATCGCCGGAAAAAGCACTGGAACACGACACCGCATCGCGAACCCAGCCAGCAGCGTCTGATTTTCGGTCTTTCCACAAGGCATCGACAATCAAGGTGATGTCATCATCGGCGGCCATGACCTGGTCCAGATAATGCTGGCGGAACAGGATATCGCCGTAGGACACGATGCAATCACCGGAAATGTGCTCGACGGCGCACGCCAGGCTGGCCGCTTCGCCGGTGTTGGCGTAAAAATCGTTATCGACGGTGGTAATGGACGCCAGATTGATCTTTTCTTTTTTGTAGCCGCGAACCACGACCACATCTTGAATACCGGATTCCTTGTAGGTGCCGACAAGGCGGCGCAGCAACGGCTGGCCGCGCACATCGATCATGCATTTCGGCTGGTGTTCCGTCAGCGCCCCCAGCGCCGCCCCCCTGGACGCGGCGATGATGACGGCTGATGCCTTCTCACCCCGGTCGGGCAGATAGCGTTTTTCGGCTTCCGCCAGTTCATCATTACCGGCCAGTTCGAACACTTCTTTGACCTTGACCATGCCGGCATCGACGCCGGCCAGGCTTTCTTCGCGGAAAATTTGCCGTGACGTATCGCGCATCGCAGTAATGGCGGCGCGCAGGTTGTGGTTGGCCCAGATGGCGAGCGAGATGCCGGCCTTGCGGAATTCGTCCGTCGGCGTCGCGTAGTACTTGGTCGGCACGATGACGATGGGGCAGCGGTTTCCCCATTCCTTGGCAAAAGACATAATCTCAGCCGCCGTCGACAGTTTCGAGTGGACCAGCACGGCGTCGGCCCCGGCGGCGTGATAGGCCTCGGCGCGTTTCAACGCCTCGTCCAGCCCGCGACCGGCGATAAACGCTTCGAGCCGGGCGACAAGGCAGAAATCCGCGTCCGTCTGGCTGTCCTTGCCGGCCTTGATCTTGCCGCAGAACTCGTCGATATCGGCCAGCGGCTGGCCTTCGCCGATGAAGGAATTGGTTTTCGGGAAAAGCTTGTCTTCGATGCAGATGCCGGCGATGTCGCGCTGACACAGCTTGGCGACGGCGCGGCGCATGTTGTTGAAATTACCCCAGCCGGTGTCGCCGTCGACCAAAATCGGCACCGATGTGGCGTCCGACATGAATTCCAGGACTTCCATGATCTGCGTCCACGACGCTTCGTTGCTGTCGCGCACACCCAAGGCCGCCGACATCGACAGGCCCGACGCCCAAATCCCCTTGAAGCCCGTTTCTTCGACGATTTTAGCCGATAGCCCGTTGTGGGCCTCCATCAGGAATTCCAGTTCCGGCGATGTCAACAGGGCGCGTAGGCGGCCCGCCTTGGTGAGCTTGGGTGCTTCGTCGTTCCAGGCCGGGTCGATTTTTTTCTGCATAGACGTTATCCCTCCAAGGCCAATACCCTTTGGCAGCGCATATAACCCCTGTTTTGCCGCTGGTTCAAGGCTTCCGGTATTGAAGCCTGGAAGCACCCGGCATAATATCCGGCCCCAACATATAAGGATTTTCCATGCTGAACACGCCGGTCCTGACGGACGAACAAATTGAAGCTTTTGAACGCGACGGTTACCTGGTGGCGCCAGGGGCGTTCGGGGCCGACGAGATGGCGAAAATCGACGCCTGGACCCGGGAATTGTTGGCCATGCCCGAAGAGTCCGGCAAGCACTGGGTGTTCCATGAAAAAAGCCTGAAAGGCGACAACGCCGATCTGGTCGGCCGCATCGAAAACATCGCCCCCTTCCATGCCGGGTTCGAAGAATTGAGCACCGTCCTGAAAGCACCCGTCGCCCAGCTTCTGGGCGAAGAAACGGCGCTGTTCAAGGAAAAGGTCAATTTCAAGATGCCCGGCGGCGACGGCTTCAAGCCCCACCAGGACAGCCAAGCCGGATGGGACACCTATGCCGATTTTTTCATCAGCGCGCTCGTCAGCATCGACGAATCGACCCTGGAAAACGGCTGCCTGAAAATGTGCGCCGGCCACCACAAGCGCGGCCTGTTCAAATCGTGGGAACCCTTGACCGACGAGGACATGGCGGAAATGGAATTCGTACCCCTGCCGACCCAGCCCGGCGATGTCGCCTTCTTCGACTGTTACGCACCGCATGCGTCGGAACCCAACATGACCGAGGATACGCGTCGCATTTACTACGCCACCTATAATCGGCTTTCCGACGGCCAACACATGGCCCAATATTACGCCGACAAGCACAAGAACTTCCCCCCCGATATCGACCGTGACCCTGACAAAGAATACGTCTTCAGAGTTTAATGGACCCCATCGTCCTCACCCTAGTTTTGGTGGCCGCTGTGTTTCACGCCTGTTGGAACGCGCTCGTCAAAAGCGGCGGCGATGCGTGGGTCAGGCTGGCCATAGGGGCCGCCACCGGCACGATCATCGCGGTCTTTGCCCTGCCCTTCGTTGATTTCCCCAATGCCGAGGCCTGGCCCTTTATCCTGGGCTCGGCCGCAATCCATCTGGTCTATTTCCCCTGCGTCGCGCTTCAATACCGGTTCGGCGACTTGTCGCACGTCTATCCCATATCCCGGGGCGCCGCCCCCATCTTGGTCGCCGCCGGCGCTTTTATCTTCGCTGGCGAAAGCTTAAGTCCCAGCGGTATCGCCGCCGTCGTCCTTATTTGCGCGGCCATCCTCAGCCTGACCCTGGGAAAGGAATGGCATGCAAACGACGCCCGCGGCGTTTTCTTCGCCCTTTGCACATCCACCACCATCGCCGCCTATACGATCGTTGACGGCCTCGGCGGTAGGGTAGCCGATGACGTATTCGCCTATATCGTTTATCTGTTCCTACTGGATGGAATCCTGTTCGGCCTGCTGGTGATTTTCATGCGCAGGCGTTCCCTGGTGCCGACCTTCAAGGCGCATTGGAAAAAGGGCGCCATCGGCGGGGTTTTATCGTTCTTTGCCTATGCCTTGGTTATCTGGGCGATGACCATAACGCCGATGACCTATGTCTCGGCGCTTCGCGAAACCAGCGTCATCCTGGCGGCGTTTATCGGCACGCGGATCTTAAGCGAGCCTTTCGGCGCCAGACGCATAGCCGCAGCCGCCTGCGTCGCCGCGGGCGTCATCTTGTTGCAACTTTCAAATGGCGCTTGAAGGGTTATTCGCCGGAAGCCTGGTTTTTCAACGGCTGGGAAGAAGCGTCACGTTCTTCAGGATCAAAACCCGTCACCTGCGGCAAAATTATTTTTTCGGCGCGCAGCAAATCGCTCGGAAAATCGATCTCGATCCAGGGCACATCGGTAATGTCTTCATAGCCGAAAGTGCCGGGGGGTTCCGTCACAAGCACTTCGCGCATCGCCACCTCATACGTGACTTCAACATTGCCACTATCGACAAAGGCCTGTGACGCATCGGCAAGCTTGGCGGCGATTTCGGGGGACATTTTCAGAAACCCCGGCCATTCGCCCATTTCATCAAAGTCGCCGGTTATTAGCTTGCCGAAATCGACCAGTTCGCCGTCGCGGATACAAACCTTGACCGGGTCTTCGCCTTCTTCCAGGTCGCGGTCCATGATGAAACAGTTCGGGTGCGGGGACCGGATCAGACGCCGCATCATTTCCGGGTGATATAAAACATCGGCATCCATGAACAAGGTTTCATCGCCTTTGCGTAATTCTTCCACCGCCGTCCACAGAGACAGGATCGGCGCTTCCTTGAAACGAGGATTGTAAATAGTGCGGATGAAACCTTCCGGCGCGTCGCCGGCAGCAATGACCGCTTCGATCTCGGCAAACAGGTCTTCCTTGCGATGGCCGACGACCATCACTAATTCTTCGACGCCGACGTCCTGCAGGATTTCGATATGACGGTGCAAAAGCGTCTTGCCCTCAAACCGCAGCAAGGCTTTCGGCAGATCGTCGTTTTCGTCACCAAATAGGCGCCGGCCAACGCCGGCCGCCAACATAATTGCTCTCATAAAAGGCCTTCGTCCCTAATGCCGCTTGCAACCGAATTCATAATGGGCGGGCGAAGATAGGGCAAGGGTGCCGATTTACTCAAGATACCCGTTTTCACCGAACCATTGAACGGCGTCGGCAAGGGCGTCTCTTGCCGGACGGGGGAAAAACCCCAGGGCCTGTTCGGCCTTGAGGTGGGAGAAAAACATCTTCTTCTTGGCCATTTTCAACCCGTCGATGGTGACGAAGGGCTCCTTGCCGCCGGTCAAGCGGGTCCAGGTTTCGGCCAGGAAAGCCACCGGCATAATTAAATCGTGAGGGATTTTAAAGCGCGGCGCCCGACCGCCGGTAATTTCGGAGATGAGGCCTAAAATGTCCTTGAGCCTTAAATTTTCGCTGCCCAGGATATAACGTTCACCGACAATTCCTTTTTCAAAGGCCAGCACATGGCCTTCGGCGACGTCGTCGACATGAACCACGTTGAGGCCGGTATCAACATAAGCCGGCATCTTGCCCGTGGCGGCTTCGACGATCATGCGCCCCGTCGGCGTCGGCTTGATATCGCGGGGGCCGATGGGCATCGACGGGTTGACGATGACGACGGGCAGGTTTTCATCACTCACCAGCGCCCGGACCTCGGCTTCGGCCAGGAACTTGGATTGTTTGTATGGCCCGATCATGTCCTTGAAAGCGACGCTTGTTTCCTCGTCAGCCACGCCGCCACCGGCAACCAGCCCCAAGGTGGCGACGGAAGATGTGTAGACGATGCGCTCGATCCCGGCATCCTTGGCCGCCAGCATGATCGCGCGGGTGCCATCGACATTGGCGCTGAACATAGGCTTTGGGTCGGGCGCCCACAGCCGGTAATCGGCGGCGATATGGAAAAGCCCCTTACAGCCCTTAAGCGCCGGCGCCAGCGTTTGCGGGTCAAGTAAGTCAGCTTCGGCGATATCGACCGCAAGGCCGTCCAGATTGCGCCTGTCGCTGGATGGCCGGACCAAGGCGCGTATGCTCAAGCCCCGCTCCAAAAGCTTCCTGAGAACGGCAGAACCGACGAATCCCGAGGCTCCGGTGATGGCTATCATTGGACGATTTCTCTATATTTAATTTGCCGAAAAGAGTAAACATCCCTTCACCTTTGGCCGGATAGTACTTATTTTCAACCAAGAACCTTCGTCGCGCCCCATTTAAAGACTCGGCGCGCGGCTAGGATTATTAATAAACCGGGCTTTTTCATGGCATCGAACAACAAAAATAAAATCGAAGTTTGGTTGGCCAGCCCCCGCGGTTTCTGCGCCGGCGTGGAGCGCGCCATTGAAATTGTCGAGCGCGCGCTTAGCATTTACGGTCCCCCCGTCTATGTCCGCCATGAAATCGTCCATAACAAGCGGGTGGTCGAGACGCTTCGTTCCAAGGGCGCGGTCTTCGTCGAAGAGGTAAGTGACGTTCCCGACGGCGCGGTGACCATCTTCAGCGCCCATGGCGTCGCCGAATCCGTCGAGGACGAAGCCAAAATGCGCGACCTGCCGGTGATCGATGCCACCTGCCCGCTGGTTTCCAAGGTCCACAAGGAAGGCCAGAACCATGCCAAGAATGACCGCCAGGTTATTTTGATCGGCCATGAAGGCCATCCCGAAGTCGAAGGCACCCAGGGCCGCATTCCGGGCGGCGTGCTTTTGGTCACGAAACCCGAGGACGTCAAAGATTTGACCGTCAAGGACCCCGACATGCTGGCTTACGTCACGCAGACGACGCTCAGCGTCGATGAAACCCGCGACGTTATCGAGGCCCTGAAAAACCGTTTTCCGTCCATCGTCGGCCCAGATGTGAAGGATATTTGCTACGCCACCCAGAACCGCCAGCATGCGGTGCGCCAATTGGCCGAACATGTCGACTTGCTGCTGGTCGTCGGCGCGCCCAACAGCTCAAATTCCAACCGGCTTCGGGAAATTGGCACCGAATTGGGCGTGCCCAGCTACCTGATCGACGACGCCGACCATTTGGACCCGTCTTGGCTGGATGGAGTCGCCACCGTTGGCGTTTCAGCCGGGGCGTCGGCACCCGAGGAATTGGTTCAGGAATTGATCGACCGTTTGGGCGATTTCGGCCAAGTCAGCTTGAAAAACCAGGCCGGGGTCGAAGAAAACATTATTTTCAAGCTGCCGCGCGAGCTCAAGGACGCTGTCCACTCCGCCAGCCCCCCAACGGGACAACCCGCCTAAGGAATATTCACGTGGCCATACCTCTCATCCAAAAAATCCGGGTTGGCGCCTATCTCATTGGCCAAATGCTCAAGGGTAACGACAAGTATCCCCTGGTCTTGATGCTGGAACCCCTGTTCCGTTGCAATTTAGCGTGCATCGGCTGCGGCAAGATCGATTACGAAGATGACATCTTAAATAAGCGTTTGAGCGTTCAGGAATGCCTGGACGCAGTCGATGAATGCGGCGCCCCGGTGGTTTCCATCCCCGGCGGTGAACCCTTGATCCACAAAGGCATCGTCGACATCGTCGAAGGCATCGTCGCCCGCAAGAAATTCGTCTACTTGTGCACCAACGCCTTGTTATTGGAAAAAAAGCTCGATGACTTCACGCCGTCTCCGTATTTGACTTTTTCCGTGCATCTGGACGGCCTGGAAGAACATCACGACAAGGCCGTGTTGCAAGAAGGCACCTTCAAACGCGCCGTATCGGCCATCCGCGCCGCCAAGGCCAAGGGTTTTCGCGTCAACGTCAACTGCACGCTTTTCGACCAAATGAGCGCCGAAGAAGCGGCGGAGTTCTTCGATTTCGCCACCAATGATCTGAAAGTCGAGGGCATTACCGTTTCTCCCGGTTACGCTTATGAGCGCGCCGCCGACCAGGAGAATTTTCTGAACCGGACCAAAACCAAGCAATTGTTCCGCGATATTTTCAAACTTCAAGGCAAAACCAAGTGGCGGTTTTCACAATCGATCCTGTTCATGGATTTCCTGGCCGGCAACCAGGAATACGCCTGCACGCCATGGGGCAATCCGACGCGCAACATTTTCGGCTGGCAGCGGCCATGCTACTTGTTGAGCGAAGGGTACGTCGATAGCTTCGAAGAGTTGATGACGGAAACCCAATGGGATGATTACGGAACCGGCAAATACGAAAAATGCGCCGATTGCATGGTCCATTGCGGGTACGAGCCGACCGCCGTTACCGATGTCGTGTCGCATCCGATCAAGGCCCTGTCCGTCTTGTTGAAAGGGATCGAAACGGAAAAGCCGATGGCGCCGGAAATCCCGCTGGACAATCAACGCCCCGCGGAATTCGTCTTCGAGGGACTGGTCAAGACTCTGAGCCAGAAAAAGGCGGAAGAGGAAGAAAATTCACTCAAGTCGAAACAACGGGCCGGCCAAGCCAGCAACGCAGCGTAACGTCGACATCGCCTTGGCGCTGTTTCTCGCCAGTCCGATGAAGGCGGAAAAATCTCCCATATTTCTGAACAAGCCCCAAAGGATGGCCCCATAACGGGTGTCGCCGTTTTCTGAAATATTGCCCAGCACCCATTCCGGGATCGGCCCGGAAAGCGGGTCGGCGACGGCCCGGACGACGACGAACGGCACGCCGGCTTCTTTTGCCGCCAAGCCGACGGCATGGCTTTCCATATCGACGGCGACGGCACCCTTTTTTTCGGCGAGCGCGCTTTTCGCGTCTTGCGTCACCACAACATGGTTGGATCCCGCCATTGAGCCGGTGTTGGGGATCAAAACTTCGCCAACCGCTTGGCATATCCGTTCGCGCCAGGGCCCCGAGGTCTGAAAAATTTGCCCATCGTCGGCGATGACATTTTCCGGAATGACCAGGGCGCCGGGGTGCAGGTCAGGAATCAGGCCTCCTGCCGTGCCGAAACTGACGAGCCCTTTGCAGCCGTCCTTGATCAGTTCCTTGGACAGCCTATAGGCGCGGTCGCTGCGTGCGCCGGAACAGCGGACAGGTGGTCTTTGGGCTGCCGGGAAAACGCTTAAGACTTTGGCTTCCCGGCCTATCCCGACAATGACGCCCGGGCGGTCCAATTAGATACCGTACTTAGGAAACTTGGTATCGGCGCCCTTGAGGGCCCGATAGCGCGATAGCGTCCACAAGGGGAAATAAGCGCTGTAGCCATGATAGCGCAGATAAAAAACGCGGGGAAAGCCGACGGCATTGAAATATTCCTCATGCCACTTGCCGCCGTTGCGCTCAGCCGTCAGCAAATAGTCGATGCCCCGGCTGACGGTGTCGCTGTCGACCTCGCCGGCCGCCATCAGGCCCAAAAGCGCCCACGACGTTTGCGAGGGCGTGCTGGTTTTGACCTCGTCCCGGCGGTGCTGCCAATAGGTGGAACAGTCCTCGCCCCAGCCGCCATCGGGGCGCTGGGCGTATTTCAGCCACTCCACGGCTTGGCGAATATGGCGCGCGTGCATGTCCTCGTCGGCGGCATTGAAGGCGCACAACGCCGACCAGGTGCCGTAAACGTAATTGTTGCCCCAACGACCGAACCAGGACCCTTCGTCTTCCTGTTCGCGCCTCATGTAAGCCAGCCCCCTGGCGACGACCGGGTCGCTTTTGTCATGCCCCAATTGGGCCAGCATGCCTATGCACCGGGCGCTGACATCAACTGTCGGCGGGTCCAGAAGCGCCCCGTGATCGGCGAAGGGAATGTTTTGCAAAAACAGGTGATCGTTATCGGCGTCGAAAGCGCCCCACCCACCGTTTTGGCTTTGCATACCGATCACCCATTCGGCTCCGCGTGCGATGGCTTCGGCGTATTTCTCGGGATTGGCCCGGTGCAGAGCCATAACGACGGCGGCGGTATCATCGACATCGGGGTAATAGTCGTTCCAATACTGGAAGGCCCAGCCACCGGGACGGACATAACCGCGATTGGCTTTCCAGTCGCCCTCGACATCGAGGATTTGCCGGCCCAGCAGCCATTCATTAGCAGCCGCCATAACCGGGTGGTCATCCGTCAACCCGGATTCCAACATCGCATGGGCGGCCAACCCTGTATCCCAAACGGGCGACAGGCAGGGCTGGCAATAGCCCCAATCGTCGTGCAGCACCAAAAGCTTGTCGATGGCCTTGCGGCAGATAACGTAATCGGGATGGTCCTGGGGGTATTCCAGCGCATCGAAGGCCATCAGGGCGTTGGCCATGGCCGGAAAAATGCCGCCCAGCCCGTCTTCGCCGTTAAGGCGTTCGGTGACGAATTCCATGGCCTTTTCGATGCCCTTTTTCTCAAGGCTTTTGGGCATGAGGGGCTCCAGGGCACGGGCCAAATAATCGACGCCCAGCATCACCCATCCCCAAAACTTTCCGGTCGGGTTGTTCAGGTAAAACAGGTGTTTGGAGGCCGGCTTGACGAACAATTCCGCGATATTAACACCCCTGGGGTTGCGCGCCCGTGGCTTCAGCGCCGCCAGCACCTTCAACGGCACCATCACCGTGCGCGACCAATAAGAAACCTTGTCGATGTGAAAAGGCGCCCATTTCGGCAGCAACAAAGCCTCGACCCGAATCACCGGCACCGCCCGCCAAGGCACCTGACCAAACAAGGCTAGGGCGAAGCGGGTAAAGACGTTGGCTCTGGCGGCGCCGCCGTTTTCCAGAATAGCCTTGCGCGCCCATCGCATGTAGGGCGCATCAATGTCTTCGCCGGCCAGCTTCAGCGCTAAATAGGCTTTGACCGAGACGCTGAGGTTGAAATCGCCATCGTGATAGAGCGGCCAACCGCCATGTTTGCCCTGTGTTTCCTTGAGGTAATTCGCCAGCTTGCCTTCAACGTCTTCGTCGATTTCACCGAGGTAATGGTTGAGCATGATGTATTCGGCCGGGATGGTGGCGTCGGCTTCCAACTCGAACGCCCAATGCCCGTCATCGGCTTGCCGGGCGGCGAGCCAGTCGCGCACTTCGTCGATAACGGCGCCCATGCGGTCCAAGTCATGTTCCTTGGCCAACGGCGCTTCGCCCGACGGTGAGTTGATTAATTCCAATTTGACCATGATGGCTGCCTCTATGAAGTCAGTGCCCCGCAACCGAACGATTTTGTTGTGTCAAAAAAACGCAACAATTACAAGCCTAGTAACCTGATAACAAAACAGTTTCAGAAGCCTTAACACCGGAACGGATGGTCCCTTCGATGGTCGCCGGCAGGCCGGTATCCGTCCAATCCCCGGCCAGGAACAGGTTTTCCAAGTGGGTTTCGGGCCGATGGCGGCGTTTTACCTGTTCCGGGGTCTGGGCGAAAGTCGCGCGCCTTTCCTTTACAATCCTGTGTGCCGGCATAGGCGAGCCACCAAGACCCAAGGCCGTGGCCACGTCGGCCCACAAGCGTTCGGCGATTACCGGGGTATCTTCGTCAGCCAAGGCGTCGGCGGCGCTGACCGTTACCGAGACGACGGAGCCTCTAACGAAAAGCCATTGTGCGGTACCGCCGACAAGGCCTAAGAAATCCAACGCCCCGGCTTCTCTTTCCAGCAGAAAATGCCCGTTAACAATGGCGCGGCTTATGGTCGGCGCTTCCAACCCCGGAACCAGGCCTGCGGCGGCGATGGACGGCACCGCCAAAATCACCGTGTCGTCTGGGTTTAGAGTCAGCAGTTCGCCACCGAAATTTAGTCCCGTAACCTTGGTATCCTCGATCTGGAATTCCTTGAGCAGCCTGTTGAACCCAACACCAGCCCCGCGCTCTATCAAAAACCTAAGCGCCGGATCGACAAAGCTTTCGCTCAAGCCCTCCTTGGCGATCAGGGGACGGCAGGCGGCCTCGCCCTTCAAAAGCGTTTCCCGGACGGTCGCCTTAAGCAGGGAAGCGGCGCCTTCTTCGGCGCTTGTGTTTAGGATGGCAAGCGTCATCGGCTCCCAAAAACGCCTAAACAGGGCGTTATCGGTGCCTAGGCATTGCGCCACCGTCGCATTTTCCCCCGCCCAAAGCAGTTTCAGGGATTTCAGGTAATCGAAGGCGCGGCTGCCCGGCACCCGGCTGGATTTCGATAAAATCGCGCGGGGCAAAAAACCGGGGCCAAGGCCGACGGTCCAGCGTTCGCCGCTTTCCAAATCAAGAAAGGGAAATTCCGCCTTCCCAGGCCCGCTCAGGCTGTCCCCGGCGCCGATATCTTTCAGGTAGGCCAAGGCCGACCGGTTGGCGCTGAGCAATAAGTGATTACCGTTATCGATTTGACGACCGAGGGCGGCATCACGATAAGACCGGCAGCGGCCGCCGGCGTGGCCAGCGCCTTCATGCAGGCTAACGTCGCGGCCCGCCTTGATCTGGTGAACCGCCGCCGAAAGACCGGCCAAGCCGGCGCCGACAATATGCGTGCGTCCAGACACTATAAAAATCCGAAACGCAAAGCGATCCAAAGTTTGGCGAGCTTTGAAATGCCGACGGGCAGGTAAATGTTTTGCCAGCCCCGCCGCGTCAGCTTCACCAAAATCTGGCGGTAGACTTCCATCATCATGATCGCGGGGCGGATTTTATCGCGCTCACAGGTGGCGATGATCGCCTCGGCTTGCGCGAAGCGGTTTTCCGCGGTTCCGGCCAAGACGTCACAAGCCCTTGCAAATCCTGGGTTTTTAAAGATTCCGGCCAAGTCCGTTTCGGTCACGTCGTGGGCTTTTAGAAGGTCGCCCGGAATATAAAGCCGGTCCCGCTCGGCGTCCTCGGCGATGTCGCGAAGGATGTTCGTCAACTGCAACGCCTGCCCCAAGGCATAGGACAACTCAACGCCCTTGTCGTCGTCGAGGCCGAAAACCCGGCAGCTAAGCCTGCCGACGGCGCAGGCGACGCGGTCGCAGTAAAGGTAAAGCTCGTCCACATCCTTGATGCGGATTCCATCCCCGGCGTCCATTTCCATACCGTCGATGACGGCGCGGAAGTCTTCTTTGCGAAGGCCGAATTCCTCGACCGGCCGTTGCAGGGCCTGGGTCACTAGGTTTCTAGGTTGGTCCCCGTAAAGTCTTTCTATCTCTCCGCACCACTGGCCCAGTTGCAACTTCTTCTCCTCGACGGAGTCCGGCCCGTCGGCGATATCGTCGACTTCCCGGCAAAAGGCATAGATGCCGAACATGGCTTCGCGTTTTTTTCGGGGCAGCAAACGCATGGCCCAGAAAAAAGACGTGCCCGAGCCCCGCACCACGGCATTGACGTGGTCCCCCCGGTCGTCGCTCAAGGTTATTACCCCGTTATTCATGACGTATGGATACACAACTCAGGCGCGGGCGTCACCTGTTTGCATCGCTTGCGGGACTGTAAATTCGGCCTTTCCAGGCGCCGCCCCGGCCCCGCCAATGGTTAATGGCAGACGTTACCGTCATTAGCGTAAAAAGCAGGGCCGCCACGGGTAACAACACCCCCCACGCCAAAGGCAACCCATAGAGCCGCAGCGTCGGCCAAAAGGCCATTTCCATCAGACCCCACCATGTCACCAGGCCCAAGGCCACAACCTCGGACTCGCCCCCCAGCAGCGCCAGCCCCGCCAACGGCGGCACCAGATAAAGCACCGCCATGCCGATGATCGTGCCGATCAGGGCGAAAAAGGAATGATCCAATTGCTCAAAAGCGCTGCGCGACACCATGCGCCAAATTTCGGACAAATTTTCATAAGCCCTTTCGCTTGTCACCTTGGACGTCAGACCGAGCCAAATGGGTCCGCGCTTTTTGATTTCAACGGCCAGCGCACAATCATCGATGAGCCGCCCGGCAATCGCCTCGACGCCGCCGATGGCATCCAGGGCGGTGCGGCGGACCAACATGCATCCCCCGGCGGCGGCGGCCACCGGATGCGCCGGGTCGTTGACCCACGGGAACGGGTAAAGCTTCTGGAAAAAGAATATGAACACCGGGATCAGCCATTTTTCCCAGAAGCCCTGACAACGCAACCGCACCATCAGCGACACCAGATCAAGGCCTTGTTCCTCCGCCTTGGCCACCAGCCGCCTCAGGCTTTCCGGATCATGAATAATGTCGGCGTCCGTCAGCAGCACATAAACCGCATCGGGATGGCTTTCCTTCGCCGCGCCCAAGCCCTGGTGCACCGCCCACAGTTTGCCCGACCAGCCTTCTTGCAAGGGTTTTCCTTCAATCACGCTCAGTCTGTCCGCCTGCCCTGCTGCTATCGCCGTGCCGTCGTCGGAGTTGTCGTCGACGACGATCACCGAAAGCTTTCCCGGATAATCCTGTGCCAAAAGCGATGCCACCGTTTTACCAATGGTTTGGGCCTCGTTGCGGGCCGGGATAACGGCGGCGACGCCCGGCCATTTAGACAAATCGGGGGGGCTATCATCCAACCTTTGGTCGCCGCGCCAAAAGCCGCCCCTAAAGGCCAGCAGGTAAATCCAAAGGCCAAAGGATACCCCCGTCAGCACAAGACCGGCTTGTTCTATCATGAGGGGCGTGGGGAGCATGGGGTCTTATATCCAGGTCCGAAGGACGCCCCGCAGGCAACACCACAAATAGTCCGGCTTGGTCAACTGCACACGGTTGGGGCCCAGGGGATCGCGGTCGCGCAGCATCCGGGTCAACTGGAAAGCGATTTCCAGGATCGCCGACGATTCCATGGCCAGGCGTCGGCTTTTCAAGCCACCGGGCAGCGCCTGGGCTTCCGCCAACAGGCCCCCGGTGGCGTCGAGGCAACGGTCAATCACCCGCCGCACCTCGGGGCCCGCCTGTTCCCGGCCCAGGTCTTCAACTTTCATCCCGGCTTGCGTCATCCAGTCTTGGGGCAAATAAACCCGGTCCAGGCTCGCATAATCGTCCTGGCAGTCCTGAAGGTGGTTGATCACCTGAAGCGCGTTGCAAAGCGCGTCCGACGGGCCGTAGCCGTCGTCGGAACCGCCGTGCAGGTCCAAAAGATACCGCCCCACCGGCGCCGCCGACTTGATGCAGTACCCCATCAGGTCGTCCCAGTCCTTGTAGCGCAGTTTCGTCGCGTCCTGTTTGAAGGCGGCGATCAGGCCAAGGCAGTGATCGGGTTTAATCCCCGTTTCGGCCAGACTTTCGCGCATCCGCTGCGCCGTGGCATAAGCCGGGTCATCCTTTTTCTTGCTCTTTCCTTTGCCGAGCAACGCCCTTTCGAACCCATCCAGCCTTTTGACCTTTTCCTTAGGATCAAGGTCCGGGCTGTCGGCGATGTCGTCGATAGCGCGAGCGAAGGCGTAAAATTTCGCGATATGGGGACGCAGACGGGCCGGCAGCAGCCACGACCCCACGGGGAAATTTTCGTAAGCGGCGTCTTTGCCCGACGGGGTTTCGACGGCGCGCCCAGGGTCATCAGGCAAAGCCATCAGGTGCTGGTCTGTATCCGCTTTCGCAATTCATCCAACAACGCCGACATGGAGCCGCCGTTCTTCTTGACGAAGGAAGCAAATTCGGATTTTTGGGTTATGACCATGGAAATGCCTTCGACCATAATATCGACGATCACGTATTTCTCGGCCTTTTTGCGAACCCGCCAATCCACCCTCAGCGATTTCGAGCCGTCGACCCGGATCATCCTGGAATTGACGACGGCGTCGTTCTTGCCGTGGACGGCGGCTTCGTTGACGACCAGCTTTTCGCCGGAATACTTGGCGAACCGGTCGGCATAGGTGACGACCAGCAAGTCCTCGAAAAGCTCCAGGTATTCCTTCTTCTCGCCGTCCGTGGCTTTCCGCCAATGACGACCGAGGACGAACTTGGCAATGCCCTTGATGGCAAAGGTCTTTTTCATCAACTTGCGAAAGCGGTCCGCCCGCTCGGTTTTTGAAAGCTCCTTGCCGGTCAGCATGGAAATCGCTTGTTCGGTCAAATTTTCAATAAATTTTTTGGCGCCCGGGCCAAATTCCTCAGCCGAGGCTGGGCCCGGCAGGCCGGCAGCCAACAAAAAAGCGGCTAATAATACGGAACCAAGCCAGGTTCCCAGAAAACCACGGCGTCGCATCATCTTAAATAACTCCCCTTAAACACCCCCCGCATAATATCAGGTTCGAGAATTTCTGTCGGCAGAAAAAGTCCCTACTCCCGGTTCCTAAATTTCCACCACCAGCCCGTCGTGGGCGCATTCCTCGGGCACGTCGTCCTTATGCTGCATCATTTCGCGGCTGAAATGGGTGAGGATGATGCGCTTGGCGCCGAATTCGTCCCAATGTTCCTTCACATCCGGGTAGTTGAGGTGAAAGGGGATGGGTTTTTCATAGAAATAACATTCCGAGATCAACAGGTCAGCGTCCTTGCCCAACGCCGGCATGTGCTTGGTCCAGGCGCTGTCGCCGGTGTAGGACACGACCTTGCCGCCGGCCTCGCAACGCACCGACGTCGGGTTGGTTTCGCCGGTGTGGAGTGCCGGATAAGGGGTGACGGTGAGATGTTCACCGATCTTATTTTCCTTCATCACATCCATTTCGATGAATTGCAGGTCGAATTTTGGCTTCATGACATCCATGCCGGGGAACAGGGCGTCGCGAACATCATTGAGCATCGCAACCGTGTCCCGTGGCCCGGCGATAATCAACGGCGTCTTTCGCTTGGCGCCTAACATCGCGTCCATCAACATGAACGGCACACCGGCGCAATGGTCGGCGTGAATATGGGTAAGCACGATGGCGTCTATGGAATTATGTTCGATCCCCGCCTGATTAAGCGCGATTAGCGACGACGCGCCGAAATCGATGGCATAGCGGACATCCGGCGCATCGACGACGAAGCACGTGTTGAAACGCCCGCCGGCGCCAAAAGCGTCGCCCGAGCCGGCAAAGGTGACCTTGTGGGACATGATGGCTCCTCTTCCGTCCGTTAAATCAGTTTATCGGCGCGCAGCTTGTCCAGCGCGTCTTTATCGAGCCCCAGAAGCTCTTCCAGCACCTCGTCGGTGTGCTGACCCAACAAGGGCGGGCTTTGGCGGTAGCTTACCGGCGTTTCCGACATCTTCAAGGGACTGCCGATTAAATCGACGGCGCCACGGCCGGCCGCGTCGAAGGGCATTTCAATTTGCATGCCGCGGGCCTGGACCTGCGGGTCCTCGAAAACTTGATCCATCGTGTTGATGGGGCAGCACGACACGTTGTCGTTTGCTAGTTCTTCGATCCAATAGGCGCTGGGCTTTTCCTTGATGATGCCGCCGACGGTTTCGATGACCACGTCGCGGTTGCGAATGCGTTCCGAGTTGGGGAAAAAGCGGGGATCGTCATTAAGCTCTTCGCGGCCGGCCAGTTTCAAAAAGCGCTTGAATTGCTCGTCGTTGTTGGCGGCGAGAATAATGAACCCGTCCGCAGTTTCGAACGCCTGATAGGGCACGGTGTTGGGGTGAGCCGTGCCCAAGCGCTCGGGAACGACACCGCCGGTCAGGTAATTGAGCCCCTGGTTGAACAACCAGCCGACCTGCACGTCCAGCAGGCTCAAGTCGATGTGCTGGCCCCCGGGGGATCCAGAGTCGGTTTCATCGCGGTGGCGCAGCGCCGCCAGGATGCCGACGGCGGCGTACATGCCGGTCATCACGTCGTTGATGGCGATCGGCACCTTGACCGGCGGACGACCGGGCTCGCCGGTCATGCTGATGAGACCGCCGATGCCCTGCGCCATCATGTCGTAGCCGGGGCGCTCCGCATAAGGCCCGGTCTGGCCGTAGCCGGTGATCGAGCAATAAATCAGTTCCGGGAAGGCTTCTTTTAGGTCGTCATACCCCAGCCCGTATTTGGCGAGGCCGCCGACCTTGAAGTTTTCGACCAGCACGTCCGAATGTCCGAGCAGCCCTTTCACCAATTCGGCGCCTTCGGGTCTGGACATATCGATGGCGACCGAGCGCTTATTGCGGTTGGCCGACAGGTAATAACCGCTTTCAGAGGTATCTTCGCCGTCGGCGTCCTTAACGAACGGCGGGCCCCAGGTCCGCGTCTCGTCGCCGACGCCGGGACGCTCCAGCTTGATAACGTCGGCGCCCAAGTCGGCCAGCAACTGCGTGCACGACGGCCCGGCCAGCACACGGCTGAGATCCAGGATGCGGATTCCCTTCAAGGGGCCTGTATTGTCGGCCATCAAAGCGCCCACAGGGATAGCCACGGGATGAAAGCCAGCAACAGGACAACCACCAGCATCGACAACACAAAGGGGATGGCGCGCCAGGCGATTTTGAGCACCGGTTCGCCGGTCAGGCCCGAAAGGACGAACAGATTTAGCCCCAGGGGCGGCGTGATGAACCCGACCCCCAACGCCGTCACCATGAAGATGCAGAAGTGAATCTCGTTCATGCCGATATTCTGTGCCAACGGCAGCATCAGCGGCGCCAAGATGACGATATTGGGCGTCGTTTCCATGATACAGCCGGCGGCGACGAATACGAACAGCATCAACAGGGTCACCGCCACCGGGTTATCGGTAAAATTGGTGATGCCTTGCACGAAAGACTGCGGCACCTCAAGCGCCGCCAGCGCCTGCGCCAACAGCAGGGCGATGCCGATAATCGGCGCGATGACGCCGTTAACTTCGGCCGAACGTTCCATCATGCGGGGAAAATCAGAGACACGCAGTTGTTTGGTGCCGAAGCCGATGGTAATCGCCGTCAAAACCGCAACCGACGCCGATTCCGTCGGCGTGAAGATACCCGAATAGATGCCGCCAAGGATGATGAACGGCACCAGGACGGCATAGCGCGCGCCCCAGAAAGCCCGCACGAACTTTTTCGGGGAAAAGGAACCGGAGCTTTCCTCGTATCTCTTGAATCTGTTGACGATGATGTTGGTCAGAATAATCGTCATCAAGACCATGGCGCCGGGAACGGCAGCGGCCAGAAACAGCGTCGACGCCGAAATACCCAAGGTCAAACCGATGATGATGTAAGAAATACTGGGCGGGATCAGGATGCCGGTGGTGGCGCCGCTGGCGACGAGGGCGCTGGCGTAAGGCCGGGGATAGCCCTTTTCCACCAGACGCGGAATGGTGATCCGTCCCAACGCCGCCGCGTCGGCGGCGTCCGACCCCGAAATACAGGCAAAAAACCCGCACCCCAGGACGGTTGACGTCCCCAGTCCCGACTTGATCCATCCCAGGGTCGCTTCCGCCAGGTTCAAAAGCTTTTCCGACATCCGCGTCGTCACGATGACATCCCCGGTGAGGATAAACAGCGGCACCGCGATCAAGGAAAAGCTGTCGATGCCGGAAAACAGGGTCTCGCCGATCAGCGTCAGCGGCATGACCTCGGTCACCGACAACAGCAATGCCGTCCCCAGCCCCAGAACCACCCAAATCGGCACGCCCAAAAGGATCATGATGCCCATACCGAGGGCGGGACCGTAAAAGTCCCAACCCAGGCTCGTTGAGGCGGCGTACAGTTTATACATTACTGAAACAGTTTCTTCCCCCGGAAGACCGGTCTTCCGGCTTTGTAGTCCTTGATATCGCGAACCAGGTTCTGCACCACGCGTGCCATGGTCATGGAAAAGCCCAACGGGACCGCGAACAGGAAAAACGACCGGTTGATCCTAAGG
>JABMOY010000009.1 GCA_013203955.1 Rhodospirillales bacterium | reverse complement strand
GGGTCTTATCGTTATCGTCCGCCGACATGATGATACCTCTTTGAATAAATTTGTAACGGTGCCCAGATTACCCGAGCGGCCATCAAAAGCATAAAGTTCTCTGCACCCCGGCGTTCAGATTACCCCTTCGGCCTTGAGCTTTTCTAACGCAACCGCTGAAACCCCGAGCAACCCGCCATAAACCTCATCATTGTGCTGGCCCAACCGGGGGCCGAGATGGGTGATTTGACCCGGCGTTTTTGACAACTTCGGCAACGGCGAGGGCACGACTATCTCGCCGAGATCCTCCAACATCATCGATGTCAGCACGTTTCGGGCTTTGAAATGGGGGTCGTCGAAAATGTCGGCGATGGTGTTTATGGGGCCCGCCGGAACCTCGCAATCAAGACACACCTGCATCAGGGCGTCACGGTCAAGCGAAGCAGTCCACCGGTTGACCACGTCATTGACCACGTCGCGCGCAGCCAGCCGGGTCGCCTGTTGGCCATAGGCTTCGAGCAAGCCCGCGCCCGCCGCCGCGCCCGCGCCTGCGTCTTGGTCCATGGCCTTGCAAAGGCGTTCAAACATCTTGTCCGTGGTGCAGGCGATGGCGATCCATTTGCCGTCGCCAGTCGGGAAATGGCCGTGCGGGCAGGCGTTTACCGTGCCGGCCCCTTCCGGCTCCCGGATGGTGCCTTCGCGGGCGTAGCGGGGTGCTATTTCATCCAGCATCCGGAATACGGATTCAAATAAGGCAAGGTCGATAACCTGTCCCTGGCCAGTGGCATCGCGGTGGCGCAACGCCATCATCACGCCGATAACGCCAAACAGGCCGGAAATATAGTCGCCCAGCGATGTCGAGCCCGGCGTCACCGGGGTTTCGCCCGGAAACCCGGACAAGTGCGTCAGCCCACCAACGCCATGCGCGACGCGGGCAAAGCCGGGCCGGTCCTTGTAAGGGCCGGTCTGACCATAGCCAGTGACGCGAAACCAGATCAAACCCTCGTTGTCAGCCTCCAGATCGGCGGGGCCGAGGTTCCATTTCTCCAGTGTGCCGGGGCGGAAGTTTTCGCAAATAACATCCGATTGCGCCGCCAATTGCCGGAACAATTCCTGGCCTTCGGGGTGTTTCAGATCGAGGGTGACGGATTTTTTATTGCGGCCTTCCGACAGCCAGGCGAGCGTTGAATCGCTGCGCTGCGTAGGTGTGCCGAACTGGCGCATGGGATCGCCGCCATCGGGGCGTTCGACCTTGATAACCTCGGCCCCGAATTCACCCAAGATACCAGCCGCATAGGGGGCGGCGATAAAGGTCGAGACATCAAGCGCCCGAATACCGGACAAGGGGAGTTTCGGGGGAAGTTTAGCGGCCCCCGTCATCAACCGAATTCCGCTTCGGCCGTCATCGCCACCCGGCCTTCGTGGTCGCGCGCCTCAAGGGACGCGGCGCGCGCATTATCAGCGGGCGTCCCGGCGATGGTAAAAGGTCCGGCATCAAAGATCGGCCCGCGGGCCCGATAATCAAATCGCGTTAAATTTGCTTTCGGGTTTTCGCGGCGGCACAGGTCCATCAACAGCGTCGCAATCAGCGGCCCATGCACGATCAAGCCCGGATAGCCTTCTTCCAAGGTCGTGTAATCGCGGTCGTAATGGATACGGTGGGCGTTGAATATCAGCGCCGAATAGCGGAACAGCATGGCGATGTCGGGCTCGATCATCCGATGCCAGGGCGCGGCGGCAGGCTTTTCCGGTGGCGGCGGCGCTTGGCTTACCGGAGAGTCTCCCCGATAAACAATATCGTGTTCCTCTTCGATGGCGAGACCGCCGGGACCGGTTATCCGGTGGCGCACCAGCACAAACACCAGGGGCCCGTTTTTGCCTTCCTTGGGCGCGACATCCAAAATTTCAGATTGGCGGGTAATCTCGTCGCCGATATGCAGCGGCGTCACAAACCGGATACGCCCGCCTGCCCACATGCGCCGCTCGAACGGCACCGGTGGCAGGAAATCGCCTTTTTTGGCGTGACCGTTTTGATCCAGGTCCGATTGCCGGGTGGCGGCCAAAAAATAAAGCCAATGCCCCCCCGGTGGCAGCGGACCACCCGTTTGCGGTGCCGGGTCGTCCCGGTCCAGGGTCGCCGCCAGACACGCCACCGGCGATGCCGTCACCACGTCGCGGGCGTCTTCGGTGCGGCCGATCCATTGGCGCAAATGTTCCATGTTCGAGCCCCTAAAAAGACCGCGGCAACCCCAAAACGTGTTCGGCGATATAGCTGAGAATCAGATTGGTCGAGATCGGCGCGACCTGATAGAGGCGGGTTTCGCGGAATTTGCGCTCAACATCATATTCCTCGGCGAAACCGAAACCGCCGTGGGTCTGCAGACACATGTCGGCCGCCTGCCACGAGGCATCCGCCGCCAACAGCTTCGCCATGTTGGCTTCCGGCCCGCAAGGCTCGCCAGCATCAAATAACCCGATCGCTTTATCGACCATCAAATCGGCGGCCTCGGTGGCGGCAAAGGCGCGGGCAATCGGGAACTGGATTCCCTGGTTGCTGCCGATGGGCCGATCAAAGACTTCGCGCTCATTGGCATACGCAGACGCACGCTCAATAAACCAGCGCGCATCACCGATGGCTTCGGCGGAAATAAGTATCCGTTCTGCGTTCAGGCCATCCAGCAAATAACGGAACCCCTTGCCTTCCTCTCCCACCAAATTACGTGCAGGCACACGCAAATTATCGAAAAATACTTCCGTCGTCGCGTGATTGATCATCGCCCGCAAAGGCTTGATGGTCAGGCCCTTTGATTTCGACTCCTGCATGTCGATGATGAAAACCGAAATGCCGTCGTGCGGCTTTTTGCCTTCATCCCTGGGCGACGTTCTGGCCAGCACTAACATCAGGTCCGAATGTTCGGCGCGCGACGTCCACACCTTTTGTCCGTTGATGATATAATCGTCGCCATCGCGCACGGCCCGGGTGCGGATGCGGCTGGTATCGGTGCCGCTGGTCGGTTCCGTTACCCCGAAAGCTTGCAGGCGAAGCGCGCCGGTGGCGATTTTCGGCAGGATTTCTTGTTTCTGCTCATCAGTTCCGTGACGCAGCACGGTGCCCATCATGTACATTTGTGCGTGGCATGCACCGCCGTTGCCCCCGGAACGGTGGATTTCGCCCAGGATGGCGGCAGCTTCGGAAGTGCCGAGGCCGCTACCGCCGTAAACTTCGGGGATTAAAACACTAAGAAAACCGGCGTCCGTCAGTGTCTTAACGAAATCGGTTGGATAGGCACGTTCGCGATCAAGCCCACGCCAGTATTCGCCTGGGAAGGCATGGCACAGCGCACGAACGGCGTCGCGGATTTCGGGGTGGCTTGTCGAACTCATGGCACAACGATACCCGCCCCGAACCGCTAAGGCCAGAGTGCGTCTTGGCTATCTACCAGCGACCAGGTAAAGCGCCATCGCATGCGCCGTCACCGCTAGGCCACGACCGAAACCGGAAACCCGTTCTGCGAACACCCGCAGCATCTGCGCGCGCTGCGCCGCCAAGCGTGAGCCGACGGAAACGGCAATGTCATAGCCTTCGTTATGGCGCCACAT
>JABMOY010000098.1 GCA_013203955.1 Rhodospirillales bacterium | reverse complement strand
TCGGAGGGCAGCGCTCTATCCAGCTGAGCTACGGGTGCCTTTGGTCTTTTTCCGAGGTTCTTGTGAACGGGCGGAGATTACTGCACCTATGCCCCAGGGTCCAGCATTGGCGCCCTAAGCACCTTGCAATCGGGGCTTTGGCTCAACTTGGCCCCGGTCCGCGCGGCCAAGTCGTCGAGGCTTAGGCCGTCGACCAATTCGCGCACCGAAAAGCCGTCCGGGCCGACGTCGATGACGGCCAGGTCGGTGAACACCGTGCCGACGACGCCCTTTGCCGTCAGCGGGTAGGTGCATTTTTCGACGAGCTTGGGCGCCCCGGTTTTGCTGACGTGGTCGGTGATGACGAAGACTTTGCGGGCGCCGGCCGCCAGGTCCATGGCGCCGCCGACGGCCGGCGCCTTGGCATCGTCCTCATCCGTCGCCCAATTGGCGAGATCGCCCGTGGCCGAGACCTGGAAGGCGCCCAACACGGTGATGTCGATGTGGCCGCCCCGGATCATGGCGAAGGCATCGGCGCTGTCGATGAAAGCGCCGCCGGGGACCAGCGTCACCGGTTTCTTGCCCGCCGTGATCAGGTCGAAGTCTTCTTCTCCGGCTTCCGGCATCGGCCCCATGCCGAGGATGCCGTTCTCGCAATGAAAGACGACTTCGCGGTCTTCCGGCAGATGGTTGCTGACCAATTCCGGAATGCCGACGCCTAAGTTCACGTATGACCCGCCGGGAAGGTCTTGGGCGACCCGCCACGCCATTTGATCGCGGCTGAGCGGCGTCATCTTCCGGCCTCCGTTTGGCGGCGTTGGATTTCGGCCTCGCTGAGGGGGTCGGGAATTTCGACGACGCGGTCGACGAAGATGCCCGGCGTGATTACGTGTTCGGGGTCGATGTCGCCAAGACCGACGACGCGCCGCGCCTGGACGATGGTCAGTTTGGCGGCCATGCACATCTGCGGGGCGAAGTTTCTGGTGGCCATGCGGTAGGTCAGGTTGCCCCACGGGTCCGCCGTTTCCGCCTTAACCAAAGCGACGTCGGCTTGAATAGGGAATTCCAAAACGTAATCGCGCCCGTCGATGCGGCGGACCTCCTTGCCGTCGGCCAAGGTCGTGCCGGCGCTGACGGTTGTGTAAAAGCCGCCGATGCCGGCGCCGCCGGCGCGCAGCCGTTCGGCGAGCGTCCCTTGCGGGATGACCTCGAGCTCAATCTTGCCGTCCCTATGCAATTCCTGAAAGACGTGCGAGTAGGCCGAGCGCGGGTATGAGCAGATGATCTTTTTGACCCGCCCCGCCTTGAGCAGCGCCGCCAAGCCCAAATCCCCGGTGCCGGCGTTGTTGTTGACGATGGTCAGGCTCTTGGCGCCCAGCTCGATCAAGGCGTGGATCAGCTCCGTCGGGTTGCCGGCCTCGCCGAACCCCGACGTCAACACCACGTCGCTGTCTTTGATGCCTTTGACGGCGTCGGCGATTGAAGAGACGCGCTTGTCGATGGTTGAGCCGGGGGTCATTTAATTTTAGCCGGCCCATTTTTCCCCGCCAGGCGGGTTTCGGCCTCGACATCGGCCCCCGACGGCAGCGGCGTTTCCTTGTCGGCGATCCAATGGGCGATGTCGCGCCACAGCGTTTCGCCCTGCAAGTCGCGGAGCAGCATGTGATAGCCGTTTTCATAGACGGCGATGCGACGGCGTTTCGGCGGCGCCTGGGGCAGCCGCCTCAGCATGATGCGCGTCGGTTTCTTGGGGATGATTTCGTCTTTTTGTCCGTACATGATTAAGGCGGGCATAATCAAGGCCGGCGCACCGAAACGGCTGGAATTTTCCAAGGCTTGGTCCATCAGGTTGGTCAGCCCGTACATGGCGTCGACCCGGGTCGCCTTGATGACCAGCGGGTCGCGGCCGAGCGCCAGCAGCATCTCCCTATTATCCGACGGCATGATGTTCAGCCCCTCGCCGGTCATCGTCACGCCGGGCATAAGGCGGACCCCGATCCACAGCCCCAAGCGCTGGTACCACGGCATGGTGATGCGCCCCCACACCGCCGGCGCCGCCAGGATGACGCCGTCGGCATGGGGCGGATTTTCCCCGGTCGCCGCATTCATGATCACCGCCCCGCCCATGCTTTCGCCCAACAAATAAACCGGCGCCTCGGGGTGGCGCTTGCGGATAAGGGTCGTGAACATCTTCAAGTCATCGCTAAAGGCTTTCGTCCCCGGCCACAAACCGTGCCCCGGCGCCGCGCCGAAACCGCGCTGGTCATAGGCGTAAGACCGGATGCCCTGTTTGGCGAGGTAGGCCCCCGGCTCGGTGAAAAAGTTGGAATAATCGTTGAACCCGTGAAGGGCGATAAGGGTGGCTTTGGCTTTGCCGCCATCCGGCGTCCAATTTTTATAAGGCAGGATTTCGCCGTCGGCGGTCAAGAAGCCCTTGTCCGTCAGCGCCGGGTCTTTAATGGCTTCGCCCGGGGCCCGGACCAGGGGCGCGCAGGCGGTGATGAAAGCCAACAGTGCCACAATTGCGATCCCCCGCTTATTCATTCGCTTCATTTCATTCTCTGGTCATTCTCTGGCTTGGCGCCCGGTCAGGCTCAGGAAAATATCTTCGAGTTCGGCCTCCCGGGTGCTCAGGTCGATGATATTCAGTCCGGCGTCGTTCAATTGCGCCAGAATCTGGCCGGCGTTTATTTTCGACGGCGCGTAGGAAATTAGCAATTCGCGGCCGTTTTGAATGGTCGTGTTTAAATTCGAAAGCGCTTCCGGCGCGGCGCTGAGGTCGGCGTCGAGGCGCACCGTCATTTGCTTGGTGTCCAGCCTTTGGATCAGGTTTTCCGTCGCATCGCAGGCGACCAAGCGGCCCTGGTCGATGATGGCGATGGTGTCGCAAAGGGTCTGGGCTTCTTCCAGGTAGTGGGTGGTTAGCAGCACGGTGGTGCCTTGGCGGTTCATTTCCTGGACCCTCGCCCACAATTGGCGCCTAAGGTCGACATCGACGCCCGCCGACGGCTCATCGAGGACCAGGACCGGCGGCGAATGGATCATCGCCTTGGCCACCAGCAGGCGCCGGCGCATGCCGCCCGACAACGATCTGGCATAAGCATCGGCCTTGTCGGCGAGGCCGACGGCGTCGAGCACCTCTGCGGTGCGGCGCTCGTCTTTCGGGACGCCGTAGAAACCGGCCTGAACCTCCAGCAGTTCGCGCGGCGTGAAATAAGGATCGATGTTTAATTCCTGCGGCACGACGCCGATGGACAGCCGCGCCATGCGCATGTTGGCCTCGGTATCGAACCCCCAAATCCGGGCGTCGCCCGACGTCTTCAGGACCAGCCCGGCCAAGATGTTGATGAAGGTCGACTTGCCGGCGCCGTTGGGCCCCAAAAGCCCGAAGAAAGATCCCCGGGGAATGCTCAGCGAGACGCCGTTCAGGGCTTGCGTCGGCTCTTGGCCTTTACCGCCGGCATAGGTCTTCGACAGGTCCACGGTTTCTATCGCGAATTCGGGCGCCGTCTGCTTTTCGGGCATATTGGCTCTCTTGAAGGGGCGGGGTTTAATTCCTCAGGCGCAATCGGTATCATCCGGTGGAAGGATCGGTCAACGGTCTTGGGACGAGGAGTTTTTGCGATGTCGGACATGGAACGGCCCACGGAACAGATAAAGGTCGAAACAACCACCGTCGGCTGCGACGGCGGTCCCTTGGGACATCCCCATGTTTATCTTAAACTTGCCGCGGACGGCGAAATCGTCTGCCCCTATTGCTCGCGGCATTATGTCTTGGTCAAAAAACCGCCTGAATCGGCGACCGGATAAGTTTTTTATGGGGTTGTCGACCAGGTAAAAAGACATAGTTCCAGACACATAGCGACACAAACCGACATATTTGAACCTCTCTAATGGGGCTAGAATCCATAAAGCCATAATGGTTTTGGGGATGGGGCCGGGGCCTCAACGTTGAGAGGCCGCCGGAGAGGTGGAATATGTTTAAACAATCCAAACTGGGCGCCAAAATTTCGATCAGTGTCGGCTTGATCCTGGTGGCGCTGCTGTTTTCCGCCGCCGGCGCCTTCGTCTATCACCAATCCCGCGATATGGATGAAGGTTTCCATAAACAGGCCAAGTACGTCCTGCAGGTGCTCGAGGCCACCCACACCCAGGCCATGCTCAACCGGCGCGACAAGGAAGACAACAACCCGGTCCTCGACGCCTTCAACGCCACCCTGGACCAGCTTTCGGAGTCGTCAAAAGACATGACGTTGTGGCTGGTGATGGGGCCCAAGGTCCTGGCCTTCCAGAAAAAATCCGGGTCCGGGGAAATCGAGCCGCCCCAGGACGAGGTCGACCATGAAGCGATGAAAACCGGGAAACCCGTTTCCCGCCTGCCGGGGGATAAAGTCTTTCGCCTGACCAAGCCGGTGGTCCTCGGTCAAGGCGCCGCCAATCACAAGAAGTGCCTGGAATGCCACGGCAAGGACATGGGCATGCGGCCCGGCGAGGTCATCGGCGCTTTTTCCATCGGCCTCGACGTCATGGAACGCCGCGCCGAATTCAAGACCGTCTCTTACACCGCCTTCCTCATCGCCTTGTTGGTTTCCGTCGCCGTCATGATCATCACCACCGGGCTTCTGAAGCGTCTGGCCGGGGCGCCGATCAACCGAATGACCGATGTCATGGTTAAATTGGCGGCCGGCGACTTGAACGTCGATGTTCCCGATCTTCACCGGGAAGATGAAATCGGCACCATGTCGAGGGCAATCGAGATTTTTAAAGCCCACGCCCTTGAGCGCGATGGCATCAAGAAGGCGCTGGAACAATCCCGCGACCAACTGGAAACGCGGGTCGAGGAACGGACCCGGGCGCTCAAGGAAAGTACGCAACGCCAGGAAGCAATCCTCAACAATGCGGCGGAAGGCATCATCACCGCCGACGAGGACGGCCTGATCGAAACCTTCAACCCGACGGCGGAACGGCTATTCGGCTACCAAGAGAAAGAAGTCGTCGGCCGGAACCTTGCCATGTTGATGACCGGACCCGACCGTGACCTGCACGACGCCTACATCGATAATTATCTGACAACGGGCGAGGGGAAAATCCTCGGCGTCCGCGAGCGCGAGCTGTCAGCCAGGCGCAAGGACGGCAGCTTCTTCAAGTTCGAATTGAACGTCGCGGAATTTTATCTGGGCAGCCAACGCAAATTCATGGGCACCATCCGCGACATCACCGAACGCCAAAAAGCCGAAGAAAAATCCCGCCGTCATGCCGAAAACCAGCAATTGCTTCAGGTCGCGGCCAAGGCGGCGAACGAGGCGCGCATCGTCGAAGTGGCCATGGAAACCTGCTTGGTCGATGTCTGCGCCATCACCGGCTGGCCCATCGGCCATGCTTTCTTCGTCGACAAAGAAGACCCGGACCGCCTTGTTTCATCCGGGCTTTGGTATTTCGACGACCCCGACCGCTACCGGACCTTCCGCCAAGTGACGGAAGAATTGGAATTAAAGAAAGGCGACGGCCTGCCGGGCCGGGTCCTGGCCACCGGCAAACCGCTGTGGAACAAGAATCTGGCCGAAGACCCCAATTGCCTGAGGACCCCGAAAACCGGCGATATCGGCCTCAGGTCCTGTGTCACCCTGCCGGTGCTGGTGAGCGGTCAAGTCTGGGGGGTCATGGAATTTTTCTCGGACAAGGTCGAAGCCATCGACGATGAAATTCTGAGCGTCATGGCCCAGATCGGCATCCAGATGGGCCAAGTGGTCGAACGCAACGAGGCCCTCGAACAACTGGCGGGCGCCATGGAAGGCATGGAAATCGCCAGCCGCGCCAAGACCGAGTTCCTGGCCAGCATGTCGCACGAGTTGCGCACGCCGTTGAATTCCATCATCGGTTTTTCCGAAGTCATCAAGAACGAAGTCTTCGGGGCGTTGGGGAACCCCCGGTATCTGGAATACGTGGGGGACATCCACGGCTCGGGCCAGCACTTGTTGGAGCTGATCAACGACATCCTCGACGTTTCCAAAATCGAAGCCGGGGCCATGGAGCTGATTGATGAACACCTGGACATCGACGGCGTTATTAACGACGCCCTGCGGGTCGTCCAGGGCCGTGCCGAAGACGACCAAATCACTTTGTCGGCGTCGATCTCCGTCGATTTGCCCGAACTCGTCGCTGACCGGGTGCGGGTGAAGCAGGTCCTGCTCAACCTTTTGTCCAACGCCGTTAAATTCACGCCGTCCGGCGGCGCCGTCTCCGTCAGCGCTTTCATTGACGAAGACCGCTCGATGGTCGTTTCGGTGACGGATACCGGTCACGGCATCGCCGAGGAAGAAATCCAGGAAATTTTAGAGCCCTTCACCCAGGCCAAAAGCGGCCACGCCAAGCGCCAGGAAGGCACCGGGCTCGGGCTTTACCTGTCGAAGACGCTGATGAAGGAACACGGCGGCACGCTGAAAATCGAAAGCGAGCTCGGCAAGGGCACCACCGTCACGATCCGTTTCCCGAAGAGCCGGATCATGGGCTATCTGGAAGAAGCCGCCACCGCCGAGGCAAGCTAGCAGAGCACACAGAGAAGAAATAATAGGGAACCACTAAGGGGCATTCGTTCCAACCCGATCTGATACCACCCTATTCCGTCACTCCCGCGAAAGCGGGAGTCCAGGTATGGTTCTGGATTCCCGCCTGCGCGGGAATGACG
>JABMOY010000097.1 GCA_013203955.1 Rhodospirillales bacterium | reverse complement strand
GTCTTGGGCGGCATCGGCCGCCACTTTGCCGCCGGCATGTCGGGCGGCATCGCCTATGTGCTGGATGAAGAAGGCGACTTCGATGTTCGCTGCAATAAGGCGATGGTCGATGTCGAGCCGATACAAAAGGACTTAGGCGAATTCGACTCCGATCAAGACATGGCCGGCATCGTCGCCGACATGTCCAAGGACGACGAACGCCGGTTGCGTTTTTTGATCCAGCGCCACGCCCATTACACCAAAAGCACGCGGGCGAAAAAAATCTTGGGCGCCTGGGACACGTATCTGCCAAAATTCGTCAAGGTCATGCCCGTCGATTACCGGCGCGCGCTCCTGGAAATGCGGGAACACGACGGCCAAGCGGACGACGTGCCACTGGCCGGCGAATAGGTCCCCGAGGAAAGCCGAAGAAAAGAAAGAGTCGCGTTATGGGCAAGCCAACAGGTTTCATGGAATTCGAGCGCCGGGAGCGCACCTATGCGCCGGTCGAGGACCGCATCAAGGACTACGATGAGTTCTCGGTGCCGCTCGCGGGTGACGAGTTGGCGCGTCAGGGCGCGCGCTGCATGGATTGCGGCATTCCGTTCTGCCACAACAGCTGCCCGGTCAATAACATCATCCCCGAATGGAACGATCTCGTTTACCGGGGCAATTTCCGGTCCGCCCTTGAGGTCCTGCATTCGACCAACAATTTCCCCGAATTCACCGGCCGCATCTGCCCGGCGCCCTGCGAAGCCGGCTGCACGCTGAACATCACCGACGAGCCGGTGACCATCAAAACCATCGAATGCGCCATCGTCGACCGCGGCTGGCAGGAAGGCTGGATCCAGCCTGAAGTGCCGGGCTTCAGCACCGGCAAGCGGGTCGCCATCGTCGGCTCGGGTCCCGCCGGCATGGCCTGCGCCCAACAGCTGGCGCGGGCCGGGCACCGGGTTATGGTTTATGAGAAGAACACCAAGATCGGCGGCCTGTTGCGTTACGGCATTCCCGATTTCAAGCTATCCAAGCACCTGATCAACCGGCGCATGGCGCAGATGCAGTCCGAAGGCGTCATTTTTCGCGCCAACAGCCATGTCGGCGTCAACGTCGAGGTCACAGACCTGCTCGCCGATTTCGACGCCATCGTGTTGACCGGCGGTTCCGAACTTCCCCGCGATCTGGAAGTCCCGGGGCGCGACTTGGACGGCGTCCACTTCGCCATGCGCTACCTGACCCAACAAAACCGCCGCAACGCGGGTGAGCCAATATCAGACGACATCGACATCACAGCCACCGGCAAGCACGTCATCGTCATCGGCGGCGGCGACACCGGGTCGGACTGCGTCGGCACCGCCCGGCGCCAGGGCGCGGCCTCGATCACGCAGATGGAAATCATGCCGAAACCGCCGGAAAAAGAGAACAAGGGCCTGACCTGGCCCGACTGGCCGATGAAGCTGCGCACATCGTCTTCTCACGAAGAAGGCTGCGAGCGCGACTGGTCGATCGCCACCAAGGCCTTTCAGGGCCAAGACGGAAAATTGACCGGGCTGCAATGCGTGCGCCTCGATTGGGCCGACGGCAAGATGACGGAAGTTGAAAGCTCTGAATTCGAGCTCAAGGCCGACTTGGTGTTCCTGGCCATGGGCTTCCTCAACCCCGTGCACGACGGCATGTTGGACGGTCTCGACGTCGAATACGACGGGCGCGGCAACGTCAACGCCGACACCGAGCACTACAAGACCAGCGCCGATAAAGTATTCGCCGCCGGCGACATGCGGCGCGGCCAGTCGCTGGTCGTGTGGGCCATTCGCGAGGGCCGCCAGTGCGCCAGCGCCATCGACGAATTCCTGATGGGTTCGACGACGCTGCCCCGATGAACGCTCGCAACCCCTGGCTTGTCGTTGCTGCCTTAAGCGGCCTGATTGCCGTCGTCGCCGGCGCCCACGGGGCGCACGGGTTGGATGGTCCGAAAAACCAAGTCGATGGCTTCAACATCGGCGTTCAGTATCACATGTGGCATTCGCTGGCGCTGATCGGCGTCGCCTGGCTTGCCGAAGCCCGCAAAGGGATGGCCGCCGCCCGTTATGCCAACGTCTCAGGCTGGCTGTTCGTGGCCGGCATCGTGTTTTTCTCGGGCTCCCTTTATTTCTATGGGATCACGGGCAATGTGCCGTTTTCCGGCTCCGCACCCATTGGCGGTTATGCGCAAATAGGCGGCTGGGCGGTATTGGCCTTCGCCGCGACAAGGCGGAATTAACTCACTTTTTCTTGCTACTTGACCGGCGTTATTTGTCCTAATCCCCGGCTGGGGTTAATCTTTCCAGATCATGGAAAAACCAAGACGCCGCGTTTATGAAATTCTCGACATCGGGCGCAAGAACGACCGTCTGAGCGAATACGCCGATATTGCCCTGATCACCCTGATCTCGCTCAACGTCTTGTCGGTGATCATTGAATCGGTGCCCGGCATCTATGCCGAAGCCCCGCTTTTTTTCAACGCCTTCGAGATATTTTCCGTCATCGTTTTCACCATCGAATACCTTGCCCGCGTGTGGTCAGCCCCCGAACACCCGGAAGGCAAATTCCGCCACCCCATCAAGGGACGGCTGCGCTTGATGATGACGCCGATGCTGTTGCTGGACCTGATCGTCATTTTGCCGTTTTACCTGGTGTTCTTCGTCCAGGTGGATTTGCGCATGCTCCGGGTGCTCAGGCTTTTGCGCGTTTTCCGGCTGACGCGGTATTCCAACTCCATGGGGCTTTTGTTGCAGGTGTTGCGTGAAGAAGCCCGCAACATCGGGGCCGCGCTGTTCGTGCTGTTTTTGTTGATCATCATCGCCGCCAGCATGGCCTACCTGGCCGAACACGAGGCGCAACCGGAAGCCTTCGGCTCGATCCCGGCCGCCCTTTGGTGGGCGGTCGTCACCATGACCACCATCGGCTACGGTGACGTCGTGCCGGTGACGGTGGAGGGGCGCATCATCGGCGCCGTTATCGGCGTCATCAGCGTCGGCATGGTCGCCCTGCCGGCGGGCTTGCTGGCGTCCGGTTTTTCCGAGGCCCTGCACCGCCGGCGCATGGCATTTGAGCGGGTCGTCGGCGAAGCCCTGGATGACGGCATCATCGACAGCGACGAACGGGTGCGGCTCAGGGAAAGCCAGGTCGAGCTGGGCCTGACCAAGGACGAGGCGGAAGCCATTTTACGGGACGAGTACCTGAAGATGGTCGGCACCGGCGCCATCCAGCCACCCCAAAGGCCCGACATCTGTCCGCATTGCGGCGAGACCCTGCCGTCCCGCCGGGCATCAGATTAAGGAATAGCTTAAGCCGCCGCCTTGATCGCCGCCGCCTTGACCTTGTCGTCGACGGCGTCCTCAAACTGCTTGAAATTTTCCTCAAACAATTTCCTCAGCGCCTTGGCCTGGGCATCGTAGGCGTCCTTGTCTTTCCAGGTGTTGCGCGGATTGAGTACGTCATCGGGAACATCCGGGCAGGCGTCCGGCACCAAAACGCCGAAATTGGGGTCGGCCGTGAACGAGCCCTTGGCCAATTGTCCGTCCAAGGCCGCATTGACCATGGCCCGGGTGTAAGCGATCTTCATGCGATCGCCGACGCCATAGCCGCCGCCCGACCAGCCGGTATTCACCAGCCAGCATTTAGCGCCATGTTTTGCCATTTTTTCGCCCAGCAACTTGGCGTAAACGGTCGGATGGCGCGGCATAAAGGGCGCGCCGAAGCATGTCGAGAACGTCGCCTGCGGCTCTTTCAGGCCGCGCTCGGTGCCCGCCACCTTGGCCGTGTAGCCCGACAGGAAATGGTACATGGCTTGGTCGGGGGTCAACTGGCTGATCGGCGGCAACACGCCGAAGGCATCGCACGTCAGCATCATGATGTTGGCGGGGTGGCCGCCTTGGCCGCTTTCAGACGCATTGGGGATCATCTCGATGGGATAGGACACGCGGCCGTTTTCGGTCAGCGTCGTGTCGAAGAAATCCAATTCCCGACTATCCGGGTCCATGACGACATTTTCGATGATCGACCCGAAGGTGCCGGTGGTCTCAAAAATTTCCGGCTCCGCCTCGCGGGTCAAATTGATGGTCTTGGCGTAGCAACCGCCTTCGAAATTGAAAACCCCGTCCGGCCCCCAGCCGTGTTCGTCGTCGCCGATCAACGTCCGCGCACTGTCGGCGCTGAGCGTCGTCTTGCCGGTGCCCGACAGGCCGAAGAAAATCGCCGAATTGCCTTCCGGCCCGATATTGGCCGAACAGTGCATGGGCAAAACGTCTCTGGGCGGCAACAGGTAGTTCATCACCGAGAAAATGGATTTTTTGATCTCGCCGGCATAACCCGAGCCGCCGACCAGCACTAATTGTTTGGCTATGTTGACGACGATAAAGGTTCCCGACGTGGTGCCGTCCCGGGCCGGGTCGGCTTCCAGGCTCGGCGCTTGCAGGACCGTCCACGCCGGTTTGAAACCGGGGAGTTCCTTATCTTCGGGCTGGATGAACATGTTGCGGGCGAACAGGTTGTGCCAGGCTTCTTCGGTGACGATGCGGATCGGCAGCCGATAGGTTTCATTGGCGCCGGCATAACAGTCCTGAACGAACACGTCGCGGCCTTGTAGGTGGCCCAGCATCTTGTCCAACAGGCGCACGAAATTTTCTTCCGTGATCGGGACGTTGACGTTGCCCCACCAGATATCGTCCTTGGTTGAGGCTTCTTCGACGACGAAGCGGTCATGGGGCGAACGGCCGGTGTGCGCACCCGTAACGGTGACGAGCGCGCCGCCCTGGGCGAGCGAGCCTTCGCCCCGGCCCAGGGATTCGGCATAAAGCTGCGGCGCCGACAGATTCCAGTAGGCGTTCTTGACGTTGCTCAGCCCATGATTGTCGAGGCCATAGCTACTGGCCCGATGTCCGGTTTTATTCACGGAAATCCTCCCCATTCCCTAGAAATGACGCGCCCTTAGGACACCGTTTTTTCTTATCTACAAAGATAGACACAGGTTTTTGGCGGAACAATCGTTTTTTTATGGGCTTACCCGCCGCTTGTCGCCAAACGCACCAGTTCCTCGCGGATGGCGGCGCGGCTGGTAACCGGCGCATCGAAGGCCAGCCGGGCGAAACGCCCGCCCCGGCGAAGGTCCAGGCCGTCGGGGTCGATGCCGGTCATTTCCCAGCCCTTGCCCTTAAGGCCTAAAAGTTTGTGGGCGTAATGATCGACGGCGTCGGCGTGATCGCCGTTCATGTGCTCGAGGACGCCAGCCTCGGCCTTGGCGACGCCAGCCGCCGCCTTAGGGTCGGGCATGATGTGGGACGCCCTCATCCACACCGCTTGGCCGAAGCCGCCGACCAGATGGATGCGGTCTATCTTCATACGGTAAAAATTGAAATCGCCGAACCCGGCGTAGAGCGAGGCTTCCGGGTGGCGGGCCAAAAACCGCCGGGCGTGGCGCTTATCCGTGGTTTTCGTGATACGGCCCATGACGGTGACGCGGGGGCCGGTTTGCGGGTTCTTAAGCCGGGACGTTTCCTCGCACAAAAGCGACGCGCGGGGGTCGGCGGCCAGATTGCGGGTGTGGTCCGATAGGCCGGAAAACAGCATCAACGGGCTGAGGTCGCAATCGAAAGCGACGCTGACCAGCGAGCCATAGGGCCAGCCGTCCTTGGATTTCTGCGCCGTCGACAGCAGGGCGGCGCGGGCGCGGCGCAACAGTAGGCGGCTTTGGGCGGCGTGGTCGGCGCGCGTTGGTTTTTTTTGGGGGGGTTTCTTTGCCATGACCGTTCATTCCAGTTGATCGAACCGGTTATAAAAATACCCCGTTAAGCCGCCCAGCGCCATCCAGAACAGGCCGTTAACGACCATCGCCGTGACCGCGAATTCAGACGCCAATTCGGCCGGAACGTTGCTTTGCCCGCCGGCAACATGGGGGCTGCCGATCAAGTGCGGCAGGACGATGAGCCCCAAGCCCAATGCCTTAACGACGTTATTGGCCGAAAAAGCCAGACACCAAAGCCCCGCCGCCGTCGCCACCGCCGTCAGAAGCCACCAGGCTTGACGCGCGCTCAAGTCCGCCGCCTGCATGCCGGGCAGTTCCGGCGGCAGACCCAATGACGGCGCCGCGAAGAAGGCGGCGAACCCGGCCAAGCCCCAAAGCACCCCTTGGCGCCAATCGATGGGGTGGCCGCGTAAATGAAGGGCGCCGGTTAGTAAGAACGCGAAGCCGACGGCGGTTACAATATCCGCCAGCAGCGTATAGGCGGCGCGCTCGAAGCCTTCGCCCGGCGCCCATTCCGCTTTTTCGGCCCCGGCTTTTTCGCCCCCGGCTTTTTCAGTGGTCGGATGGTCGTGGGGTGCCGCCGCCTGACCGTGATGATGGTCCTGAGTCTCATAGACCTCGGCGGCCAGAATCAGGGGCGTCGTCTTGACCATGTGGGCGGCCCACAGGAAAACGCCCGCGATCACGCCCGCGGCAAAGGCCGTCAGGATGATTCTGCCAAACATGAAATGCCGCCTCTAATGGCAGGGAAAGCCGTTGGCGTGGCGGACGTCGTGGGTGGCGTTATGGAGCACCGAGGAATTGGCAAAACCGGCGCCGAAAACCAAAAATACGCCGAACAGAAGGGCGAAAAACGCCGGCGCCAGCCGGGATGAAATCCGAGTTGAGCTCTGGGCTTGGTTAAGTTGGGTGGTTTGAGTGGTCATGATCTTGTTACTCCGTAGCAGTTAATTGCAAAAACCTTATCGATAAGGTCTTCACCGCTACGGTCTTAGCCGTCCTGCTGGAATCCCCCGTCCCGCTGGTTCGCGATGTCGCTGGACGGCAGGTCTCCTGGCTCGCGGTTCTCTGCTTCGCGCCGCCTTCCCGGTTTCCCAGTGGCATTGTGGCGCTGAAACTCACCGCTTACAGTTGCGGGGGCAGCCACGGTTGAAAGTCCCCTCTTGGGTCGACCCTTCCGTGTTCCCTTTTGATCCCCAGGCTTTTTCGCCCTCTGGGGAACCGTCCTTAGGCGACTATATGGCGATGGAAAGCCCGACGTCAATCATCAACCCACGCCCATGCCTTAAAGCGCTATAATTTTGCCATAAATCACCTGTAGGCATCTGCTTGGAAAACTTGGACGTTTTCCCCTAAATTTCCTCCGGGTGCCAAAAAGGACCAAAAAATGCCGCAAACCATCGCCCTTGTCGACGACGACCAGAACATCTTGGCGTCCCTGTCGGCCGCCCTCGAAGACGAAGGCTACAGCGTCGACACCTATGCCGACGGCGTCGAGGCCTTTGAAGGCATCGGCCGCAGGCCCGTCGATCTGGCGATCCTGGATATCAAGATGCCGCGCATGGACGGCATGGAGCTTCTCGGTCAATTGCGCCAGAAAAACAACGTGCCGGTGATTTTTTTGACGTCCAAGGACGACGAAGTCGATGAGGTCATGGGGCTGCGCCTGGGCGCTGACGATTACATCAAAAAGCCTTTCTCGCAGCGGCTGTTGTTCGAGCGCATCCGCGCCGTGCTGCGCCGCCACGACCCTGCCGACCAGGATCAGGCCAAGATCGAGGCTATCAGGCGCGGCAATCTGGTCCTCGATAAGTCGCGCCACTCGTGCACTTGGAAAGACGGGGAAGTCAACCTGACGGTAACCGAGTTTCTGTTGGTGGAAGCACTTGCCCGGCGCCCCGGCCACGTCAAGAACCGCGACCAGCTGATCGACGCCGCCTACGGGGAAAACATCTACGTCGATGACCGGACCATCGACAGCCACATCAAACGCCTGCGCCGGAAGTTCAAGGAAACCGACAAGGATTTCGACGAAATCGAAACTCTGTACGGTGTCGGCTACCGCTACCGGGGGGCGTGACCGCCTGGCCCCTGATGGCATGATGAAAAACGCCGATCCTCCACATAAGCCCCCTGCCGGAAAAGCATCATCCAGGCGAATGTTCTCGCCCTTGACCCGGCGAATATTGACCGTCAACGTCGTCGCCCTCGCCATCCTCGGCGGCGGGCTGTTGTACCTGGGCGAATACCGCCGCAACCTGATCGACGCGGAAATCAAATCTCTGGGTGTGCAGGCGCAGATGTTCGCGGCAGCACTCGGCGAAGGCGCCGTCGTCGCCGATAACCCCTCGGGCCAGCAACTGGCTTCGGAAATCGCCGACCAAATCGTCCGCCGGTTGGTTGAAACGACGGGCACCCGGGCCCGTCTTTTCCGCCGCAACGGAACCTTGGTTGCCGATTCCATGCGCCTGTTGGGTCGCGGCCGGTCTGTCCGGGTCGAGGAATTGCCGCCGCCTGAGGAAAACGCCGGGGGAGAAAGCGGCGTGCTGACCGCAGCCTTAGATATTTATGACCGCCTGATGCGTCGTCTAAGCGGCCAAGAGGCCTTGCAAGTGTACACCGAAAAATCCCGCCAAAGTGCCGACGACTATCCGGAAGTGATGGACGCAATTGCCGGTGAAGTTGTGGCGACCATGCGGAGCGCCGGCGGCGACCACTTGGTGCTCAGCGTCGCCGTGCCGGTGCAGCGCTACAAACACGTTTTGGGCGCGTTGATGCTGACCCGGGGTTCTGAAGACATCGACGCGGCGGTTTTGGAAGTCCGCGTCGATATCCTCAAAATCTTCGCCATCGCCTTGGCCGTCACGGTGCTCCTGTCCATTTATCTGGCGGGCACCATCGCCCGCCCGATCCGCCGCCTCGCCGCCGCCGCCGAACGGGTCCGCCACGATCATGGCCGCACCCAATCCATTCCCGACTTCAAAGGCCGTAATGATGAAATCGGCGACTTGGCGGAAAGCTTGGGCGAAATGACAAAGGCGCTGTGGATCCGCATGGACGCTATCGAAAGCTTCGCCGCCGACGTCGCCCATGAAATCAAGAATCCCCTGACATCGCTACGCAGCGCCGTCGAAACCACGGCCAGGCTGAAGGACCCGGAACAACAACGAAAGTTAATGGCCATCATCCAGGAAGACGTCGGCCGGCTGGACAGGTTGATCAGCGATATTTCCAACGCGTCGCGCCTCGACGCCGAATTGTCGAGAACCGAAACCGAGCCCGTCGACGTCGGCGCCATGCTGGCGACCTTGGTCGATATTCATCAAGCCACCAACGAAGGGGGAGCATCGATCCGCCTGGAAAACGTCTCGACCGGGGCTGAACCATTGATGGTGGAAGGCATCGAAAGCCGCTTGGCCCAGGTCTTCCGCAACATCCTCGCCAATGCGTCTTCGTTTGCTCCCAAGGACAGCGTCATCACCATTACAACGTCCCGGGAAAACGGCTGGATCGTGACCGACATCGACGACGACGGCCCCGGCCTTCCCGAAGGCAAGGAAGAAAACATTTTCGAGCGTTTTTATAGCGAGCGCCCGGACACCGAAAAATTCGGCACCCATTCAGGCCTCGGTCTTAGCATTTCCCAACAGATCGTCTCGGCCTTGGACGGGCAGTTGAGCGCGTCCAACCGCACCGGCGCCGATGGCAGCGTTTTGGGTGCCCGCTTCACGATCCGCCTTCCTGTCTCTTGAGGGGGGCGACAGGTCCTGGTTGACAGGTTCCCCCAAGAACTTCACGCTTTACCCATGGAACAAATACACGCCACCGCAATCGACATAGACGGCAACGGCGTCTTGTTGTTGGGACCGTCGGCCAGCGGCAAATCGGATTTGGCGCTGCGTTTGATTGACGACGGCGCGCGTCTCGTCGCCGACGACCGGGTTGATCTTTGCCTCATTGATGGCCGCCTGATGGCGTCGGCGCCGGCCGAGTTGGCCGGGAAATTGGAAGTCCGGGGCCTCGGCATCCAGCCCATGGACGCCGTTCCCAAAACCGCCATTGCCCTGGCCGTCGAATTGGTGGCCTTGAACGAGATCGAGCGTGTTCCCGAACCGGCGGTTCGCGAATTTCTCAGGCTCTCCATTCCCCTGGTCCGGCTCTATGGCCTGGAAGCTTCGGCGCCGGCAAAAGTCCGCGTGGCCCTGAAAGCAACCACTGGGCTATAATGACCCCGCCATGACCGACAAGTCCACGCAGCTGCTTTTGGTGACAGGCGTTTCAGGCGCCGGCAAAAGCTCGGCCCTAAAGGTGCTTGAAGACCTAGGCTACGAAGCGGTCGACAATCTGCCGGTCTCCCTAATCGGGCGTCTGGTGACGCCCGGCGATTTCCCGCATCCCATCGCCATCGGGGTCGACATCCGCACCCGCGATTTCAACGCCGACGGATTCCTCGATGAATTGAGCCATCTGGTCGAACGCCCCAATGTCGACGTCAAACTATTGTTTCTGGATTGCGACGACGAAATCCTGGTCCGCCGTTTCGAAGAAACCCGCCGCCGCCATCCGTTGTCCGACGACCGTCCGGTCAGCGACGGGCTTAGGCGCGAGCGGCGCATGATGGAAAACGTGCGAGAGCGGGCCAACGTGTTGATTGACACCTCGGAAATGGCCTTAAAGGACTTAAAGCGGACGATCGAGGGTCATTTCGGGCTCGAAGGCGGCGCTGTTTTAGCGGTTTTCGTTACCTCTTTTTCCTATCGCAAGGGCCTGCCCCGGGACGCCGACTTGGTCTTCGATGTCAGGTTTCTGGCCAATCCCCATTACGACCTGGACTTGCGCCCCTTGTCCGGGCTCGATGCGGCGGTCGGCGACCACATCGCCGCCGATCCCGCTTTTCAGACCTTTCTCGACAATTTGACGGGCCTGTTGGAACCGCTGCTTCCCGGCTTTGAGGCGGAGGGAAAGAGCTATTTGACCATCGCCATCGGCTGCACGGGCGGGCGCCACCGCTCGGTTTTTGTCGCCGAAAAGCTTAATGCCTGGCTTGCCGAGAAAGGCCTGAACGTGCAAATTCGCCACCGCGATTTGGACAAAACGGCCGTTTGAGGCCTTGCGCCTGGGGGGGCCGGGGGACGGCGTGCTTTTTGGGTGTTTTATGTTACGTTGTGCGCGTTTTCACTCGCCTCTCAGATAAGGGACTTTAAATAATGATCGGTATGGTTCTCGTCACCCATGGCCGCCTGGCCGTGGAACTGATCAATGCCTTGGAGCACGTCGTCGGACCGCAGGCGAATGTGACCGCCGTCTGCATCGGCCCCGATGACGACATGGAACAACGCCGCAAGGAAATCCTGGACAGTGCCGCCAAGGCGGACGAAGGCGACGGCGTCGTTCTGCTGACGGACATGTTCGGCGGCACGCCGTCGAACCTGGCGATTTCGGTGATGGACAAGGCCAACGTCGAAGTCATCGCCGGTGTTAACCTGCCGATGCTGATCAAGCTGGCCAGCGTGCGCAAGACCGATCCCCTGGACAGCGCCATCGAAAGCGCCCAGGAAGCCGGCCGCAAGTACATCAATATCGCATCAAAGCTTTTGTCCCAGGAAAAGGACTAGTGGATACAGTCCGCCGTCGGGTGACGATCCAGAATTCCCGCGGCCTGCACGCGCGGGCGGCGGCGAAGTTCGCGACCATGGCCGGCGGGTTTCAATCATCGGTCCAGGTAACCCGGGGCGGGCAGACGGTTTCCGGCCTGTCCATCATGGGCTTGATGATGTTGGCGGCGTCGCCGGGAAGCGAACTGGATTTAGAGGCCCAAGGCGCCGACGCCGAGGCCGCCATTGACGCCTTGCAAGCGTTGGTTGACGACCGGTTTGAAGAAGCCGGATAGGACAAGATTTAGATGGCGAAAGAACAACATTTTGACGGCGTCGGCGTTGCCAAGGGTATCGCCATGGGACCGGCTTACGTCCGCGAAAGCTGGGCGGCGGACGTGGCTGAACGCCATATTCCCAAAAATGCGGTGGCCAAAGAACAAAAGCGCCTGAAGGACGCCGTCCAACTCGCGCGGCGGCAAATCCGGCGCTTGCAGTCCCGTATTGCCTCCAAAACAAACGCGGCGGCGGAAGAGCTCGGGTTTATGCTGGATGCCTATCTGCACATGCTTCAGGATTCGCGCCTGGTGCGCGGCGCCGATCAGCGAATTGCCGATAAACAGGTCAACGCCGAAGCCGCCGTCAAGGCCGAAACCGACGCCATCGCCGAAGTCTTCCTGAATATGGACGACACCTATATCGCCGCCCGGCTTGACGACATCCTCGAGGTCGGCAACCGGCTGCAAAGAAACCTGACCAAGGCCCCGGTGAAGCTTTTTTCGGCCGTGCCCGAAGGCAGCATTATCGTCGCCGAGCAGCTAACCCCCGCCGACACCGCGCAACTCGACCCCGCCATGGTTAAGGGCGCCGCCACGATGCTCGGCAGCGCCGAGGGCCATACCGCGATCATGGCGCGCGCGCTTGCCCTGCCGACGGTGTTGGGGGCTTCCGGGTTGATGGGCGGGGTCAAGACCGGCGATTTCATCATCATCGACGGCAGCTCCGGCCATATTATCGTCAATCCGTCGCCGCGAACGAAAACCACCTTCGAGGCCCGCCGCGCCAAGCACCTGAAGGAAGTCCGCAGCCTCAACCGGTTGCGCAACCTACCGGCCATAACCCGGGACGGATCGGAAGTCGTCCTTGAGGCCAATGTCGAGCTACCCATCGAAATGGACATGGTGATGCAAGCCGGCGCCGAAGGCATCGGGCTTCTGCGCAGCGAATTCATGTTCATGAACCGCGACGACGTCCCCAGCGAGGATGAGCAGGTGGAATCGCTCCGATCCGTCATCGGGGTCATGGGCAAGCGCCCGGTAACCATCCGCACCCTGGACGTCGGCGCCGAAAAGCCGGTGGCGGCGCTTTTGAACGGCATCGAAGAAGGCGCGGCTTCGAACTTAGGGCTGCGCGGCATCCGTTTGTCCCTGGCCCAGACGGACGTGCTGGAAACCCAGTTCAGGGCCATTCTCCGGGCCGCCAACAGCGGCACGGTCAGGATACTGCTGCCTATGGTTTCGACCGTCGGCGAAGTCCGCAAGGCCCGCGAAATCCTTAAAAAAGCCGCCGCCCGGTTGATCCGCCGGGGCGTTGTCATCCCCGATCCGTTGCCTCAAATCGGCGCCATGATCGAAGTCCCCGGCGCCGCCCTGGCCGCCGACGCGCTGGCCCAGGTCTGCGATTTCCTGGCCATCGGGTCTAACGACCTGACCATGTACACGCTCGCCATCGACCGTGGTAATGAACACGTGGCGCATATGTTCGATCCCCTGCATCCGGGGGTGTTGCGGCTTATTCAGTTCGCCGCCGGGGCGGCGCTGCGCGCCCGTATCCCCATCTCGATCTGCGGCGAAATGGCCGGCGATCCCCGCTATACGGCGCTGTTGCTGGGTTTGGGGCTGCGCGAGCTGTCGATGGCGCCTTCCAACATCCTACAGGTCAAAAAACGCATCCGGGAAATGGACATGGCCGCCGCCAATCACCGGGCCGGCGTCATCATGGACCAGGTCGACGCCGGGCGCATCGCCATGCTGCTCGACGATTTCAACGCCCTGGCTTGATGCCATCCGGCTTGATCCCACCCGGTTTGACCCCAAAGGTATGATTTTCCTAGTCCCTTTCCGGGTGGACGTTTAATCTTGCCCTCGTGTTGAGCGAACTTACCCCGATCCATACTTTCTTGGCGGGCGCCCTGATTGTGGCGTTGGTCGCCTTAGTCGCGATCGTACGCCTACGAAAACGGCTGAGCGACACCGAAAGCCAGCGCCAACGGCTTGAAGCCCTCGCCATCAAGGCGCGGGAAATGCTGGCGTCGACCCCTGACGGGCTGTTCCTGTGGGATCACGCCAACGGCGGCTTTACCTGTTCGAGGCGCCTGGCCGTCCTTCTCGACCTGGATGCCGGCATTCAGTCCCGCTACGACGATATCCGGCCCCGCTTCGAAGGCGACTCATTAAAAGCCCTTGAGCAATGCGTTTCCCTGCTGCGCGGTAACGGCACGCCGTTCGATTTGCTACTGACCTCGGGCCACCGCAAAATTCAGGCCATCGGGTCACGCGCCGAGACGGAAGACGGGCAAGCCTTGGCCGACATGGTGTGGATGCGTGACGTCACCGGAACGGGAGCCGGAGGCGTTGACGAAGCCGGAGACGCGGTTGATACCGGGCATCGAATTGCTTCGGTCAACACGTCGGGATTGGAGGACCGCCACCTGACGGCGCTTCTCGACGCCATGCCGCTGCCGGTGTGGTTGCGCGATTCAAAATTATCGCTGGCCTTCGTCAACCTTGCCGGCCAGGGCATCGCCGCCGCCGACCCGGCCATGGCAACCACCGCCCGCGAACAGGGCCAATCCATCACCGAGCGCCGCAGCTTGGGCGATGCCAACGCGGTAAAAATTTTGGAAGTCACGGAAACGCCGCTGGGAATCCTCGGCGGCGGCGAGGACGGGAGGACCGGCGGCACTATCGGTTTCGCCATTGACCGCTCCGAAGCGCAGGAAAAAGAAACGCAAAGCTCGCGCCTGGCCGAAGCCCGCGACGCGGTTCTTGAAACCCTGGATGCCGCCATCGCCTTCTTTAACAACGATACCAAGCTTGTCTTTTTTAACAGCGCCTATCAGAAACTCTGGGACCTCGACCGCGATTGGTTGGAAACTCAGCCGGGGCTGGACGAAATCCTGGAACGCCTTCGCGACCAGCGCAGCCTTCCCGAGGTCGCCAATTTCCGCGAATTCAAAATGGACCTGCTCGAATTATTCGAAACCTTGACCGACGCTCAAGAAGACCTTCTGCATCTGCCCGACGGGCGGGCACTCAGAGCCCTCGTCAACCGACAGGGCAAGGACGGATTGGTTTTCGTCTTCGAGGACGTCACCGACCGCCTTGACCTGGAACGCTCGAACAAATCGCTGGGCGCGGTCCAGAGGGAGACATTGGACAACCTTCACGAAGGGATCGCGGTGTTCGGCAGCGACGGGCGGCTGAAACTCCATAACCCCGTTTTCATGGGACTATGGCGGTTCGACGAAGATACGCTGGATGAAAAATATCATCTCAACGATTTCGTCAATCACACCCGCGACATGACGGCCGTCGAAGGCGGCTGGGATGATCTGAGCTGGGGCGTGCATAAAGAAAAGGTCATGGCGCGCCTGATGGGCCGCGAGCAGACCACCGGAAAATTGGAATTCGCCACCGGCACCGTCGTCGAATATGCCAACGTGCCGCTGCCCGACGGCGCCATGTTGTTAAGCTATCTAGACGTCACCGACTCCGCCAAGGTCGAACAAGCGCTGCGCCAACGCGCCGAAGCTTTTGCCGAGGCCGACCAGCTAAAATCCAAGTTCATCGCCAACGTGTCGCACGAAGTCCGCACGCCCTTGAACACAATCGTCGGTTTCGCCGACATGCTGGGCCAGGAATACTTCGGCACGCTGAACCGCCGTCAGGGCGAATACGCGCGCGGTATTTTGGACACCACGCGCGGCCTGATGTCGTTGGTCGGCGATATCCTCGACCTCGCCTCCATCGAAGCCGGCAACATGGAACTGGACCGCGACACCGTTGATGTCCACGGGCTTTTGGTATCGGCCTTGAACCTGATCCAGGAGAGGGCGCGGTCTAAGGATTTAAAACTTGAATTCGATTGCCCACCGGATATCGGTTGGATCGCGGCCGATGAAAAACGCCTGAAACAAGTCGTTTTCAACCTGTTGTCGAACGCCATCACCTTCACCCCGGAACTCGGGACCGTGCGCCTGGAATCCCGGCGCGAAAATGAGGATTTGATTATCACCGTCGCCGACACCGGCATCGGCATTCCGCAAGCCGACCGCGACAGGGTTTTCCATCCCTTTGAGCAAAGCGGTGGGGAAAAGTCCGATAAAAGCGGCGCCGGGCTGGGCTTGAGCTTGGTTAAGAACTTCATCGAAATGCACGGCGGCGACGTCGACATAAAATCGCCGCCCGGGCGCGGCACCACCATCACCTGCCGCCTGCCGACCAAAGGCGGACACGCAGACGACGCGGACAAGGAGAGATGAGCGAAGCGGCTGAAACCACCGTCAAGATCGAACTCGCCGACGAAGCCGCGACCGGCGCCCTAGCCGCAAAGGCAGCCCGGCACGCCGTCGCCGGAGACGTGCTGGCGTTGACGGGGGAACTGGGTGCCGGCAAGACCGCCTTCGTGCGCGCCTTTATCAACGCCCGCGCCGAAACCGTGCAAGAAGTGCCGAGCCCGACCTATACGCTGGTCCAGGAATATGAATTTCCCAATGAGGGTGAAACTCTGCCCATCTTCCATTTCGATCTGTTTCGCATCGAAGACGCCGCCGAGACCCTGGAATTGGGCATGGACGACGCTTTTAGGGACGGTGTTTCCCTGATCGAGTGGCCGGAAATAATCAACGGCCATTTGCCGCCCGACCGGCTCGACGTTCACCTTGAACAAGGACCGGCGGCGGGTTCCCGCCTAGCGACCCTCACAGGGCGGGGGGCCTGGGCGCCGAGGACGACGGCGCTGGCGGAAAAGGCCAACCGATGACGGACCGGAGCGCCCTTATCGAAAGTTTTCTCACCGACAGCGGTTGGGACGGGGCGCAACGCCAGCGGCTTGCGGGCGATGCTTCCAACCGGCGCTACGAACGCCTGACCCTCGGCAACCGAAAAGCCATGCTGATGGACGCGCCGCCACCGCTGGAAGATGTCGACGCCTTCGTCGCCGTCGCCCGGCATCTAAAGCGGCTCGGCTTCAGCGCCCCGGACATTTTTGCCAAAGGCAAAGGTGACGGGTTTTTGTTGATAGAAGATCTGGGCGACGACACCTTTACTCAAGTTTTAGGCCAAGACATTGAGGCGGAAGCCGGCCTGTACGAACTCGCCGTCGATGTCTTGATCGCATTGCATGGGATCGCCGCCGATCGCGTCGCGCCGCCGGGGCTGGAGGCTTACGACGACGATAAACTTCTGGAAGAAGCGTTGCTGCTGCCCGACTGGACTTGGGCCGGCGTCGCCAACCAACCCCTGTCCGACGACATCCGAGACGCCTATCAAGCCGCTTGGCGCGACGTTTTCCCCATCGTTCACCGCCAGCCGCCAACGATGGTGCTGCGCGATTATCATGTCGACAACCTGATGGTTTTAAGCGGTCGCGATGGCGTCGCCCGTTGCGGGCTGCTCGATTTCCAGGACGCGGTTCTGGGGCCGCAGGCGTATGATTTGATGTCGCTTTTGGAAGACGCCCGGCGCGATATCACAGACGACCTCCGGAATGCCATGCTGGAACGCTATTATGCCGGCTTCCCCGACATCGACCGCCAAGAGTTTGAGACCGTGTTCGCCATCCTCGCCGCCCAGCGCCACGCCAAGGTCATCGGTATCTTTACTAGGCTTTGTGTGCGCGACGACAAGGCCCAGTATCTGGATCATATCCCGAGGGTGTGGCGACTGCTCGAAGCCGCCCTGAAACACTCAAGCCTGGCCCCCGTCGCCGCCTGGTTCGAGGCCCATATGCCCCCGGAAAAACGCGGCGTCCCGCCCTGCGAAGGTACGCAATGACGGCCCCAAAAACAGCGATGGTTCTGGCGGCCGGGCTCGGCACACGCATGAAGCCGCTGACCGACGACATCCCGAAACCCCTGATCCGCCTCAATGGCCGTTCCCTCATCGACCATGCCCTGGACCGCTTGGCTGATGCCGGCGTCAAGCAGGCGATCATCAACACCCACCATCTGGGCGAAAAATTAGAAACACATTTAAAGGATCGCAAGTCGCCCGAGATTTTGTTTTCGCCCGAGCCCGAGCTCTTGGAGACCGGCGGCGGCGTCGCCAACGCCTTGCCGCTTTTGGGCGAGCATACGTTCTATGTCGTCAACGCCGACGCCTTCTGGCTCAACGGGCCTTTCGATGCGCTCAACCGGCTGGCCGCAACCTGGGACGAGGACGCCATGGACGGGTTGCTGCTTTTGCATTCCACCATTGATGCCTACGGCTATAGGGGCCAAGGCGATTTCTGTTCCGGCAGCGATGGCCTTCTATCCCGACGCCCGGAGCAGGAGGTCTCGCCGTGGCTGTTCACCGGCATCCAAATCCTTCATCCGCGTCTGTTCGCAGACGCCAAGGGCGGCGCCTTTTCGCTCAATGTCCTCTATGACAAAGCCATCGATCAGGGCCGGCTGTTCGGCGCCGTTCATGACGGCGAATGGTTTCACGTCGGCACGCCGGAGGGGCTGGACGAAGCGGAGGCCTACATGCAGCTTCGTTATGCCGGCAACAAACGCCGCTAGGGGGCAAGTTCATTGACGGGGAAATCGACGGGGGAATCGACGGGGGAATCGACGGGGGCCAAAGTTTTCACCATCCCGGCGGGGTTGCCCTTCGTCGATGTCCTGGCTGCCGGCATAAGTGAACGCTGGGGCACCGACCCGGCGGCGCTGGCAGGCGTCACGGTCCTGGTGCCGACCCGGCGCGCCCGGCGCGGCCTGACGGAAGCGTTTCTCAGGCAAAGCGAGGGTAGGCCCCTGTTGCTGCCCCGGATGATCGCGCTCGGCGACCTCGACGAGGACGACATTCTTTTTGCCGGCGGCTTTGCGGCGGAAGAAGGCGCAACATCGGCGGGCCTGATGGATGTGCCCCCGGCCTTATCGGGGCTAAGGCGGCAGTTGCTGCTGATGAAACTGGTCATGGCCCGCGACGCCGAAACCAGTCCCGACCAAGCCGCCAACTTAAGCCTCGAATTGGCGAGACTGCTGGATCAGGTCCACACGGAGAGGCTTTCCTTTGATGGGCTCCGAGACTTGGCGCCGGACAACTTCGCCGAACATTGGCAACAGACGCTGGATTTCCTGAAGCTGCTGACCGACGCCTGGCCCGGTGTTTTGGAAGCCGAAGGCGCCATCGACGCGGCCGACCGCCGCAACCGGCTGTTCGACGCGCAAAAACAGGTATGGACCGATAATCCGCCCACCGACCCTGTCATCGCCGCCGGCTCCACCGGCTCCATCCCGGCGACCGCCGATCTTTTGGCGCTCATTGCCCGATTGCCCGAAGGCGGCGTCATTCTTCCGGGTCTCGACATGGACGCAACGCCGGAAGCCTGGGCGGCGCTGGGCGAACACCACCCGCAATTCGGTATGGCGCGGCTGTTGGGCCACCTGGAGGTTCGGCGCGAAGACGTGAAGTCTTGGCAAGCGTCCGAGATCAAAGCCGAACCGTCTCCCCGATCCCGCTTAATCAACGGGGCCCTGACCCCCGCCGATTCAGAGGCGCCAACAACATTAAGCAAAAAGGAATTGGAGCAGGCGCTCGACGGAGTTTCGCGGATCGATTGCCCCGGCCCCCGCATCGAAGCCGCCGTCATCGCCCTGATCATGCGCCGCACCCTGGAAAGCCCCGGCAAGACCGCCGCCCTGGTGACGCCGGACCGGGGATTGGCGCGGCGCGTCGCCGCCGAGCTGCGCCGATGGCGGATCGAGGTCGACGATTCAGCCGGTCTTCCTTTGGGCCAAACGCCGCCCGGCGCCTTTCTGCTTTTGTGCGCCCGCATGATCGCCGACGACCTGGCGCCGGTGGCAATGCTCGCCGCCCTCAAACATCCACTGGCGGCGGGCGCAACCGCCGCCGCCGCCTTTCGGGCACAAGTCCGCCGTCTCGAGGTCGCGGCCTTGCGCGGCGCTCGCCCGGCTTCCGGGATCGCCGGGCTGAGGGCGGCCCTCGACGTAAGCCGGGAATCGGTGGGAGATTTAAAAACATTCCTTCAGGGTTTGGAAAAAATCTTCGCACCTTTCTCGGATACGCTGTCCGACAAAACCAACACCTTGCCGGATGTCCTGGCGGCGCATGTTGAAATGGCCGAGGCGCTGGCCCAGAGCGATACCGAAACCGGCGCCGCCCGCTTGTGGCGCGGCGACGCCGGCGAGGCGGCGGCGAATTTCGTTTCCGAGTTGCGAGACGCCGCCCGAGATTTTGGGGCCCTCACCGCCGCCGATTATCCGGCGCTGCTGGAAACCCTGATGCAAGGCCGTTCCGTGCGCCCCCGCTACGGCGACCATCCCCGGCTGCATATCTGGGGGCTTCTGGAAGCCAGGATGCAACAGGCCGACACCGTCATCCTGGGCGGCCTTAACGAGGCGACCTGGCCGCCCGAGGCCCGCTCCAGCCCATGGATGAGCCGCCCCATGCTCAAGCAATTCGGCTTGGCGCTACCGGAACGCCTGATCGGCCTGCAGGCCCACGATTTTGTTCAAGGCTTCTCGTCCCCCCAAGTTTACCTGACCCGGTCCGACCGGGTCGACGGCACGCCGACGGTGGCGTCCCGGTGGCTGCTCCGGCTCGATAATTTCTTGGAACGCTTAGGCGCTGAAAATTCGATCAACGCCAAGGACCCGTGGGTCGGCTGGGTCGACAGCCTGGACGAACCCGAAGCGCCACGGCCCGTGACTGAGCCCCGCCCGGCGCCGCCCGTCGAAGCCCGGCCCCGAGAACTTTCCGTCACCCAGGTGGAAACCTGGATCAGGGACCCCTACGCCGTCTACGCCCGCCATATCTTAAAGCTACGCCCGCTCGAAGCCATCGACGCCGAGCCGGGTGCCGCCGACAGGGGGCTTATCATCCACGCGGCGCTCCATGCCTTCCTCGAAAAATACGGAGATGACCTTCCCGAAGACGCCGAACGGCAACTTTTGGAAATCGGTCGCCGGGTGTTCAAGGATTGGCAGGTGCCGCCGGGGGTCGACGCCTTCTGGTGGCCCCGGTTCGAACGCATCGCCGGTTGGTTCATCGACTACGAAAAAAACCGCCGCGATGCCGGATTCAAAACCGTGGCGACGGAAATCAAAGGCGCAATGGACATCGACGGTCCGGGCGGGGCTTTCCGGCTGACGGCCCGGGCCGACCGCATCGACCGCCGCGCCGATATCGGCTTGGCGGTGATGGATTACAAGACCGGGCAAACGCCGACGGCGCCACAGGTGGAAGCCGGATTATCACCGCAACTGCCGCTGGAAGCGGCGATCGCCGAAGCCGGCGGGTTTAAGGGCCTAAAGGCCGAAACCACGGCGCAGTTGGTTTACCTCTCCCTTTCCGGCGGACGCACCCCCGGCGAGGAAAAGACGCTGAAGCTCGATGTGCCAAAGACCGTCAACGACACCCTCAAGGGCCTTCAGGGCCTGGTCGCCCAATACGACAACCCGGACATGCCCTACCTGTCGCAGCCCCGGCCCATGCGCCTTGAAAGCTGGGGCGATTACGATCACCTGGCCCGGATTTTGGAATGGCGTGGCAAAACCGGGGACGGACCCGGGGGCGGAAACGGGGAATGAGCAAAAAAACCGCCCGCACCGGCGCCCAGGTCGCCGCCGCCGATCCCGGCCAATCGGTCTGGGTGTCGGCCAACGCCGGCACCGGCAAGACCCATGTCCTGATCGAGCGGATTTTGCGCCTGCTTCTCGCCGGCACGAGACCTAACCGGATTCTGTGCCTGACCTTCACCAAGGCGGCGGCGGCCGAAGTCGCCACCCGGCTGAGTACGCGCCTCGGTCATTGGGCGGCCTATGGGGACAAGGCCCTCGAGGAGGACTTAAGCGCGCTGTTGGGCGTGGCCCCCGGCGACAGTGAAAAGGACCGCGCCCGGTCGCTGTTCGCGCAAGTCCTGGAAACCCCGGAAGGCATCCGGGTGCGCAACCTGCATTCGTTCGCGGAATCCATCTTGGGCCGTTTCCCGGTAGAAGCCGGCCTGTCGCCTCACTTTAGCGTCATCGACGAACGCCGCGCCGCCGAGCTCAGAACGGAAGCCCGCGACCGACTGCTGGCCGGGGGAAGCGACGGGGGAAACGCCGGGGGAAACGCCGGGGGAAACGGCGTTCGGGCCGCCCTTCGCCACTTGGCGGGGCTGGTCAACCAAGATCAGTTCGCGCAAGTCATGGGGGAACTCGACGGCAAGCGGGGGGTTCTGCGCCGCCTCATTCACGCAAAAGGCGGCGACAAAGGTTTGAGGACCGCCGTCCGGCAAGCCTTGGGGCTGGGGCCTGAAGAAACCGGGGACAGCGTCCTCACCGCCGCCGCCGAAAATGGCGCCTTTGACGGGCCGGGTCTGACGCGGGCCGCCGAAGCCCTGGACCAGGGAGCCCAGACGGACAAGGACCGCGCCCAGGGGATTAGGCTTTGGCTGGCCATGCCCCCGGAAGACCGCGCCGAAGCATTGGCGGCGATGTATGCGGACCTGTTTCTGACCAAGGACCGAGGGCCGCGTAAAAAAATCACCACCAAGGGAACGGATGAAGCCGATCCAGGGGCGGAGGAAATTTTACGGGCCGAACAGGACCGCATGCTGGCGACCATCACCCGGATCAAGGCTTGCGCCATGGCGGCGGCGACGGAATCGCTGCTCGTCGTCGGCCTTGCCCTGATTGAAGCTTACGAGCGGATGAAACACGCCCGCGCCTTTCTCGATTACGACGACCTGATTGAAAAAGCCCATGCCCTGCTGACCCGATCGGGCGGGGTGTCTTGGGTGCATTACAAGCTCGACGGCGGCATCGACCATATTCTTGTCGACGAAGCCCAGGACACCAGCCCCGATCAATGGGAAATCATCTCAGGCCTTGCCGGGGAATTTTTCTCAGGCCTCGGCGCCGGGGATGACGAGCGGCCCGTGGCCCGAACCGTGTTCGCCGTCGGCGATGAAAAACAGTCGATTTACAGCTTCCAAGGCGCCGACCCCGAGCGCTTCGGCATGATGCGTCAGCATTTCCAAAGCCAAGCAGAGGCCGCAGGCCGGAGCTTGCCGGAAGTCGAACTGGCCGTTTCCTACCGGTCAACGGCGGCCGTGCTCTCCGCCGTTGATGCGGTGTTCGCCGACACCAGTGCAGCCGACGGTTTAACCTGGGATGGCAAGCCCATCACCCACCACTCCAACCGCCACGGCCAGGGCGGGTTGGTCGAACTGTGGCCGACCTTGACCCCGGACGAGGTCCCGGAAATCAAGCCCTGGGACGCGCCGCTTGACCAGTTGGGCCAGGAAAGCCCGCCGGTGCGTCTGGCCGATAAAATTGCCGCCAAGATCGAACGGATGTGGCGGGACGGTGACATTCTGGAATCCGCCGCAAGGCCGGTGGAGCCCGGCGATATCATGATACTGGTGCGCACCCGCGGCACCTTTGCCGACATCATGGTGCGCGCCCTGGAACGACGCGGCATTCCCGTCGCCGGTCGCGACCGGTTGGTGTTGACGGACCATCTGGCGGTGATGGACTTGGTGGCGGCGGGGCGTTTCGCGCTCCTGCCCGATGACGACCTGAATACCGCCGTTGTCTTAAAAGGCCCGTTCGTCGAATTCGACGACGATGCCCTGTTCGATCTCGCCTTTGAACGCCAAGCCCCTTTGTGGCGGACGTTGGCGGTCAACAAGGACAAATCCCCGCTCACTGCGCGCGCCCATGCGGTCTTGGCCGGGTTGCTCGCCACTGCCGACGTGACGCCGCCTTATGAATTCTTTGCACGCCTTCTCGGCCCCGGCGGCGGGCGGCGCGACCTGATTGCCCATCTGGGAAAAGAAGCCGGCGAGCCGATCGATGAATTTTTAAGCCTGGCCCTTGATTTCGAACGCGGCCACGAGCCGTCGCTCGAAGGATTCCTGCATTGGCTCGAGGTCGGCGAGGTGGAAATCAAACGGGAAATGGAGCGCGGCCTGAACGAGGTTCGGGTTTTGACGGTTCACGGCGCCAAGGGGCTGGAATCCGAAATCGTCTTCCTGCCCGACACCTGCTCCGCGCAGGGCGCGCAACTGGCGCCCCGGCTGCATTGGCCCGAAAGCGGCAATGGGGCCGATGGGGGCCCGGAAACGGTCATCTGGCGCATCTCCGGCAAGGATGAAGAAGACGTCACCGCCGCCCTACACGAAAAAGCCAAGGCCGAGGCCGGGCGCGAGCAGCGGCGCTTGTTGTACGTCGCCATGACCCGGGCCCGCGACCGGCTTTATATTTCAGGGTGGGAGACCAAACGGGGCCGCGCCGAAGGCTGCTGGTACGACCTGATGGAACCGGCGTTACATGCCTTGGGGGAAGAAATCGATACCCCCGACGGCGACACCATATGGCGTCTGACGGCACCGCAGACCGGACCCCCCGACGCAAGCGGCGCCATCGCCCAGGGAAAGGAAAAGGGAAAGGGAAAGACCAAAACCGAATCCCCACCCGATTGGGCCATGGCCTTGGCCCCACCCGAGCCCGAGCCCACCCGCCCGCTGACGCCGTCTAGGCCATCAGAGGAAGAGCCAAGCGTAATCTCGCCTTTAGAGGCCGATGACGGGGCGCGGTTCAAGCGCGGGATATTGGTGCACCGGTTGCTGCAAAGCCTGCCCGATATCGGCCCCGGCGATAGAGAAGCCGCAGCCCGCGCTTTTCTGGCCCGCCCGGCGCTGGGCCTGGAAAAGGATGAGCTGGAAGACCTGTTGGCCGAGACTCTCGAGGTCTTGTCCAACCCCGACCACGCCGGACTGTTTGGCCCCGGTAGCCTGGCCGAAGTGCCGATCACCGGTACGATATCAGGCCGTGACGGCGAGCATGTCATATCCGGGCAATTGGACCGGCTTTGGGTCACCGAAGACGCCGTCAGCGTTATTGATTTCAAGACCAACCGCCCGCCGCCTGAGACGCCGGACAAGGTCCAGCCTCAATATCTTCGCCAAATGGCGGCCTACCGCGAGGCCCTTCAGGGTATTTATCCCGGACGCCCCATCCGGTCTTACCTTCTGTGGACGGTGGGGCCGACGTTAATGCTGCTGGATGACGAAATTTTGAACGCCAACGCGCCTTGACGGTTGGCCGGCGCATCCTTAGATTCAAGGCTCATAAACGAACAAAAAAAATCCGCAATCCTGGGTTGGATATTTGTTCTTGAAGGATTGATAGGATTTTAAAAAATGCAAAAACATGTCACCGACGATAGCTTTGAGGCCGATGTCCTGGGCGCCAAGGAACCCATCCTTATCGATTTTTGGGCCGAATGGTGCGGACCGTGTCATCAGATCGCGCCGGCGCTCGAAGAAATCGCCAACGAGATGAGCGACAAGGTCACCGTCGCCAAGCTCAATATCGACGAAAACCCGATGACGCCGTCAAAATACGGCGTGCGCGGTATTCCGACCCTGATCCTGTTCAAGGACGGCGAAGTCGCCGACACCAAGGTCGGCGCCTTGCCCAAGAGCAAGCTGGTGGAATGGCTTGATTCGGTTCTGTGAGCTTTAACTGAAAAACCATAATATTGCCCCCTTCGAGACGGACCTCCTCAGGGTGAGGCATAAAGAAATGTAACTCCTCATCCTGAGCCGCGAGCGCCAGCGAGCGAGTCGAAGGATTGTTGCCGTATATCCATTTCCTCAGCCGCCGCCTCGTAAATAACCGCCATCCTTACGATTGAACCCCGCCCCTGAAGGTGGGGTTTTTCGTTGGCGCCCGGCTTCCTTAAGCCCTCGCGTCGCCCCGCAACTCCCCCCGAGCCAAGCGTAAAACGGTGACCGAGCTTGAGAGCGCCAGCACTGCAATGACGGCACCGACGGCCAAATCGGGCCACCCGGTGCCAGACGCCCAGACGCCGCTCGCCGCCGCGATCACGGCGAGGTTGGCGATGGCGTCGTTGCGGGTGCACAGCCATACCGAGCGCATGTTACTGTCGCCCTTGCGGTGACGGAAAAGGATCACCGCCGACAACAGGTTGGCGGCCAGAGCCAGGGTGCCGACGCTGCCCATGATGGCGGCGCTGGGCAGCGACCCCTGAATCAGGTTGTAGCCCATCATCGCGATGACCCAGAACCCGAAGCCGCCCATGCTGAGCCCTTTGATCATCGCCGCTCCGGCCCGCCAGCGGATGCTCATTCCGAGCACGATCAAGGTCATGGCGTAGGTGGCGGAATCGCCCAGAAAATCCAACGCATCGGCCTGCAAGGCCACCGACTTGCCCCACACGCCGGCCGTCATTTCGGTGACGAACATGGCGGCGTTGATGACTAGCACCGCCCACAGAGCGCGGCGGTAGGCGCCAAGCGGCCTGCCGCCGTCCTGTTTTCCATGATCGTAACCGCAGCTGACGGACATCTCAGGGGGTTTCCCGGTGGGGTTCGGCAACATGGTCCATCATATCCTTCAGTATCCTTTGTACATGTTCGTCCGCCGCAACGTAGAAGACCTGCTTGCCGCTGCGGTTCGCGCGAACCAAGCGCGCCGCCTTCAAAAGCCGCAGGTGATGGCTGACGAGGGACGCGGAAGCACCAACGGTTTCGGCGATGTCGCCCACGTTGCGAGGTTCCTCCAGACAACAGGTAACGATGCGAAGCCGTGTCGGGTCTCCGAGCAGATGGAATATTTCCGCGATTTCGAACGCTTGGTCCTCGACCACGCATGCCTCCTGGTGTAATCACAAACAATTGAACACATATTCAATTGTTTGTCTATAGTGATATGGACAGAGAACCGGCAGGGACGACGGCGGGGTCAGGGGAAGGGCGCTACCAGTCGTTCCTGAGCATACGCAGCTTCAAAAACACGTCTTTCGGATCGGGATCGTCGGAAATGTCGTTGGGGAAGATTTCCCGCAAGGCGGCGATCACCGACGGGCTGTGCAGGCGGAAAAAAGTATTAACCTCTTTTTCGAGCCCCAGCGTCGTCACCATGGCCTGGTCCGGGTCTTGGCTCTCAATTTCAGCCAACAGCGATTTGGCCCGCGCGTTGTCGGGTTCCCGATCCAGGGCGAATTCCAGATTGTTGACGATGTAATCGTGCCCCGGATAGATCAGCGTTTGGTCCGGCAGCTTCGCCAGTTGTGAGGCGAATGTTTCATACAGTTCCGCCGGATGGCCGCCGTTGTGGCAATTACCGGCACCGGCGTTGAACAACGTATCGCCGCAGAACAACGACGGCTGATCGGTGCGCGACAAAAGGCAGATATGGCTCATGGTGTGGCCGGGGGTGTCCAGGCATTCGAGTTCGACCGTGTTGCCGACCTTAATCACGTCGCCGGCGGCCAGCCCTTGGTCGATACCGGCAATGCTGTCCTTGGCGCCGGCGTGAGCCAACAACTTCGCCCCGGTCGCCGCGATGACCGGGCCGTTGCCGCCGGTATGATCGCCGTGCTCGTGGGTGTTAAGAACCTGGCTAATGGTCCAGCCCTTGTCCTTGGCGGCGCTCAAGCACTTTTCATGGTCCAGCGGATCGACGGCCATGGCGTCGCCGGTTTCGGGGCAGGCGATCAGGTAGTTAAAGTTGCGGTAGGCGTTGCCGGTCCAGATTTGTTCGACGATCATGGTCTGCTCCTTAAATTTTCTTAGGCCAATTCTTACCCGCTCAGGGCGTTTTTCGCCAGCACGGTCCCGGCCAGATAAAGCGAGCCGCCGATCAAGACCCGGCCCGCGCCGGATTGATCGCGGGCTATTTCCGCCAACGCCAGGGAGACGCTTTCACTAGGCGTTGCCTGAATGCCTACCCTGGCGGCGGCCTCGGCCAAGTCTTGGGCGCTCAGGGAAGCATCCTCGCCGGGAATGGCGACGCTGCGAAGCGACGTGATGTGGGGCTTCAGCGGGCCCAGGTAGGCGACCGGGTCTTTGGTGTTGAGCATGCCGAAGACGAGATGCAGCGGCTGCGGCTCCTCGTCGAGCCAGCCCCGAATGGCCCGGGCCGCGCCTTCGTTGTGGCCGCCGTCGAGCCATAACTCAAGGTCAGGCCGAAGCAACTCGGCCAAGGCGCCTTGGCTCAAATGCTGGAGCCGGGCCGGCCAATCGATGCGGCCTAATCCTTGGGCGATATGATCATCGCTAATATCAAACCCGTCGAGCAATTGCAGCGCCGCCACCGCCAACCCGGCGTTGGCCACCTGATGGGGGCCCGGCAAGTTGGGCCTTGGTATTTCCTGGGGTATTTCCTGGGGTATTTCCTGGGGAATTTCCTGGGGGAATTTCTCGATCACGGGCGCGCCGATGTCAGAGGCTTTTTTGATGATCACGTCGCGGGCTTCCTTTTCCTGAGCCGCCAACAGGCAGGGAACGCCGGCTTTCAATATCCCCGCCTTTTCACCGGCGATCGCGGCCAGGGTGTCGCCTAAGTACTGCTGATGGTCCATGGAAACCGGGGTGATGATGGTTAACGCCGGTGAGGGCACGACGTTGGTGGCGTCCAGGCTGCCGCCGAGCCCGGTTTCCAACAGCACTACATCGGCCGGCGCCCTGGAAAACGCCAACAAGGCGGCGACGGTGGTGATCTCAAAAAAAGTGATGGGCGCACCGCCATTGGCCGTTTCGCATTCTTCCAGCAGCCGGCTTAAGTCTTCGTCGCTGATCAGGTCACCGGCGAGACGGATGCGTTCGTTGAACCGCACCAGATGTGGCGACGTGTGGACATGCACGCCATAGCCCGCGGCCTCCAGCACCGCGCGCATCATGGCGATGACCGAGCCCTTGGCGTTGGTGCCGGCAACATGAACAACCGGCGGCAAGTTCAGGTGCGGGTTGCCGAGCGCTTCGAGCAGGCGAAGCACCCGGTCCAGCTTGAGGTCAATCAGCTTCGGATGCAGCCCGAGAAGTCTATCGAGGATGGGTTGGGGATCTGGCACAAGCGCCACCCGTTGGCGGGGCTAGAGATTACCGGGAACGCCGCCGTCGGCGTCCAGCCGGGGCAGCGTTTTTTTCGCCGGCGTTTCTTTAGCAAGCAGCGAAAGAATCTTGATCAAGGTATCGCGGATTTCTTGGCGGTGGACGACCATGTCGACCATGCCGTGCGCATAAAGGTATTCGGCGCGCTGGAAGCCTTCGGGCAGGGTTTCGCGGATGGTCTGCTCAATAACCCGGGCGCCGGCGAAGCCGATCACGGCCCCCGGTTCGGCGATGGCGATATCGCCCAACATGGCGAACGATGCCGACACGCCCCCCGTCGTCGGATCGGACAGCACCACGATATAAGGAAGCCCCGCTTCCTTAAGCTCATCGACGGCGATGGTCGTCCGGGGAAGCTGCATCAGCGAATGAATGCCTTCCTGCATGCGGGCACCGCCCGATGACGGCACCACGACCAAGGGCGCCTTGCGGGCGACCGCCAAGCGGGCCGCCGTCAACAGCCCTTCGCCGACGGCGATCCCCATGGACCCGCCCATGAACCCGAAATCGAACGCCGCCACCACGACACCGGCGCCGCCCATCTTGCCGTGGGCGACCATAAGTGCGTCATCGGCGCCGCTGGCGTCACGGGCTTCCTTGAGCCGGTCCGAATATTTCCTGCGGTCGCGGAATCTCAATGGGTCTTCGAGCGTCGGCGCGATGGGGATGACCTGATAGTCCGCGCCGTCGAACAGCATGTCCAGGCGCTTTGCCGCCGGAAGACGTAAATGATGGCCGCAGTGCTGGCAGACGTGATGATTCTTGTCCATGTCGCGGTGGAAGATCATCTGTTGGCATTCCGGGCATTTGTGCCAAAGATTTTCCGGGATGTCCTTGCCGCCGCCGACCAGTTTCTGGAGCTTCGGGCGGACGAAATTTTTGAGCCAGTTCATAGCGTTAAGCGACCTTTTTCCCGGCGCCGCGAACCCCGGCCGCCAGATCCGACGCCAAGGCCAGAACTTTTTTAGCCAGCCCCGGTTTCGCCTTGCCGTCATTATCCAGATTGGCGGCGACGATATCGACGAAGGCCGAACCGACGACGGCGGCATCGGCCACGGACGCGATCTCGGCCGCTTGTTCCGGGGTCTTGATGCCGAAACCGACGCCGATGGGAAGGTCGGTGTGTTTGCGTAACCGGGCAATCGCCGCCTTGATGTCGGTGGCGGCGGCGGACGCCGTGCCGGTGATGCCGGTGATCGACACGTAATAAACAAATCCCGAGGCTCGGCTGACGATGACGGGCAGGCGGGCGTCGTCGGACGTCGGCGCGGTCAGGAAAATAAAGTCGATGCCGACGGCCTTGGCCGGCAGGTATAGCTCGTCAACTTCTTCCGGCGGCAGGTCGACGATGATAAGCCCGTCGACGCCCGCGGCCTGGGCGTCTTTCACAAATTTATCGACGCCGAAAATGTAGATCGGATTGTAATACCCCATCAGCACCACCGGGGTGTCGGCGTCCTGTTTCCTGAAGTCCGCGACTAAGCCTAAGGTCTTTTTCAGAGTCATGCCGTTTTTCAACGCGCGCAGCGACGATGCCTGAATGGCCGGGCCGTCGGCCATGGGATCGGAAAAAGGCATGCCGAGTTCTATGAGGTCCGCACCGGCGCCGGGCAGGCCGAAAAGAATTTCCTTGGACGTTTCCAGGTCCGGGTCGCCGGCGGTGACAAACGTAATCAGCCCGCCCCGGCCTTCGGCCTTCAAGTCGGCGAAGCGCCCGGCAATACGAGAGGCGATGCGGCTCATTCGGTAACCTCGACACCGAGAATCTTGGCGACGGCGAACACGTCTTTGTCGCCGCGTCCGCACATATTCATGACCATCAGATGATCGGCGGGCAAATCGCCGGCGATCTTGGCGACATGGGCGAGCGCGTGGCTGGGCTCCAGCGCCGGGATGATGCCTTCCATCTTGGTGCACAATTGGAAGGCGTCCAGCGCCTCGGCGTCGGTGACGGACACATATTCGACGCGACCGTTGTCGAACAGCCATGAATGTTCAGGGCCGATCCCCGGATAGTCGAGCCCGGCTGAGATCGAATGGCCGTCGAGAATTTGGCCGTCCTCGGTCTGCAATAAATATGTCCGGTTGCCGTGCAAAACGCCCGGCTTGCCGCCGTTCAAGGACGCGCAATGCTTGCCGGTCTCGATGCCTAAGCCCGCGGCCTCGACGCCGATGATGCGGATGTCGTCGTCGTCGAGGAACGGATGAAACAGCCCCATGGCGTTCGAGCCGCCGCCGATGCAGGCAACCAGGCTGTCCGGGGTGCGGCCTTCGGCTTCGAACATTTGTTCGCGGACCTCGTTGCCGATGACGGCCTGGAAGTCGCGGACCATGGCCGGATACGGATGCGGGCCGGCGACGGTGCCGATGATGTAAAACGTGTCGTCGACGTTAGACACCCAATCGCGCAGCGCCTCGTTCATGGCGTCCTTCAGCGTGCCGGTGCCCGCCGTCACCGGCACGATGTCGGCGCCCAGCAACCGCATGCGAAAGACATTGGGGGCTTGGCGCTCAATATCGGTTTCGCCCATATAGACGACGCACGGAATGCCGAACAGCGCGCACACCGTCGCCGTCGCCACGCCATGCTGGCCGGCGCCGGTTTCGGCAATAACGCGGGTCTTGCCCATGCGCCGGGCCAGCAATATTTGCCCGACGGTGTTGTTAATTTTATGGGCGCCGGTGTGGTTGAGCTCGTCGCGCTTGAAATACACCTTGGCGCCGCCGAAATGCTCGGTCAGCCGCTTGGCGTAATAAAGCGGGCTGGGGCGGCCGACATAATGCTTCATCAGGTCGTGAAATTCGTCCCAGAACGCCGGGTCGTCCTTGGCGATGCCGTAAGCCTTTTCGACCTCCAAGATCAACGGCATCAGGGTCTCGGCGACGAAACGCCCGCCAAAGATGCCGAAATGCCCGGCTTCATCGGGGCCGGCGCGATAGGTGTTCAACTTGTTCATGGTCTTCCTGGGTTTTGGCCTGGGTTTGGCCTACTAAAGCTTAAAAGCGCCCGTAAAAACAGTATTTAGTTGGAAAATAAGGGTCTAGCAGGTTGCTGAAAAACCCATGAT
>JABMOY010000096.1 GCA_013203955.1 Rhodospirillales bacterium | reverse complement strand
TTGGCGGCCAGGGTTTGTTCGACCTTGAGGTCTTTTTTCATTAGGTCGAGAATCCGCTGCGATCCGGATTCGGCACCGAATTTCAAGGTATGGGCGCCGGCCCGTTTCATCACGTCAATTTCATTTTCCGACGCTTTCATGAACACGTCGGCTCGCGTCCCGGCCGTATACCAACTGATGTGGCCGAGGTCGCGTTCGATCATTTCCTCGAAAATGGCATGCGCCCGTTTTCTTTTGATGTAGAACTCGTCATCACGAAGCCAGAACCCGTCCAAATTGAACCGGTTGATATCGGATTCGATGAAGGCGATGGATTTTTCGACCGACATGGCGCGCCACTTGCGTTCGCGGATCGAAGCCGAAGAACAGAAGCCGCAGTTAAAGGGGCACCCGCGACTGGTCTGGCCGATGTCGAGAACCCTGTATTTGTCCCGCAGGTAGGCATCCCGGTGTATGTAGTTTTCGACATTGACCAATTCCCACGGCGTCGGCAGCAGGCTTTCGACGTCAAGCAAAAGCCGCCCGCCGGTGTTAACGACCTTGCCTGCGTCCTTGAACAGAATGCCCTTAATGTCACTCAACGGCGTTTTCTTATCCAATGCCTGGACGAGTTCAAGGAACGATTCATCGGCTTCGCCGTTAACGACGATATCAACAAGTTCATGGGCGATTGTCTGTTCGGGGATGACGGAAGGCATCGGCCCGCCAAAAACGATGGGAACTGAGCCATCGGTCAATTCGCGGACAATTTTCGCCAAGCCTATGGCGTTTTTGATCTGCGTCCCGATCATTGTCGAGATGCCGATGCACAGAAGCTCGTCGGAGATCAGGTCTTCCAGTATTTTTTTGCTAATCGTCTGGGTGCGCTGATCGAGAATGCGGACATTGTACCCCGCCTTGAGCACTGGCGCTGCGATTGTCAACAGGGAGTGGGGCGGCGCAACGGACGATCCGTAATCGAGGCCGGTCTTTGGGTACAAAAGAAGGACATTCGGCTTATTGTCGGTTGTCATGATTTCTCCGGCTCTCTCGATTTTAATTGTTTCAACATGCCCTCCCGATACCGGGCCTTGGCCACAATATGGAAGTTTTTTACCTTAATACCAATTGATTTCCATGATTCAACCATTATTAGCCGAGGGGTATTCGCAGGCTGGCGGCCGGGGCGGGAAGCGGCTTGAACCCGAATTTGGTCACCCAGGCGAGATGGAACAGGGTGCGGATATAGCCGCCACCCGAGCCGAACACCCGGAAAGTGGATTGGCCCATATCAAAGGTGCGGTTGATCCACGAAATGGGGACTTCCTTCATGGAACAATCCAAAAGTAGGAGTTGTAGGCCGATTTCGGCGTTTGCCGCGAACCCCGGCTCTATGAGAGTCATTTTGCGGACCAGGTTCGTTCGCATCAGTTTGAGATTGTTGGTCAAATCACGGCGCCAACACCTAAACAGGATATTCATGGTTAAATGAAAGGCCCGGTTGGCGAGGATTTTCTGAAAGGGATAGTTGATCAGGACGCTGTAACGGGAAAACCGGCTTCCCAGTACGGCATCAAAACCTTCAGCGGCGGCATCGAACATATCTTCCAGTTCCGGCAACAGGTGTTGAAAGTCGCAATCCATGGAAAGGATATATTCCCCGGTGGCGGCTTGATATCCGTCTTTCAGCGTATAGCCGACGCCGTTGGGCGGGATTCGGAAGACCGGCGTGATCCGGGAGTCTTTTTCGGCCAACCCTTCGATGACTTGCCGCGTTTCATCGACACTGTTGTCGTCGACCAGGACGATCTGGTGAATGTATTCGTCGTAATGATTGCGGAGCCCGTTAACCAGAGGCTCTATGTTCATCTGTTCGTTATGGCACGGCACCACGACTGAAATTTTGCCCTTCAAGCTTTTATGACGAACCAATGAGACCTGATTGCGGGGCGCATCCCGGGGCGGTTTTTGGGCATGGATGAGAATCTGTCCGGCCAGGCAACGGACGAAAGGCATATTTTCAAGGATCGTCGACAACCCTTTAAACAGCCAGGCCAGCTTGGGTGTCAACGGTCGGTATACGAAGTCCGTAAACAAGGCGGAAACCCGAAGGAAGCCGATCTCGGAAAAAAGCTCATAGAGTTCGGCCCGGTTCATGAGATTGTTCTCCGGGGGCATGCCCTGCAATTTCCGGAAGATGTTGCGGGTGGCGAAGAACGGCGTCCACGGGTTTGATTCGAAAAACACGACACGCCCGCCATCTTTTAGAAGGTCGAAAATACCTTCGAGCAAAAAAGAAGCGTTTTCCCGATCAAGAATATTGTTGGCGACCACGTAATCGAATGTTCGCCCTTTCAGGGTAGACGGCATTTCCGCCAGGTGGACGTCCTCTACGGACGGCGGCGTGTTCTCCGGTGTAGGAGCGATGTCGACGAAACGGGCGGCGGTAATGGGGTTGCGGCCTTTGCTCATGCTTGCCAGGGCTACCGTCAACCAACCGTTGCCGGACCCCAGTTCAAGAATGGTTTCGCCGGGCAGCAAATGGACGAGGTGGCGAAAGCTGTAGGCCTGCCACAACAGCCTTTCCCGGCAAATGGGATCTTTTGTGGCTCTATAGAGGTCCCTGTCCCGTTCGCGATTGACCATTTCGGGCCAATGGTGGCTGTTCGCGTTCATGGCTGTGTTTCTTTTTTATTTCACCCGAATGTAAGGGACAAACGACCTGCAAGGAGCCGCTTGTTTTTTATACCCATCCAACGTGGCACCATCATAAACGCCTTTGTTTTTTTCGTGCAGTAAAAGGGAGGAAAAATAGCCTTCCCTGATCATGCCGCCAATGCCACCCTTTTCAAAAGGCAAGCCGAGCCCCCGGTCCATGGGATAACTGTAGGAGACCACGAAATGGTGTTCGCCGGGGCTCATCCACGGCAGTGAAAGGTAGGCATTATCGACAAATACCGGTTTCGGCAGCTTGGCGGCGCAATTCTTGATGGTTGAATAAAATTCATGCTGCGGGGCGACCGAAACGATTCCCTTGATGCCAATAAACACTGCGGCCACGGCTGCTATGTTGGTGGCCCATCCCAATGTTGAAATTCCAAGGGCCCCTTTAAGGGGGATTTGACTTTCCCCGGTTTCAATATCCTCGCGTATCAGGTCGTACCCCTTTAGCGTCGCCAAGGCGATGAAGAACGAAAGAACAAAGTAATAGTTATCCGCAGAGCCGACTTTGGTGCTGATGAGAAAGTTGATCGCCATGGCCGACCCCAGCCCGATCAGTGCGAAAACGGATTTATCATCGGCAAGCCAGGCCCGCCGCCACCGGGGCGATGCCGCCCCGGCGAGGGCCAGGGCCCCTAGGGCGGCCAGAAAAGGTGATGCCTTGAGTGCAAAATTACTTATGTTGACGGCGAACTGAGCCAGCGAGTACCCCAGCCGCGACGATTCGTAAAATCCTCTGATATACAACGGGCCACCGATGGCGAACGTGGCAAGATAAGCGGCCAGGAGAACGCAGATTAGGAGAAACAAGGGTTTCCAATCACGCCGGTAGAGAAGGAAAAAACCGACGGCGACGTTGGATACGATATCGACTTGTTTGAACCCCCAGGCACAGTAGGCGGCGATGGCAAACAGCAGAACCGCCCGATACGGTCGGCTGGGATAAAACTTCCAGAACACGTAAACACCCAGAATTTCGAACAATAAAGCGCCGATGTCGGCGCGAACGGTAAATCCCCAAAATCCGACCAGCGTCCCGAAAAAAATGGCCGCCGCGAACGACAGGCAAAGGATTTTCATCGGCCTGTCTGGCGGGTTCAGAAACAGAAGGAACGTGGCGTAGGAAAGAGCCGTTCCGATGAACAAAAACCCCAGAGTGAGAAAACGTCCGGCTGTCGGCAACCAAGCGTCAGCTAACGAGAAAATAGAAAGAACGGCGCCAGAAAAAACGGCATAGGCTTCAATAAAAAGCCAATTGTAAAAGGTTGCGGCAAAAGGGATTTTGTAAGGATCCGGATAAACGACATGGCCGTTGAGGGCTTTCCAAATCGGGTAGAGCGTTTCTTGTTCCCACCCACTTGTCGTCAGTTGCAAGGGTTCTGAAAAAGACACGGCCGTGGCAATGCGCGCAGCCATCAAGGCAACGGATAATAGGACGCTGATGGCGGAAAATACCGCTAGGGTCTGAAAAGTCAGTCTGGGAAAAGTCAAACTGGGGTCCGTCCTTGAAAAAGCTACGCCCGCGCGCAGGCGGACTATAATATTGAACAAGGGGCGATCAAGAATAAATTGATGGCCTTTCAAGGGCGCAACCGCGGTGTTCGTTGTTTTTGACGCCTAAGGCTTAATGACCGGGTCCGGCAGGGGAATGATGAACTTGCCGCCGGCTTTGATGTATTCGGAATTTTCCATAAAGTATTCGGCGTAGTTCCAGGCCAGCAACAGGGCGTGGGAAACGCCGGCGTTCTGGAAATCACCTTCGCTGATGACCGGGATATGGGAGCCCGGCGTTAATGTGCCGATCTTTAGCTCGTTGTTGTCGCTGACCGCTTCGATGTCGTCCGCCGTCAGGCCGAGATAGTTGAGCAGCGTGTTGCCCTTGGCCGGCGCGCAATAGGCGCCGATGCGGTGGCCTTCTTGGCGAAGGCTTGCAATCTGCGACAATAACGCATCTTTGACGGCGACGACGCGGGCGGCGAATTCCTGGTAACGGTCGGGCTCGGCCACACCCCAGCTTTTCTCGTCGGCCAGCATCTCGGTGATTGTGTCATCGGTCTGGTGCGTGGAATCTTTCAGGCATGTGAACAGCCTGAGCGCCGGGCCTGATGCGCCGACCTCCGTCCTCTCGACCCGAAAAGCGCGAAGGCCCAGGTCGGCGAACAGCCGCGTTAACGGCGTCAGCGCCAGGTAGGACAAGTGTTCGTGATAGATGGTGTCGAAATAACACCTGTCCAGCATGTCGCCCAGATAGGGAAATTCCGCGATATAAACCCCGTCGCTGCTGAGCCACGCCCGGATACCGGCGGTAAACGATCGAATATCGTCGACATGAGCGAAGACGTTTGTCGCGGTGATGATTGATGCCGGTCCGTGGGATGCTGCCAGTTGCTTGCCCAAAGCCTCGTCGAAAAAACCGTCGATGACTTCGAAGCCTGCCTGGCGGGCGTATTCGCCGGCCGATGACGGGTCGATGCCGAGCAGCCGGAAGCGGTCTTCGGGGTAGCGTTTCAGCATGATGCCGTCGTTGCAGCCGATATCGGCCATCAGCGCGCCGTCTTCGTAGCCGAAACGCTGCAGCGCGTCGGCGACGAGTGCGGCGTAATGATCGCACAATGCCTGCGACGTTGAGGCCAGGTACAAGTAATCATCGAAAATATCTTCCCCGGCCACGACGTCGAGCAACTGCGACAACCCGCAGGTCCGGCAAAGCGCCACCTTCAGGGGAAAAAACTTTTCCGTTTCCGTCTTGTCGGGGGCGAGGAAGCTGTTGGCCGGCGGCTGATTGCCCAGGTCAAGGTATTCCACCAAGTCATTGCCGCCGCAGATGCGGCAAGACGTCAGATGGCGGGTGCCGAATTCCTTGGTGTCGGTCATGTCCTCGTGCCTCCTTCAATCCGATTCGAAGGCATCTTTGTAATCACGTTTCAGGCTTGAATCTTGATCTTCTTTTTTAAGGTAACAATTTCCGACCACCAGGACTTCGATCTCGGTCCCCATGAAACAATGGAAGGCGTCTTCCGGGGTGCCGACGATGGGCTCGCCGCGGACGTTGAAGCTGGTGTTGACGATGACGGGGCAGCCGGTGATTTCCTTAAAACGGCTAATCAAAGCGTGATAACGCGGATTGGTGTCGGCGTGAACGGTCTGGATGCGGGCCGAATAATCGACATGGGTGACGGCGGGAATGTCGGACCGGGGCACGTTCAACTTGTCGATTCCGAACAACGCCTGTTCGGCTTGCGTCATCGGTTTGCGCTTGTCTTCCCTGACGTCGGCGACCATCAGCATGTAGGGACTATCGGTGTCCAGGTCGAACCATTGGCTTGCGTCTTCGCGCAACACCGAAGGCGCGAAAGGCCGGAAACTTTCCCGGTACTTGACGCGTAGGTTCAATGTCTTCTGCATGGAGGTCGAGCGGGCGTCGCCCAGGATCGACCGGTTGCCGAGGGCTCGGGGACCGAATTCCATACGCCCCTGGAACCAGCCGACGGCTTTTCCGTCGGCAAGGGCCTGGGCGGTGTCGGCGATCACGGCATCATCATCCAGGACCTTGAATTTTGCCCCTTCTGCTGTCAGTCGAGCTTCGATGTTGGATTGCGCGAATTCAGGCCCCAAGTATGACCCCAACATGGCGTCTTGATGGCCCCCGGCGCCATTAATTTTTCGCGGCTGGCCTTGGTAGAGGTGATAAGCCGCCAGCGCCGCGCCCAATGCACCGCCGGCATCGCCGGCCGCCGGCTGCACCCAGATGTTGTCGAATTGGGCATCTTTTAAGACCTTGCCGTTGGCGACGCAGTTGAGCGCAACGCCGCCGGCCAAGCATAAATTTTTGTTTCCCGTTTCACGGGCCAGCCCGCGGGTCAGCCGCAGCACGGTTTCTTCCGTGACCGCCTGCACCGACGCTGCCAAATCCATATGGCGCTGGGTCAGCAATTCACCGGCCTGCCGGGGCGGACCGCCAAATAGATCGTCGAACTTTGCATTGGTCATGCGCAGCCCGGTGCAATAATCGAAATAGGACTGGTCCAAGCGGAAGGTGCCGTCGTCTTTCAAGTCCATCAGGCTATCGAGGATCATATATTTGTATTTCGGCTCGCCATACGGCGCCAACCCCATGACCTTGTATTCGCCGGAATTGACGCGAAAGCCCGTGTAATAGGTAAAGGCCGAATAAAGCAGGCCCAAGGAATGGGGAAAGTGGATTTCCTTGGTCATCTCCAGCTTGTTGCCTTCGCCCAGGGCCACCGACGTCGTCGCCCATTCGCCGACCCCGTCCATGGTCAGCACCACGGCGTTTTCGAACGGCGACGGGAAGTACGCCGACGCCGCGTGGCTTTGATGATGTTCGGCGAACAGCAGCTTTTCCTTCCAGTCGAAATCAGGCTGGTGGTCCTGTAGTTTTTTACGCAGAAGGTCTTTTTGGAAAAGCTTTTCACGCAACCAAACCGGCATCGCCATGCTGAAGGATTTGAACCCCCGGGGCGCGAACGACAGATAGGTTTCCAGAAGCCTTTCGAATTTTAGGAACGGCTTATCGTAAAAGGCGACGAAATCCACATTCCCCATGCTGGAGCCGGCGGCTTTTAGACACGAAGCGATGGCATGGACGGGAAATCCTGCGTCATGTTTTTTTCGGGTGAAGCGTTCTTCCTGGGCGGCAGCGGTAATGCGACCGTCTTCGATCAACGCCGCTGCACTGTCGTGGTAAAAGGCGGAAATGCCGAGAATGCGCAACGGCCAGCCCTGACTAGAAAATCGTGTAAATGAACGGCGCCACGGCCGAGCCCTGGCTGAGTACCACCAACCCTCCGAACACCGCCATCATGACGAGAACCGGCAATAGCCAGAATTTCTTGCGGACTTTCATGAAGGCCCAAAGTTCGGAAATAAAATCCAAGACGGTCTCCTAGAATTGGCGGCGCATGGACTCCGGCTCCGGCCCAGCTGGGTCGCGGACGATCCAATAGCTTTTCGTGTTTGCATTGAAACGCCGATGCAGGGGATCCTTGCCAAACAGCCTCATAAGAAGGGCAATAGGCGTGATCGTCAAATAAAACAGCAGGCCCATGACGACGGGGTTTATGATTTTGCTAAGCACCATCCCGAACTTGAACCACAATAGGTTCAGGGGCCTGAGAACGGCGGGCATGAAAAGCCCGGCGGTAAGGAACCCCCCGGCCACTGCCAGGGCCCATACTCGGACCGCCCCACTGCCGACTTCGGCGCCGATCAGCGGCGACAGCCCGATGACGGCGAAGACGACGGCGAAAACGACGCCGAAACTCCGCTCGCTGCCGGTCTTGACGTGGTCGTCGCGTCCGAAATCTTCGTGGAAACCCTGCTTTTTGGTCATTCGATCCGGTTCCTCATCTTCCTCGGTGTTTACCCTCGGAGCGCCTTGAAAGTAAAGCCCGCAAACGACTTTTAGGGCGCCCGTTTAAGACCCGATTTAAGCCGGGCGGCGAAAAACCCGTCCATGCCGCCCAAGGGGGCCAAATGACCTGGCAAGGTGCGAAGATCGCCTGCGTCGGAAATCAGGTCCGCCATGCCGCCGACGTCATCTGGCCTTAAGGGTGCGTGGGTAATGGAAGGGTCCGATTGCAACAATGCCTTGATGTGGCCTGGGCCTTCTTCCGGTTGCAGCGAGCACGAACAATAAACCACCAGCCCGCCGGGGCGGACCATGCTGAATGCCGCCGCCAGAAGCGTCTTTTGCAGGACGGCCAGCTTGGCGACGTCTTCGGGGGTTTTCAAATGGGCGACATCGGGGTGGCGGCGGATCGTCCCGGTGGACGAACACGGGGCATCCACCAGCACCGCGTCAGCCATCTCCGCTGGATGCCAAGTGGTGGCATCGGCGGTGACCAATTCCGCCTCAAGGCCCAGCCGGCCCAAGTTTTCCCGTAATCTTTTCAGCCTTTTTTCCGACCGATCAACGGCGGTAACGATCGCGCCCTGGACCGCCAATTGCGCCGTCTTGCCGCCCGGCGCGGCACACAGGTCAATGACCCGGCGGCCCTTGACGTCGCCCAGCAACTGCACCGGTAAGGCGGCGGCGGCGTCCTGCACCCACCAGGCGCCGTCGGCGAAGCCTGGAAGTTCGTGTATCAGCCCCCCGGAGGGACGGCGCAAGGTGCCCGTCGGCAGAATTTCGGCGCCCAACTTTTCCGCCCACTTGGCGGCCTCGGTCTTGACGGTGATATCAAGCGGCGCTTCCGCCAGATGGGCCTCAGCGATGGCCCGGCAGGTGTCCTCCCCATAGGCCTGGGCCCACGACTGCCACAGCCAGTCCGGCGTATTCAGCCGGGCCGCGTCTTGGGCTTCAATCAAGGCTTTCCCTTCGCGGGCGAAACGGCGAAGCACTGCGTTGACAAGTTTCTTGTGGGGCCCCATTCCGTACGCTTGCGCCAGATCGACCATGGTATCGACGGCGGCGTGGGGGGGTGTGTCCAAAAACAAAAGCTGGCACGCCCCGAGCCTGAGAATATCCATGACGCCCCAGGCCTTGGCCGGTAGCGGCCTTTCCAAGGCATGGCCAATGAGCGCGTCGATCTGGCCCAGCCGCCGTAGCGTGGTGGCGACCAGGTTGCGAGAGAAGCCGCGGTCGCGGGTCTCTAGGCCGGCCATCGCCTGCTGACCGGCCAAAGCGTCATCGAGAGGGCATTTCTGCCGCAAAACCGTGGCCAGCAATTCAAGCGCTACGGCGCGAGCCGAGTTCTCGGGGGAAGGTAAGGCAGCCATTCGCCAGTCATGCCCGACGGACGCCCCTGCTGGCAACCGTCTTCGCGGTGGTTGCGGCTTTTTTCTTCGTCTACTCCCCTGCTTGGCTTTGGCAATTTAAGGGATTAGTGTTCGGCCCGACCTTTTTACGCCCCCATAAATGGACGTTTTTTCAATATTGTGAAAAAAATAAAAAAGTGACAGCGAAAATCCACAGCGGCCACATTCTCGGTCTCGCCGCCCTTCTGTTCATGCCGATGGTGGTGTTACTGCCCAAAAGCATCGCCCCGTTGTTTGCCCTCACGGCACTTGCCGTGCTGATTGTCGAGGCCGGGCGCCGGCGCCGGGTGCCGATCTTGGCCGGGCCCGTGACTTACGCCCTGGCGGCGATGTCCGTTTGGGCGTTCGTTACCTGGGGTTGGTCCATCAACCCGGCGGAAACTCTGAAAACCGGCATGGCCCTGGCGGCCACCTTCTTTGGTGGGGCCGTTTTGGCCACGGTCGCGACGGGCTTAAGCGAGCGGGAAAAGAAGGTATTCCAGAACGGGTTGATCATAGGCGGCATTGCCGGGTTCATCTTGATCGCCTTTGAATTCGCCACCGATGTCTGGCTGACGACGTTTATGTACGGGCTGGCAGGAAAGATAATGTTTCTCGATATCACAACCGGGCGGCACACCAACGTGCTTAAACCCGGGCTGGCGGCGACGGCCCTGTTTTTCTGGCCGTGGGCCATTGCCCTGTGGTCGCGGGTTCCTGCGCCCTTTTCGGCCCTCATTATTGGCGGGGCTCTGGCCTTGATGTTTTTAGGCAAGGGGATGGCGGTGATGATTGGCGTCGGCGTCGGCGCCCTTGTCTTCGCCGCCGCCCTGGCCCTGCCCCGGGCGGTGCCTTGGGCCTTCGCCGGGGCGATTGTCCTGGGCGTTTTGACGGCGCCCATGGTGCCGGGGCTTTTTCCGAACCCATTAACGGAAGGCAAGAAAGCGTCATGGCTTTCGATGTCGGCGGCCCACCGGCTGGTTATCTGGGGAAACGCAGTCAAGCACATCAAGGAAAAGCCCCTGTTGGGCGGCGGCTTCGACTCGACGCGCGCCCTATACGGCGTTGAGGACCGGGTGAAATACACCTACCCCAAGGAAATCACTGGCAATAGTTGGACCACGACCTTCTTCGAGCCCATCCCCCTACACCCCCACAACGCCGTGCTTCAGGTCTGGCTGGAACTGGGCATGGTCGGGGCGTTTATCCTTGTGGCGTTGTTGTTGGCTATCATCCGTTCCATTAACCGACGGGCGGAGGACGGGATGGGCCGAGCCGGTTCATTTGCCCTGCTGGCATCCGGGTTGACCATCGCCAGCCTTAGTTTCGGCGCTTGGCAAAGCTGGTGGCTGAGCACGGTGTTGCTGAGCGCGGTGTTCATGATTTCGGCGCTGGCCCGGCCCCGTCCCGAAAGTGCCGAGCAAATGCCCAACGAAATCGGCGGTCCCAAAGGCCCTGAACCGACCCGCTACGGCGACTGGGAAAGAAAAGGCCGGGCCATCGATTTCTAACCCTGGCTGGGCCTGGGCCGCCCTGGGCCGCCTGTGATTAAACCCATTGCCCCGCAAGGGGAACTTGGGCATCCTTGAGAATGAAAAAAGGCTAAAAAGGCCTGAAACTTAGGCCTAAACTGGGAGAGGATTCCGATGGCGATGTTCGGATGGCTGGCATCCTTGACGGCCCGCTTGAAAAAAGGCGGCTCGGAAAGGCTTTCCGAAAAGACCTTCGCGCCCTCTGGCCCAGGCCTGGAAAGGGCGCCTAAAATCGTCCTCGCCCGCCTTGTTCATGATAAGGGGGCGGCGGTGCATCAACATCTTGGCAAGCTGCTGGTCGAGATCAGCGGCGTCGAGGTCTTTCGCCGCAAGGAAACTCTGACTTTGCCCGACGGCATTGCTGATCCGGTTGAACAGTTGTTTCAGGCGGCGGAAGAAGGCGCTGCCTGGCTGCAAGAGGAAGCCGGAGATATCCTGGTATGGGGCGAGATCGACAAGGAAGGCAACAGGCTGACGCTTCGGCTGTTGCCGGCGCCGGGCGGCGACGGTGATACGCCCGGGGTCGGTGAAACCCTGGAGATCCCCGCCGATTTCGGCGACGCCTTTGAGACGCTGATTAAGGCCGCCGTCATTGGCGTCTTCGGCCCTACCTTCAAGGGCGCACGCGCCGGGCTTGGGGAAACGCTGGGCGGCTACCTGGAACAGACGGCGTTGCTGATCGAATCTCCGCCGCCCGGGTTGAGCGACGCCCAGGCAGTTTCCATCTTTAACGTCATCGGCAATATTTTCGTCGCCTATTCGAACATGGGCGGCGGGCCGAAACAGCTTTCCCCGGCGGTTAAGGCCTACAAAGAAGCGGAAAAAAGGGTCGCCAAGGACAGCCAGCCGCTGGTCTGGGCACGCATTCAAAACAATCTGGCCGCCGTGTTGATGGTCCGGGGGCAAAAAGAGAAGGAAGCAAAACACCTGCGTAGCGCCGCCCTGATCTACAGCACTATTGCCGCCCATCTCAGCCCCAGCGCCCACACCAACGATTGGGCGGGGGCGCAAACCAACTTGGCGAAGTCCCTTTATGTCCTGGCCGGGGCGGAGGCCAAACCCGAATACATGGAACGCGCGGTCGAGGCTTATGAAGCGGTGCTCGGCGTTTACGACCAGACCCGGATGCCCGGGCGTTGGGCGGAAGTGACCAACCAGTACGGCGTCCTGCTGCTGGCCATGGGCGAGGAAATGGGCGGCCGCGAAGCGCTGGAGCGTGCGGTCGAAAAGTTCCGCGCTGCTATGAAGGTTCACAACCGGGAACGGGCGCCACTTTTATGGGCGAAAACGGCCAACAACCTTGGCGCCGCCTGCTTCGCCCTGGCGAAACGGAATTCTCAAAACACCCTGTTGCGCGAAGCCTCTGACTGCTTCGAGGGGGCGACGGCAATTTACCGCGAGCAAGGCATTCCCAAACAAGCGCAGGTGATCGAAAAAAACATGCACCGGGTGCAACGGCTTTTGACGACGCGGGGAGGCTAGTCCCCTTAGCGGTTTTGCCTGTTTTCAATCAAATCCTCGACCACCGCCGGTTCGGCCAGGGTCGATGTGTCGCCCAAATTTGAATAATCGTTCTCAGCGATCTTGCGCAGAATCCGGCGCATGATTTTGCCTGAGCGGGTTTTCGGCAACCCCGGCGCCCATTGGATCAAGTCCGGCGTCGCCACCGGCCCGATCTCTTTGCGCACCTGGGCGACCATGTCTTTCTTCAGATCATCCGTTGCCTCGGTCCCGGCGTTGAGTGTGATGTAGCAATAAATGCCCTGCCCCTTGATGTCGTGCGGATAGCCGACGACGGCGGCCTCGGCGACGTTGGGATGGGCGACCAGCGCGCTTTCAACTTCCGCCGTGCCCATGCGGTGGCCGGAAACATTGAGCACGTCATCAGTCCGTCCGGTGATCCAGTAATAACCATCTGCGTCTCGTTTGCAGCCGTCGGACGTAAAGTACTTGCCCTTGTAGGTGGCAAAATAGGTGTCCATGAACCGTTCGTGGTTCTTGTAAACGGTGCGGATCTGGCCGGGCCATGATTGGGCGATGACTAAGGCACCTTCGCCTTCGCCATCCATTTCCTTGCCGTCGGCGTCCATCAATTGCGGCACGATGCCGAAAAACGGCCGTGTCGCCGATCCGGGTTTGAGGGCCGTGGCGCCGGGCAGCGGCGTAATCATGATACCGCCGGTTTCCGTCTGCCACCAGGTGTCGACGATGGGGCAGCGGCTGTCGCCGATGACCTCGTTATACCAGTTCCAGGCTTCCGGGTTGATCGGCTCGCCGACCGTGCCCAGCAGCCGGATGCTTTTGCGGCTGGTCTTGGT